>JBGOUJ010000211.1:0-11015 GCA_041477005.1 Terriglobia bacterium | reverse complement strand
GCCATGTCCTGGTCGATGTTGTTGAAGTAGAGCGAGCGGATGATCCAGCCCACGGCGACGTAGGTCACCATTTCGTGAAACCGGAAGCCGCCGAGATCGGGGTCGGCGGCGAAGAGCGCTTTCCAGATGAAGTAATAGACCGTGACGTTGATCAGGTAGGTCAGCACCCCGGTGAAATACCGGAGGCGGAAAGCCAGGATGTTGATGAAGCCGACGCGGGTGAACTCGCGGTAAACGCGCCAGCGGCCCAGAACCGTGATCCAGGGGGCGCTCCACCCGGCCGCCGCGCTCACCGGCCGAACTCCAGCACCGACGGCCCGGTGTAGATCCGCCGGACGATTTCCTCGATGGGTTCTTCCTGGATGAAGACCTCGCGCACGTCCACGGCCGAGACCACCTGGCGGATCACTTCGCCGGTGGTATGCTCGTCGCGATCGAAGGATAGCCGGTAGGTCAGCTCGTCCAGCCGCTCCCGGGAGATTTTGTTCATGGGGAGCGCTTCGAGCACCTGGGCCTGGGCCGGCTCCTTGAGCTCGATTTTCACTTGCATCTGCCGCCAGAGCTGGCGCTTCAGCTCGGCCAGCGCCCCGTCGAAGAGCACGCGGCCGTGATCGATGATCATCAGCCGCCGGCACAGCTCCTCGATGTCGGAAAGGTCGTGGGTCGTGAGCAGCATGGTGGTGTTGAACTGCTGGTTCACTTCCTTCAGGAACTGCCGGACGTTGACCTTGGCCACAACGTCCAGGCCGATGGTCGGCTCGTCGAGAAACAGCAGCGGCGGGTTGTGAAGCAGCGAGGCGGCCAGGTCGCAGCGCATCCGCTCGCCCAGGCTCAGCTTCCGCACCGGCGTGTTCAGGTAGCGCTTGATTTCGAGGACCTTGTCAAACAGATCCATACGCGCCGCGTAATCCGGCTCCGGGACCTCGTAAATGCGCTGCAAGAGGCGGAACGATTCGACCACGGCGATATCCCACCACAGTTGGGTTCGCTGGCCGAAGACCACGCCGATCGTGCGGGTGTAGCGGGTGCGGTCCCGGTAAGGGACGAAACCATTGACCACCGCGCGGCCGGCGGTCGGCTCCAGAATGCCGGTCAGCATCTTGACGGTGGTGGATTTTCCGGCGCCGTTCGGCCCGATGTAACCGACCATCTCGCCCGGCTGGATGCGAAAGGAGACCGAATCGACGGCGCGCACCGTCTTGTACTGGCGGACGAAAAGGTTCTCAATGGCTCCCCGGATTCCCTCTTTGCGCTGGAACGTGCGGAAGTCTTTGGTGAGGCCGTCGGCCTCGACATCGCCTGGCATTGAACCCGTTCATTTTATCACGCGTCCGATGCCCATGCCTCACCACACTCACGCCCGGCGCCGTCACTCCGGCGGCCGGACCGGCAACACGGCTTCGCTCGCTCCCCGGCCCGCCGTCAGTTCCCGAGTCGCGGCTAGCCCGGCCACTGCCGCCACGACGGAAGCGATGGCAAACGCGGCCATGGGTATGGTGAAGCTGGCGGTTTGCTGCGTTATCTTGCCCACCGCCCACATCGCCAGGGCGCCCGCCAGCGAACCCGAGCTGCTCAGGATGCCGAGCGCGGTCGAGACGTGCGTCGGCGAAACATCCTGGGCCATGGTGAGGTACATCGCCGTCCAGACCCCCAACCCGACATTCACCAGGATCAGAGCCGCTGTGGCCTCCGACACCAGGGGCAGAAAAGGGACCGCGCCGCAAAGGATCAGCGCCGCTGTCGCCGACAGGAATACAATGCGCCGCGCGCTCTCGGTCGAGCGTCCGCTCCGCACCAGCTTCAGGATCGCCGCCCCGCAGCCCAGGTTGCCGATATCGAGCCCGAGGTAAATGGCGGTGAGCACCAGGCCCATCTGCCGGCCGGGCGTGAAACCCCGGTGCTGGGCAAAGTAGGTCGGGAGCCAGTTCACGCTGAAGTAAAGGTAAGGATTGATCAGCACCGAAACGATCAAGACGGGGAAGAACCGCGGGCTGCGCAGGATCCCGGCAAAAATCCGACGCTGGCCTCGCCACCCTTCGCCGGCTGTGACGGGATCTCGCCAGACGTGGTTCAGCTCCGGAGTTCCCGTCGAGAGCACCCACACGCCGATCCACACAAAGCCCAGGGCGCCCACCAGCACAAACGCCCAGCGCCACCCGAGCGCCGCGGATACAGCCAGGATCAGGCCGGGCGCGATCAGCGCCCCAACGCTGGTGCCACTGGTGAAGATTCCGTTCCCCAGCGCCCTCTCTTCCGGCGGCAGAGCGCGAGCCACGATGCGGAGGGCCGCCGGCCAATTCGCCGCCTCCGCGACCCCGAGCAGGAAACGAAACACAATCAGTCCGGCGAAGCCCGTCGCCAGTCCGGTCAGCGCCGAGACAGCCGACCAGGCGATCACCGCCGTGCCGAAGGCCCATCGCAGATGCGACCGGTCGAGCACCGGTCCGACAGCGACCTGGCCGCACATGTATGCGTAGTAGAACACGGCAAACAGCCAGCCCAGCGCCTCGTTGTCCAGGTGCATGTCTCTCTGGAGCATGGGCGCCAGGATGCTCATGGTCTGCCGGTCCAGGTAATTCAGCGTGGTGGCCAGGAAGAGCAGCAGGCAGAGTTTCCATTTCGTGGCCATGCGTTATCGGGCTGGCTCTCGAGGTGAATCGCCGGTCATACCCGCCTCGTTCTCTCCATCATCGGCTTAAATGACTTGACGGGAGGCGGCCAGAACAGTTTACAAGAGTTCGATTGACAGGCGGAGTTCGATCTGATAACTTCGGCGCCAACGAGGCTATTATTGATCGCCCGATTGTTGGCGGCCGAGTAACTCGGACCACGTCGTCTGAGTTGTTCGGACGGCTTTTCGATCTTCGGAACCAGGGGTGAGCCAAAGATTTCCAAACAATATGGCGGCATGGGCGAAAGCATCTGCCGGATTGTGGCTGCTCTGCGCGCCGGCCGTCACCGTGCTTCCCGCCGAGCCGCTGCCATTGCGGCACTACTCCACCTCGAATGGCCTGGTCCACAATCGTGTGAGCGCGCTTTACTCCGACTCCCGAGGATTCCTGTGGATCTGCACCGACGAGGGGCTGGCGCGTTTCGATGGGCGGCAATTCAAGACTTATACACGGCAAAACGGTATTCCGCACATACACGTGAACGGGATCGTGGAGACGCGCGACGGCGAATACTGGATCGCGACCGACGGCGGAGTGGCCCGCTTTCATCCGCGGAATCCGGGCAAGCAGTTCGAGAGCTTCGCGCTGGGCAGCGCTCCGGAGGCTCAATTCGTGAACGGGCTGGCGGAAGACCGCGATGGATCTCTGCTGGCGGGCACAAACGGTGGATTGTTCCGGATCGCGCGCGGAAAGTCTGTTCAAATCGAACCGCTGCCCGTGCGCGCGGACCGCTATCCCGGTGCGCCGGCGATCACGAGGATTCGTGTCGATTCGAGCGGCCGGTTGTGGGTGGGGACCGAGGACGGGTTGCTGCTCCGGACGCGACACCGCGACTGGGTGCGGCTGCCCCTCAAGCTGGGACCCTTCCCCGAGTTCATCGAGGACATCGCTTTCGACGCGCAGGGCCGGCCATGGGCCGGTACGAAGCATGGCGCTGTGCGGCTGCGGCCGGATCCAGATGGACCGGGTGCGCGAATTGACCTTGTCTTGACCGAGCGGGATGGATTGCCCGATCCGGATGTGATCGCGATCTGGTTCAGCTCCGTCGGGAGAGCCTGGTTCGGCACGATGAACGGGCTTGCCGAGTGGGATCCTCAGCGCGGCCGGGCGCTGCGCTCCTACCACCGAGGAGATGGCCTGACCGACCCGAGCATCTATGCCATTACCGAAGATATAGCGGGCAACCTTTGGTTTGGAACCAGGCGCGGGGGAGCCCTCGAACTGCTGCAATTGCAGATCCAGACCTATGGCGCGGCAGCGGGATTAGTGACCAGCGGCGATGACGTGGTGCTGGAAACTGCCGCCGGCGAGATTTGCGTAGCCGCCATCGGCGACACGCAAAGGCCGGTCGAATGTTTGGAAGCCGGCCGGTTCGCGCGCGCGTTTCCAAAGCTTCCACCGAGCGTTACAGCCTGGTCGACGACCTCGAGCCAGGCGACGCTCGCGGACCGCACCGGCGCCTGGTGGATCTCCACGGGACGCGGCCTGTTCCGGTTCCCGCCGGGGCCCACAGGCCGGCTGCTGCCCAATCGCAGCTTCGATTTACGGTTGTTCCCGGGCTCCATGTGGGCCCGGAGACTGTTTGAGGACAGAGCGGGAAACATCTGGATCGAGACCAGGCAAGGGGACCTGAGCGGCCTCGCGAAATGGGACGCCAGGCAGAGGCGTATCGTCGAGCTCAGCACGCGACTGTCCGACAAGGCCCGCGCGAGCGCCATCACGGCGTTTGCCGACGACGGCGAGTGTATATGGCTCGGCCTGGGTCGCCCTGGCGGTCTGCTTCGGTTGCGGGGTGAAACAGTCGAAGAGATTCCCGATATTCCGCCGGGCACAGTGAATGCGCTGCACTGCGATCGCCGCGGCCACATCTGGCTGGCGAGCGCGGATGCCGGCCTGGCCGAAGTGGACGCCTCGGGAGCCCGCCCGGTGGTTCGGGTTTACGACGCGCCAAGCCATCTTTCCAGCAATGAAGTGTGGTGCATCACGGAGGACCGGCTGGGCCGCGTGTACGCCGGAACGGCACGGGGTGTAGACCGGATCGAGCCCCGTGGCGGCGCGGTACTGCACTATTCTGTCGCCGATGGCCTGGCGGAGGGCGACATACGGTCGGCGCTGTGCGACCGGAATGGCGACCTCTGGTTCCTATCCAATCAAGGCCTTTCGCGGCTTCACTCCATCGTGGAGCGGCCGCTGCCGCCTCCCATCCCGCGGATCACCGAGCTTCGCGCGGGAGGAAAGCTGGAGTTGCTCTCCGAGTTCGGCGAGACGCAAGCCGGACCCTTGCGGCTGGAGCCGGAGCAGAGTTCCGTGGAGATCGACTTCCTGGCGGTCTCCCACCGAGCGCCGTCGCGCCTGCGTTACCAATACCGGTTGAGCGGCGCGGGCGCCGATTGGAGCGAGCCCTCAGCCAACTCCTCGGTTGGCTTTCCCCATCTCGCCCCGGGGAAGTACCGCTTTGAGTTGCGAACGCTGGACGAGGAAGGCAGACCCGGCCCGGCCGCGGCCTCGGTGGCGTTTGCGGTGCTCGCGCCGGTATGGAATCGCTGGTGGTTTCAGGCGTTGATTCTGCTGGCCGGAGCCGGCCTGCTCTACGGCTGGTACCACGTGAACACGGCCCAGCAAGTAGCGCTGGAGCGCGTGAGAACCCGCATCGCCATGGACCTGCACGACGAAATGGGCGCCGGCCTGTCGCGCATCGCGGTCCTGAGCGAGGCGCTCGGGCACAGCTCGCCGCCGCCCGTCAAGGCGCAGCAATACGTGCAGGAGATCTCGGAAACATCCCGGAGCCTGGCGGAAAGCACCAGAGATCTGGTATGGACCATCACCCCCGGCCACCGGACTCTGCGGGATTTGCTGGCCAGAATACGCGCCTTCGGCGAAGATCTTCTGGCCGGCACAACGTGGGACGTAACAGCCGACGGCACCTGGCTGGCGCGCGAGCTGACAGTGGATCAGAGGCGGCATTTGTACCTGATCCTGAAAGAGGCCGTTCACAACATCGCGCGCCACGCGCGGGCCGCCAGGGCTTCGCTGCGCGTGTGGATGGAGGGCGGGCTTCTGGTGGCTCGCGTGGAGGACGACGGCTGCGGATTCCCAGACCGGGAAGCCGCGGGCCTCGGTCTGGACAACATGCGCCGGCGTGCGGTGCTGTTAGGAGCGCAACTGAGCATCGAATCTCACCCCGGGAAGGGCACGTGCATTGAGGTGCGTGTGCCGATGAAGCCGTGAAAAAATGCAGTCTCGCGCAAAGATGCCAGGTACGCCAACAAAAACCCGCTGTTTTTTTTGCGTTCTTTGCCCTTTGGCGTGAAATGTTCCGGCGGGCGCAGCCGGCGGAGAGAGCATGACAGCTTCAGAAGGACGTCCGATCCGCGTTGCCGTGATCGACGATGATTCCAAGCTGCTGGAGGGGCTGCAGTGCATCCTGCAGAGCGCCCGAGGGATCTCCTGCGCCGGCGCCTGGCGGTCGGTGGAAGAGGCATGGAGCGCGCTGGCGAAAGCCCGGCCGGACGTCTTGCTGCTGGACGTGCAATTGCCGGGCGTCCAGGGTTCCCTGGCCGCCCGTGAGCTGCGCGATCGATTCCCCTCCATGGCGATCCTGATTCTTACGGCATTTGCGGATAGCGACAAGGTGTTCACGTCGATTCGCAACGGGGCGAGCGGCTACTTGTTGAAGACGGCCCGCACCGCTCAACTGCTGGACGCCATCCGGGCCGTGCATGCCGGAGGCTCGCCGATTTCACCCGAGATCGCGCGACAAATGGTCGAGTTTTTCCAACCCCAGCATGCCCCGCCGGATGAGCAACGGGAGGTCACGCCGCAAGAGCGTCGTCTGCTGGCGCTGCTGGCCGAGGGATACAACTACGAGTCAGCGGCCGTGCAAATGGGCGTCAGCATCAACACCGTACGCAACCATGTGCGCGGCATCTACGAAAAGCTGCAAGTGCACACCAAGTCGGAAGCCGTAGCCAAAGCGCTCCGCACGGGCATCGTGGAATAAAGGGCCCAAGCATCGGGCTCACCGGAAGATCCCACCTAAAGGCGCCAAAGAACGCAAGGCGCCAAAGACCAAAACAAAAGGAGAGCGTTTTTCTTGGGGCGCTTGGCGTCTTGGCGCGAGACTGCCGCTTTTGCTGGGGGGGGCGCATGAACATGCTCTACCCAGCGAGTTGCAGCCGCTCTATTGTATCCCAAGCGCGGGACTTTGGAATTGCGACTGTACCGGCAAGGCAGCGAGCCGTTCGGGCTGCCGCGCCGGAAAAACGGAACCGGAAAAGGAGAAGCTTATGCGCGCAACAGGGAAAACTTTCGTTGTGGCGGTCTTTTGTGCGGTGATCCATTGCCAGCCCGGCCTGGCGCAAGTAGCGCCTGTCACAATGCTCCAAATCGACACGGATAACCATGTGAGGTATATATACGATACTTCGGACTTCGCGGCATTCGGGACCGTTCCAACCGCCATCACTCTAACGTTCCCCACCTTCGCGACATGGGTAACTGAGGCCGATATCGTGGCGGTAAATGGTAAGCCGGCGAAGGGCATCTACCTGACCCGGCAGACTGCGATCAATCTGGCGCCTGCGCCCCCTCCTGGGCAGGGAATTGCGGATCTGGTTGCCACAAACATTGTTGATAGGATTCTCGTAATCTTGCAGCCCGACGGCACCGCTATTGGTTCCATTATGATGTTAGGACTCGACGGTGGTACTCCCCCACCGGGATCCCCCGTCACGTCCAGGCAAGGCAACTTTGCCATTGTGGGTGGGACAGGGGCATTCCTTGGAATGCGCGGGCAGTTTGAATCCGGGCCGGTGATTCCAGGGGCGGCACAAGCCCGCAGCGGTTCCGTGAGAGAAGATCCGGCCAAGCGGCGTATTAACGGAGGAGGTAGGTCGATATTTCTCTTGCACCTGATCCCGATGTCGCGGCCCGAAATCATGGTTACCGCCAGTGGACCGGTGGTTGTTCACGCCAACGACTTTACGCCGGTCACAGCGGCCAAACCGGCTAAGGCAGGTGAGATATTAGCCTTGTTTGCCACCGGCCTGGGTCCGACGCGCCCGGGAGTCGATCCCGGCAAGCCGTTTACTCCGCAGCAAATCGTGAATTCGCCGGTCGAGATGACGGCCAACGGGGGACCTGCGGAGGTTCTCTATGCGGGGGGATACCCCGGTGCAGTGGACGCATACCAGGTGAACTTCCGGCTTCCTTCAGGAACCACGGCGGGCCAGGTGAGCCTTCAGCTTACAGCAGCCTTCATCACCGGGTCGGAGGTGAAGATCGCGGTCCAATAGATATAACAACAAGCGTCCTTGCTGGAGCGTGCACGCCGTGTGAGAAGCGTTATTGGCGGTCCAGTTCCGCCACCGCTTCGAGCAACACCTCGCTCACGACCTGCAGGCTTTGTGCGGTTACCCTGTCCAGCGTGTCCTCGGATGTGTGCCAGTAACGGTTGTTGGTCCCGTGGTTGAAATCAATCAAATCCACTGCCGGAACCCCCACTTGCAGAAACGGTGTGGTCATTGGAAATTGCCAATCAATTGCGCGGCTGAAAGGCTACGGCTGCTTTGACTGATCCGAGGAGAAATCTATCGGAGGGCTCGGAGGGCGGCGGCGCTTTCCAGCGCGAGCGATGGCGTGATATGCTCGGCGAGTCAAGCAGTCCGTATGATCGGCCAGACGCTGGGACACTACCGCATCGTGGAGAAAATCGGGACCGGAGGGATGGGTATCGTCTACCGGGCGCGGGACGAGCGACTGCAGCGCGACGTCGCGTTGAAGGTGCTGCCCGCCGGGACGCTGGCGGATGAATCGGCCCGCCGGCAGTTTCGCAAAGAGGCCCTCGCGCTGTCGCAGTTGAACCATCCCAACATCGCCACCGTCCACGACTTCGACACGCAGGAGGGGGTTGACTTCCTGGTACTGGAGTACATCCCCGGGGCAACGTTGGACGAGAAGCTGAAGACGGGTCCGCTCGGGGAGAAGGAGCTGGTGCGGCTCGGCGGGCAGATGATGCAAGGGCTGGCGGCAGCGCACGAGGCGGGGGTGGTGCATCGGGACCTGAAGCCGGGCAACCTGCAGGTGACGCCGGATGGGCGGCTGAAGATCCTGGACTTCGGGCTGGCGACCTTACGGCAGCCGGAAGGGGCCGAGGCGCTGACCCGCAGCGTGACGGAAGGCCACGGGGTGGCCGGGACGCTGCCGTACATGTCTCCGGAGCAGCTTCGGGGGGAGCGGGTCGACCCGCGCAGCGACGTCTTCTCGGCGGGGGCGGTGCTGTACGAGATGTCGACGGGGCGCCGGCCGTTCGCGCAGGTGGCCGATACGCTGCTGAACCCGCCGGCGCCTCCGGGCAGCGTCCAGCGGAGCGTGGCGCCGGGGCTCGAGCAGATCATTCTGAAGGCGCTGGATAAGGATCCGGAGCGGCGCTACCAGTCGGCGCGGGAGATCGTGGTGGATCTCGAGCGGCTAAGCGGCCCGTCGGTGGCGGCGGTCGCCGCGCCGGTGCGAGGACGCCGGAGGTGGCCCTGGGCGGCGGCTGTAGCGGTCGTGGCGGTGGCGGTGGTGGCGGCCTACTGGCTCGCTGGCCGGGGCGGGGCGATCGATTCGGTGGCGGTGTTGCCGTTCGAGAACGCCGGCGGCGATCCGAACGGGGAATACCTGAGCGACGGGATCACCGAGAGTCTGATCGGCAACCTGACGCAGTTGCCGGAGCTGCGGGTGATTGCCCGGGCGTCGGTGTTTCGCTACAAGGGGCGCGCGGCGGATCCCCAGGCGGTGGCGCGGGAGCTAAATGTCCGGGCCGTGGTGATGGGGAGAGTCGCGCAGCGGGGCGAGAACCTCTCCGTCAGCGCCGAGCTGATCGATACGCGGGACAACCGGCGGGTCTGGGGCGAGCAGTATCAGCGGCGGCTGGCCGACGTTCTGGCGCTCGAGGGGGAGATTTCCCGGGACCTGTCGCGCCGGCTGCGGGTGCGCCCGGCCGGGGAGGCGGAAAGGCGGCCGGCCAAGCGGCCCACGGCGAACACCGAGGCCTACCAGCTTTACCTGAAGGGCCGCTACTACTGGAACAAAATGCCCCAGGATGTGGACCGGGGCATCCAGTCGTTCCAGCAGGCCATCGAGAAAGATCCCAACTATGCGCTGGCCTACACCGGGCTGGCCGACTACTACCTGTCGCTGGGGTCGTGGGAGGTCGGCGCCATGGCCCCCGCCGAAGCGGGGCCAAAAGCGCGCGCGGCAGCGCGAAAGGCCCTCGAGATCGACGACCAGTTGGCGGAGGCTCACACCTCGATGGGGTATGCGCTGCTGAACTTCGACTGGGACTGGGCGGGCGCCGAGCGAGAATTGCGGCGGTCGCTGGAGCTCGACCCGCGGGATTCCAACGCACAGCACAGGTACTCGCACTACTGCATGGCGGTGGGCCGGGTGGACGAATCGCTGGCCGCCAGCCAGCGGGCCTTGGAACTGGACCCGCTGAATCTGATCATCAGCGGGCACCTGGGTTGGCATTACGTGTGGGCGCGCCAGCCGGACCAGGCGATCGAGCAGGTGCGCAAGACTCTGGAGCTGGATCCCAACTTTTTCTACGGGCATCTGCTTCTGGGCTGGGCTGACGAGCAGAAGGGGATGTACCAGGAGGCGATTGCGGCGGAGGAGAAGGCGAGCGAGGTTTCGGGCCGCAACGCCCTCAGCCTCGCGTCGCTGGGGCATGCCTACGCCGTGGGAGGAAAGCGCGCCCAAGCGTTGCAGGTGATCGAGGAGCTGAAGGAGCGGTCCCGGCAATCCTACGTGGGGGCCTACGAGATCGCGGTGATCTATGTGGGCCTGGGGGACAAGGACCAGGCCTTCGCCTGGCTGGAGAAAGCCTGCCAGGAGCGCTCGGCGTGGCTGGTGTATCTGACGCGGGAGCCGAGGCTGGACCCGTTGCGCCCGGATCCTCGATTCCGCGAGCTGGTGCGCCGCGTCGGAGTGCCGTCATGAGACGCGTGTGAGAGTCGTTTACCGTTTCGGCGACAGGTTCTCGAGCAGTTCGTCCAGACCGGTATCGGCCAGTTGCGAGCATGGCTCGCCTCGGGTGGGGCGATCCTGTTCGGAACCGATGTCGGCTATATGAAGTGCTTGGAGCCTTTTATTTCTTCTTGAGCTGGTCGTTCCTGATTTGCTCGGCGGCCATCTTCTTCGCCACATCCAGCGCCTCATCGGCGGGAACCTTGACGTCGGGCTCGACGCCTGTTCCTTCCCAGTTCGTCTTCGAGATGGGGTTCACTGCCCGCGCGAATGGCACGCCGCTCATGAAGTGCCGGAAACGGGGTGCGCGCCGCCCCCGGTTGTCTCTCCGAT
>JBGOUJ010000210.1:0-11036 GCA_041477005.1 Terriglobia bacterium | reverse complement strand
CGCTCAAGCCGCGCCGGCAGATGTCCGTCCAGTTCTCGGGCGGCGAGCCGACGCTCTCGCCGTACTTCCTCGACGCCGTGCGCTACGCCCGCAAGGTGGGCTACAACTCGGTGCAGGCGGCGACCAACGGCATCGAGTTCGCCAAGAGCCCCGAGTTCTGCCGGCAAGCGGCGGAGGCCGGCCTGCGCTATGCCTATCTGCAGTTCGACGGCATCGGCAACGCGGCCAACGCCCATCGCAAGGTCGGCAACCTGTTCGACGTGAAGCTGCGGGCGATCGAAAACCTGCACTCCAACGGCGTCGAGATCGTCCCCGTCACCACCATCGTCAACGGCATCAACAACGAGCAGGTCGGCCGCATCGTGCGGTTCGCGCTCGACAACCCGGGCAAGATCGCCTTCCTGTCCTTCCAGCCGGTTTCCTTCACCGGCCGCGACGAAGCCGTCACCGACGAACGCCGGCAGGCCCAGCGCTACACGCTCTCGCACCTGGCGCACGACGTGAAAGACCAGCTCGGTATCGGCGAACCGGCCCGCGACTGGTTCCCGCTCTCGTTCATGGGAACCTTCTCCGACTGGTCCGACCAGGTGCACGGCCCGTCGGCCAACTGGGGCCAGGTGAGTTGCGGCTGCCACCCCAACTGCGGCATCGGCATGGCCATCATGGTTGACAAACACACCCGCGAGGGCGTGCCCGTCACGGCCTTCCTGAACGCCGGTCAGCTCGCCAAAGACGTGGCCAAGGTCAACGACTGGGGCCGCAGCAAGTGGCTCTCGATCGCCGGCATGACGCTGGCCCTGCTCAAGAACTACAACCCCTTCATGACGCCGACCCATTTCCGCCTCTTCGACCTGTTGAAGAAGCTCGACAAGAGCCTCGGCGCCACCGGGTACAATTACGGCAAAGTCTCGGGCGATCGCAGCCTGGATGACATCTTGAAGCGCCGGAAGGACCGCTGGAATCTCCTCTTCGTCGCCGGCATGTGGTTCCAGGATCTGTTCAACTACGACTTCCGCCGCACCGAGCAGTGCATCATCCCCTACGCCACCCAGGAAGGCGAAGTCTCCTTCTGCGCCTACAACACCGGGGTCGGCTGGCGCAACATCATCGAGAAGATGCACATGACCGCCACCCTCACCAAGTGGTACGAGGAGCACGGGCGGCACGAGATCTTCGCCGGCGGCAAGAGCGTGCAGTTGAACAGCTCCGAGCACCGCCTGCAGCTCCGCGACGAGATCGTCACCACCGAAGAGCAGCACGACCTGGATGCGCTGGGCATCGCCAAGAACGCCCGCGAAGAGAAAATCCGGGCGCGCGACGGGAAGCTCCGCCAGCAGCAACTGGAGAACGAGCGGATGGCCAAGCTCTACCGCGAGCACGTACTCAAGGAGCCGCCCGGCCCCGAGCTGGTGCAGTTGCAACCTATCATCGCATCCCAGGCCAAGCCCGCCACCCAGCCGGATAACGAGCTGGTAGGAAGCTGCGGCGACTAATCGCTTCGGAGCCGCGACCGTACGACGCCGTGAAGGAGCAAGCAAAGAAGTCTTTCTTGGCGTACTTTGCGTCTCGGAGTGAGACGAGCAGTTTTTGAAAAGGCCTCCCGGATTCGGGAGGCCCTTCGCTTTCATGGCGTTCCTGAATCCTGCCGCACAGGAAGCACCACCGACCCTGCTGATTCTCCGCCGCCGAAATCGCCCCCGCTGCCGGCCCTTCTGGTACGACCACCGAGAGCGGTGTGCGCGATTCATTCTTGATTTTCTCGAGAGCCGCTGAACTTTGCGCGCAAGGGCTTCGTAGTCCAGCAGAGGCCTGAAACCCATGAATCTCTGGCAAGATGTGCGGTTCGGCATCCGGATGCTGGTCAAGGATCCGGGGTTTACGGCCGTGGTGGTCATTGCTCTGGCCCTGGGGATCGGCGCCAACACGACCGTCTTCACCCTGGTGAACGCCGTGCTGTTCAAGGGGCTGCCTTTCGAGAAGGCCGATCGCGTGATGTCTTTGACGAGCAACAATCTCGCCAAAGGAAGAGACGGCATGGGGGCCTCCTACCTGGACTTCCAGGACTGGAAAGCTCAGACGAAAGCCTTCCAAGGCTTGGCGGCCTTCTCGCCGGCGTCGATGAACTTGAGCGACCGCAGCGCCGTGCCGGAGCGCTATGCCGGCGCCCGGATGACGGCCAACAGCTTTTCCCTCATCGGACAAAAGCCTCTGCTCGGACGCGACTTCGCACCGGAGGAGGACCACAAGGGCGCCGCGCCAGTCGTCATCCTGGGCTACGGGATCTGGCAAAACCGCTACGGAGGCGATCCCGGCATCGCAGGAAAGACGATCCGGATCGACGACATCCCGACCGTCGTGATCGGTGTCATGCCGAACGGGATGAAGTTTCCGGTGCGCGAGGACCTGTGGACGCCCCGGTTCCGACCGCAGATTCAGAGAAGCGGGACAGCCGCGGCTTGCTCGCCTTCGGGCGCCTGGCGGAGGGCGCCACCCTGGCCGATGCGCGAGCCGAGATGGACGTGGTGGCCCGGAGGCTCGAGAAGACCTATCCCAAAACGAACGAAGGGGTCGGCGTCGTGGTCAAGCCTTATAACGACCAATTCAATGGGGGCCCGATCCGAACGGTCTTTCTCGCGCTGCTGGGAGCGGTGGGGTTCGTTCTGCTGATTGCGTGCGCGAACGTGGCCAACCTCCTGCTGGCCCGCTCGATCGCGCGGACCAAGGAAGTCGCCATCCGCTCGGCTCTCGGCGCCAGCCGCTGGCGCGTGGTGCGGCAATTGCTGATCGAGAGCGTGCTGCTGGGCGTGTCGGGCGGCGTAGCCGGACTGGTGCTTTCCATCTGGGGGGTTCGGATGTTCGACCGGGCGGTGGCCAACGTCGGCAAGCCTTATTGGATCAACTTTTCCATGGATTTCGCCGTCTTCGGCTATCTCGCCGCGATCTGCCTGACAACGGGAATTCTGTTCGGGCTGGCGCCGGCGCTGCAAGTTTCCAAAGTCGATATTAACGAGATTCTGAAAGAGGGCGGCCGCGGCTCGAGCGGCAGCTCGCGCGTGAAATACCTCGCGGGCTTTCTGGTGGTGAGCGAGGTGGCGCTCTCCCTGGTATTGCTGGTGGGCGCCGGGCTGATGATCCGCAGCTTTCTGAAAATGTACGGTATGCAAGCCGGCATCGATGCCGGCCGGCTCCTCACCATGCGGCTGAATCTGGTGGACAGCCGCTACCCGACGCCGGAAACCCGGGTCGCCTTTTATGAGCGGCTGAGACCGCGGCTCGAATCCGTCCCTGGAGTGGAATCCGTGGCCTTTGCTTCCAGTCTTCCCATCGGCGGCTCCTTCGGGTGGCGCTTCGAAATCGAGGGTCAGCCGCCGGTGGAACCAGACAAGCGGCCCTCGGTCTCGGGACTCGTCATCAGCCCCGATTACTTTCAGGTGATGGGCATGCGGATCTTGCGGGGCCGCTCGTTCACCGATACCGACGGCACTACGGGCAAAACAGCCGTCATCGTCAATCAGCCGTTTGTCGCGAAGTACTGGCCGGGAGAGGAGCCTCTCGGCAAGCGGCTCCGGCTGGTCCGAGAGGGTGAGCAGCCCTGGCTGACCGTGGTGGGCGTGTGCCCGGACATTCGCCAGAACGATCCCACTCGGGCGGAAGTGGACCCGGCGATCTATGTCCCCTACCGCCAGGACCCGGCGCGTGGTTTCGCGATCGTGGCTCGTGGCCGGGTGGCGGCGTCATCGCTCGGCGCCGCGCTCCGAAAGGAAGTGCAAGCGGTGGACGAGGCCCTTCCGGTTTTCTCCGTCCAGACCTTGCAGGAGTTCTTTATTCAAGCGCGCTGGCCGTTTCGGGTATTCGGAACGCTGTTTGCCATCTTCGCCGTCATCGCTCTGGTTTTGTCGTCTGTGGGAATCTACGCAAACTACGCGCGGATAATCGGGTCGATGACGCGTCCGCCAATGTCAGTCAGCTTCTTGAAGCGGCCGGCGTGCAGATAGGTGAGCCGGTTCTGATCGAGCCCCATCAACCGCAAAATCGTAGCGTGTACGTCGCGCAGGGGAATCGGCTCCTCGATGTTCTTCAGTCCAAACTCGTCGGTTTCGCCGAACGTGGCGCCCGGCTTCACGTTCCCGCCGGCCATCCACATGACCAACCCGTACTGGTTGTGATCGCGGCCGGGCATATCCGTCACCAGGTTGTTGTCAAAAGGAGTGCGGCCCATCTCGGAGGCCCACACAACGAGCGTCTCCTCCAGCAGGCCGCGCGCCTTCAAATCCTTCAAGAGCCCCGCCACCGGCTTATCCACCTCGGCGCAATGCTTGGGCACCCGGCCTTTGATGTCTCCGTGGTCATCCCAGCGATCCCCGCCGGCGCCATGCAGGCACATCACGAAGCGCACGTCGCGTTCGACCATGCGCCGGGCGAGCAGGCACTGCCGGCCGAACTGCTCCGACACCGGATCGTCCAGACCGTATAGCTTCTGCGTGGCTGGGGATTCGGATGAGACATCCACCAACTCGGGCGCTTTCGTCTGCATGCGGAAAGCCAGCTCATAAGCGGCAATTCGCGCTTCGAGCTCGCTCGTGCCCGAACGCTCCGCCGTGTGCTTCCGGTCAAACCAGCCAAGCAAGTCCAGCTCGGCGCGCTGCGCTTCGGGCGTAACGCCCGCCCGCGGCTTGAGGTCCACGATCGGCGTCGCCCCCGAGCGAAACAGCGTCCCCTGATAAGCGGCTGGCAGGAAGCCATTGCTCCACACGCCCGCCCCGCCGATCGGCGCGCCCCGGCGGTCCCCCAGGACAATGAACCCGGGAAGGCTCTGGTTCTCGCTGCCCAACCCATAGGTGACCCAGGCCCCCACCGACGCGCTGCCGGGAAACATGTTGCCCGTAAGGGAGTGGTAAATCGCCGGACCGTGGTTGTTGTTATCCACCTTGATGCCGTGAATGAATGCCAGGTCGTCCACGCGGGCAGCGAGGTTTGGCAGCAATTCCGTCATCCAGCGTCCCGTTTGCCCGTGCTGGGAGAACTTGAACGGAGACGGGATGACGCGATTGGGCGCGGCGGAAAAGGTCGCGATCTCGCCGACCGTTCCCTGCGGCTTGGGGATCTGCCGGCCGGCGTATTTCTCCAGCGCCGGCTTGTACTCGAACAGATCCATCTGGCTCACGCCGCCTTCCAGGAACAGGAAGATGCAGCGCTTGGCCTTTGCCGGGAGCTGCGCGGGCTTCGGGAGCATCGGGTTGGGCGTCGTCTCGCCTGCCATCAGGTGCGAGAGGGCCAGGCCACCGAGCCCGATATAGGAGCGGCTGAGAAAATCGCGGCGATTAATCCACATAGAGAAATTCGTTGGAATCCATAAGAACGCGGCAGATGCCGGCCAGGCTGCCGGAATAGGTCGCAAACTTTTCTAACTCATCGGATTTCGGCGGGCGGCTCAACAAGATCTCGAACGATCGCGAAATCTGCGCGCGCCGGTCGGCGCCGGCCTCCCGGACCACGCGCTCCGCCAAATGCCCGGCCTCGTCGTTCACCAGATCGCCATTCATCATCGAAAGCGCCTGCAACGCCGTGGTGGTAACGCTGCGGCGCTCGCACGATTCGCTGAACGGGGAAGCGTCGAATGCCAGCATCATCGGCTGCGGCAAAGAGCGGCGCTGGAATGTGTAGATCGACCGCCGGCGGTTGTCCTCTTCCTTCTCGTTGGGCTCCCACATGTCGCCGCCGGTGCGGCCATAGCGCGCCGCATCCGCCAGATCGGCGGGCAACGGGGGATAGACGCTGGGACCTCCGCGAGCCAGGTTCAACCGGCCGCTGGCATAGAGAATTCCGTCGCGAATCTCCTCGGCCTCGAGCCTCCTCCGGTTGAACTTCCAGAGCAGCTTGTTGTCGGGGTCGATCGTGTTGTCGTTAGCCGCCGGGTTTTCGGCGGCCTGTTTGTAAGTGTTCGAATTGAGCAGCAGCCGGTGCATCTGCTTGATGCTCCACTTCTCCTCGATAAACCGGATGGCCAGCCAGTCCAGCAGCTCCGGGTGGGTGGGGCGCGAGCCATTCTTGCCGAAGTCGCTTGGGGTTTCGACGATGCCGCGGCCGAAATGGTGCTGCCAGATGCGATTCACCAGGACGCGCGCGGTGAGCGGGTTGTCCGAGCTGGCGATCCACCTCGCCAGGGTCAAGCGCCGCCCGCGCGTGGGGAACTGGCGGTAGCGGTCTGTCTCGAGCGCCGCCGGCTCGAAGTTTCCCGTAATGGCGCTGGGAAAACCCGCCGCCACCGCTTCGCCCGGCTGGCGGTAGTCTCCGCTGATCAGCACGTGGGTGAGCGGAATTCCGGGGCCGGTCGGCGGGCCTGACACATTCGTCAGGGACAAAGTCCGCGGCTGCAATCGCGCCATGCGGCTCCGGATCAGCGCGATCTTGGCCGACAACTCCCGATGTTTCTCTTTCTCCTGCTCGGAGAACACCACACTCTTCGTCCTGGCGGCCTCGGCACGAACATCCTTTACGGTCAGCTCGCGATATCGGGCCACGTTGTCGGTGGCGCCGTTCGCTACGGCGGCAGTCAGCCCTTTCAGCCCTTCCTGCTCCCACTCATCGAGCCGTTTCCGGAAGGGCAGATCTTCGGTGCGCTCGGCGTCGGCGAGCAACTCCTGGTGGCGCTCAATCTCTTCGCTTGTGAAGATCTTCTGGTCCTTCCGCCGCATCTCCAGGCGGAGGTCTTCCACTTTCAGCGGGTGGGACTTGGCCGCTTCGGTCTTCTCTTGGATCAACTCCGCCAGCAGCGATTTTTCAAACGCGTCCAGCTCCTTCTTCTCGGGGCCGGACTTCAACTGTGTTTCGTATTCCTTGATCTTCGCCTGCGCATACTCCGCAAATGCCCGGTTCTTGTAAGGAACTTCCACGTCTTCGGCTTTCACGGCGTTGAAGAATGCCTGCAGGCGGTAGAAGTCTTTGGTGGGAATCGGGTCGTACTTATGGTCGTGGCAGCGCGCACAGCCGATCGTGAGGCCGAGGAAAATCGAGCCGGTAGCGGTCGTGACTTCGTTCAAGTAATTCTGGCGGACCTCGTCGGCCACTAGGTTCGAGCGGTCCCAGGGAGCCAGCCGCAGAAACGCGACCGGCACGAATCCCTGAACATCGGGCTGATAGTTGTTGCGTGTCTGGCTGTGCTCATCTCCGCCGGCCAGTTGCTTGAGGACGAACTGGTCATACGGCATGTCGGTGTTGAACGCATCGATTACCCAGTCGCGATAGCGCCAGGCGTTGCCGATCGGGCCGTCTCCTTCGAGACCGCTCGTTTCGCCATAACGCACCAAATCGAGCCAGTGACGCCCCCAGCGCTCGCCGTAGCGCGGATCGGCCAGGAGTTTATCGACAAGCTTGGCGTAGGCGTCCGGGGAGTCGTCGTTCAGGAACGCATTCAGCTCATCGGGGCTCGGCGGCATCCCGATCAGATCGAAGTAGAGGCGACGCGCCAGAACGCGTTTCGAAGCGGGTGGAGCGGGTGCAATCTTCTTTTCCTCGAGCTTCTGGAGCACGAATGCGTCGATCGAGTTTGCGACCCACGCCGCGCGGGCGACCTTGGGCGGCTCGCGCTTCAACGGCTTCTGGTAAGGCCAAAGCCAGTCGCCTTTCACGGCGGCGACCCGATCCGGCTTAATCTCGCGGACCCATTCCTCGATAATCGCGATCTCGCTTTCTGCCAGCGCCTCCTTGCCCAGCGGCATTCGCGGCGAAAGCTGGCCTTTCAGAAGTCTTAGGAGAGGGCTGCCGGCTGGATTGCCGGTGAGTATGGCGGCCCCGTACTTGCTGCCGCCGGCGATCACCGAGGATGACGTGGAGATCGAGAAGCCGCTGATCTTGACTTTGTCGTTATGGCAGGCACTGCAGTTTGCCGTGAGTACGGGGGCAACCTTCTGCTCGAAGTAAGAATCCCGGATTTCGGCCGCAGGGCAAAAAGTGGCCCCGAGTACGAGGAAATAGAGCCAGCGGACCATAGACAGGGATATTTTACAGCACCCGGCTTGTTACAGCAACGGAGCTGCGGTCGGGGATCCGGAAGGCTGAGCCGTTCCGCCGCGTGGGCGATGGTCTCGCCGGTGACCGGCTGCGGGAAGCCCAGCCCGCGAGCGCGGCGGGAGAACGTAGTTGTTGTCGCCCGCGCGCGGCGCCCGTACGTACACGATGTCGTAATTTACAGGCCTTGCGACCAGGCGGCTCTGGAGACATATGCGCAGGGTGTGGATAGCTGATAGCTGGTGGCTGACGACTAGGTAGTCACTTCTTGGCATCCAACTGATATTGCGAGAAAGGCGACGGGGCGCTGCGGATTTCTATGTTGATGCAATAGGGGCGGCCGGATCGCAGCGCGCGATCCAGGGCCGGTCGCACCTGGTCCAGCCGCTCGACGTGCTCTCCCTCGCCGCCGACGGCCTTCATCACCAGGTCGTACCGTGTGCGCAGCAGGTCGCAGGCCGTGGTCTTGTCGCCGCCGAAAGCGCCCAATTGGAACTGGCGCTCGATGCCCCAGCAGCCGTCGTTGCCCACCAGGATCACCACCGGCAGGTTGTGGCGCACGGCCGTATCAAATTCCGCCAGGTAAAAGCCCACCGAGCCGTCGCCGGAAATGATGATGGAAGGCTGCTCGGGGTGCAGGACCTTGGCCGTCAAGCCGATCGGCAAGCACGCACCCAGCGTCGCCAGCGGCCCCAGGCGCAGCCAATGCATCGGCCGGCGGGCCGGCAGCGTGGCGCGGCCCCAGTGCACGAAGTCGCCGCCATCCCAACAGAGGATGGCGTCCTCGGGCAGCGCGGGCGCGAGCTCCTGGTAGACCGCCGCCGGATGCAGCGGGGTCGAGTGGTCTGCCGCCGTCGCGCGAAGGTGCTCGCGCCAGGTCTTGTCGAGCGACCGCAGGTTTTCGATCCAGGCGGTGCGCGGCGAGCCGTCTCGTTTGCCGAGTTGCTGCAACGCTGCTTCCAACGTCGCTTTCACGTCGGCGCAGATCCCGAGCTCCAGCCGCCGGTTCAGCCCCAGCTCTTGCGGATGGATGTCCACCTGCACGACCTTCGCTTGCGAGTTCAGCACGCGCGGGCCGCCCAGCGCCAGCCGGTAGTCGACGCGCTTTCCCAGGATCAGGAACAGATCGGCCTGCTGAAACGCTTTCTGCGCCGCGCGGTTCAAGGCCGGATCGCCGTAGCCGAAGCACAGCGGGTGGAGGTCCGAGACCGCGCCGCGGGCCAGGGTGATGGTGTAAAGCGGCAGAGAGGTCTTCTCGATGAAGCTCTGCAGTTCGGCGCAGGCGCCGGACCACCACACGCCGCTGCCCGCAATCGCCACCGGCCGCTCGGCGGCGGCCAGCAGCTCGAGCAGTCGGTCGATGTCACGGCTTGCCGGCGCCGGCCGCGGGGCGACGGGCGGCGACGGCAGCGGCGGAGCGGTGGCTACTTCCGCCGAAAACAGATCGAACGGCACGCTCAAATGTGTGGGGCCGGGCCGTCCGCTGACTGCTTCGGTGAAGGCCCGGTGAAGATAGAAGGGCAATTGCGCCGCGTCGGCCGGAACCGCCGCCCACTTGGTCACCCCGCTCACCAGGCTGAGCTGATCGAGTTCCTGAAAAGCGTTGCGCTGGCCCATCTTGGAGTCGCGCATCCCGCTGATGGTGACCATGGGACTGCCATTCGCAAAGCCGGTGGCGATGCCGGTGATCGAGTTGGTGTGGCCCGGGCCGCCGGTCACCACCGAGACGCCGGGCGTTCGCGTGAATCGCGCCCACCCGTCGGCCATGTGGGTGGCCGCCGACTCGTGGCGGACGTCGATCAGCCGCAGGCCTTCTCGCTCGGCAACCCGCAGCAGTTCGTTGAGGTGATCGCCGACCAGGGTGAAAAGATGAGTGACGCCGAAGTGCTTGAGGGTCGAGACAAATAGCTCGGAACCATTGGGCATGCGAGGGGCCGGCCTATTGGTTGCGCCTGGCGGCCCTCACCCTGTTTTTCCTGACCTTCTTAGCCTTGCGCTTCTTGCCCTTGTTCTTCTTGATGTTCTTGCCGTAGTCGTAGTTGTAGTCGTTCTTCTTTGGAGCCCCAGCGCCGGGAGCGGCCGTACCCAGAGCAAAGGAGAGGCCCGCCAGCACAGTGATCAGCTTCTTCATAGTTCTCCTGTCCGCGGCGCGGCCGGTCGCTTTCCGCCGTGGCCCCGAGCGGCCGCCGGACAAAGTCTATTATACCCGGTTTACCTGCGGGACCCCAAGTCTTTGGACGCTTTGGGCGCCGCTCGGGGACCCTCTGATAGGGCTTTCCCCTTACCTTCTTCGAGCAGCACCTCGCGATTGGCTTCCGCCGCCGGAAAGACCTCCTCAAGCCCGCTCGGCCAGCGAACGTGAATCGAGTCGGCTTGCTTGGCATCGCCCAGGCCGTAGTGCAGCCGCAAATCGTTGTGGGAGAGGAAGCTACCGCCGCTGCGTACCTCGTCGATCATTCGCCGATCTCCCGCCGTCACCGTAACCCGCGCCCCGATGCCGTCCCGGTTGGACTTGGTCCCGCGCGTCCGGACCAGCAGCCAGTTCTTCTTTTCGCCCCGGTTCACCAGCAGGCTCGGCGCGTCGTCGAGGTTGTTGATCACCACCTCGATCGCCCCGTCGTTATTCAGATCTCCGAAGGCCGCGCCGCGTCCCGAGCGGCGGTCGAGGACCGCCGGCCCGGCGCGGGCGGAAATGTCGAGGAAGGCCCCGTTGCGCACGTTCCAGTAGAGGTTGCGCTCCTGCCGGTAGGGGCTGTTCAACTGGAGCTTGTCGATCTCCGGATAGACGTGGCCGTTGACCATGAAGATGTCCTTCCACCCGTCGTGGTCCACGTCGATAAAGCCCACGCCCCAGCCCAGGAACCGGTTGTTCACGCCGAGGCCGGCGCGATAGGTAACGTCGGTGAAGTTGAGATCCTTGTTGTTCAGATATAAAGTCGGGGTGTCGTCGCTGAAGTTGGTCTTCACCATATCCAGCCAGCCGTCGTTGTTGTAGTCGCCTACCGCCACGCCCATGCCCGCCTGCTCCT
>JBGOUJ010000209.1:0-11048 GCA_041477005.1 Terriglobia bacterium | reverse complement strand
CTGCGATAGCTCGCGCCAGGTCGTCGAGCTTTTCCTGAAACCGAGCGATTTCCCCGGCGGACAAGTGCTCCCGGAGGCGGTCCAGTTCGCGGCCGGCCGTTTGGCGCGCCTTCCTCGCGTTCCCTAGCGCCGTAGCAGTCGCCTGTTTATTCCCGGAAGCCTGTTCGGAACGCGCACGAGCGACGAACGACATGCCAGCTTCTATCTCGGCTTCCAGAAACTCTGATTGAATCCTTAGCGTATTCGGGTTCATGGCCAGGTCAGCCTCGTGCCCCCAAGGAAAGCGGGCCTTGAGTATGACAGGTTTTCACGGCGGCTTCCTGTCCTGTCCATCGGTATCATCGGTATTCCCCG
The DNA here is from genome assembly GCA_041477005.1 of Terriglobia bacterium. GTDB lineage: Bacteria > Acidobacteriota > Terriglobia > Bryobacterales > JACQDG01 > JBGOUJ01. The sequence continues at coordinate 10,694 of JBGOUJ010000209.1, read as the reverse complement.
CATCCCAACCCGGTTCGCGCCCCAAAAGCGTTAGGTCAGCCCCGACCTAACGGTTTCAGAACTCCGAGAAGGCCCTTGTTTTCAACGGACAGAAGGCGCAGGCGGTCATTCCGTGCGGGCGCGGGAGTGCTGGTAGTTGTAGTGCGAGCTGGAGGAGCTGGGCGGGTATGACACCAACGCGGCCGGCCGCCGGCTGGTGTGATCCGGCGAGAACTGCCAGCGACGAACAAGCAGGAACCAGGCCCGGCGGGGTCCGATCACAGGCCCAAAGGCACCACAAGTGGTGGTTTTCGGCCACTGGGCCGGCCCCTGAAATCGTATGATCCCCTCCCATTTCAATCGGTTAGGAGAGTGGCACGGCACCTGCTCTATCCGGGGTGGAATTGTTGGAGGCGCTTATGAGGTGCCGATCGATTGGGGCGTGGTTGGTCGTGATGCTGGCGCCGCTGGCTATGGCGCAAGAGGCCGAGCGCGGCGTGGCGCGCGTCAGCCTGCTGAACGGGGAGGTCACTACCCAACGGGGTGACTCGGGCGAGTGGGTCGCGGCAGTCGTGAATGCGCCGCTGGTGGCCGGTGACAAGATCTATGCAGCCCGCGGCTCTCGGGCGGAACTCCAGTTCGATTCCTCCAATTTCCTGCGCATCGGCGAAGACACCCAAGTGATCCTGGCCTCTCTTGAGGGCCAGCGCCACCAGTTGCAGCTTGCGAAGGGGATCATCACTTACCGGATCCTGCGCGATCGGACCGCGGACGTGGAAATCAGCACGCCGGTCGTGGGAGTGCGGCCGGTGCAGCGCGGCATCTATCGGATTGCGGTGCTCGAGGACGGCCAGACCGAGATCACGGTCCGGGATGGCCGCGTCGAGATCGCTTCGAACCAGGGAACGGAAGTCCTCAACTACGGGCAGACCATGATCGTGCGTCTTGGAGCCAACAACGAGGTCCAGGTGCAGCAGATTCGCGCCGAGGGCCGGGATGAGTGGGACCGCTGGAACGACCAGCGTGACAACCAGATCACGCGCTCCGAGAGCGGTCGCTACGTCCCGGCGGGCGTTTCCGGGGCGGAAGATCTGGACGCTTACGGGAACTGGCAGACGACGCCGGGTTACGGGCCGGTGTGGTATCCGCGCGCGGATCCTGGTTGGTCGCCTTACAGCTACGGCCGGTGGGTCTGGGTCGATTATTACGGCTGGACCTGGGTGGGCTACGAGCCTTGGGGCTGGGCTCCGTATCACTGGGGCCGGTGGCTCTTCCGGGCGGGCTTGGGCTGGGGCTGGTGTCCGGGACCGGTGGTCTATACGAATTGGTCGCCGGCGCTGGTCGGGTTCTTCGGGTGGGGCCACCATGGTGGCGTGGGCGTCGGGGTCGGCATCGGGTTCGGCAATATCGGCTGGGTGCCGCTGGCTCCCGGCGAGCGGTTCTACCCGGGGTATGGACGGGGCCGCACGGTGGTGAATAACGTCAACATCGTGAGTGTCACCAACATCAATAACGTCTACCGCAACGCCGGCGTGAATGGGGGCGTGCGGTCGGTGACGGTCGAAAACTTTGGCCACGGCGTGGCACTGAATCATCCGGCGGTCAGCGCGTCTCAGATTCAGAGTGCCGGCCAGATCCGAGGCCTGGTTCCGGTGGTCCCGAATCGGCAGAGCCTGCAGTTCAGCAACCGGGCCGTAAGCGCCGGCGCCGTGCCCGCGAACACGAATAGCTCGCAACGCTTCTTCACCAATTCGCGGCAGCCGGCCAACACCGCGCCGCGGACCTCCTTCGCCGAGCAGCAGCAGCAGATGGCGCGGACGCTGCACACCAGCGTGCCCGCCGGCCCGGCGGCTGGAGCGCAGAGCTCCGGCGTCACGGCAGGCGCAGCGTCAAGCGTCCGGTCGCCCAACGGCAGCGGCGCCGGCGGCGGCGGTTCGGTCACGGGGCAGATTAACCGGCAAGCCGGCGGGGGGACTGCAACCGGAGGCGGCTGGCGGCAAACGGGCGGCGGGACCACTGCGGCCACGCCCACGCCGCAGGCAGCGAATTCGGCTCCGCAGCCGAACGCTCCCAATGTGGATCGCAGCGTCAACAACGGCTGGCGGCGGCTTGGCGAGCAGGGTAGTGCGGCGAGCCGGACCGCTCCGCAGCCCAGCAGCAACGGCAATCGGCAAGCGGCGCCGCAGGTGGCGAATCCAGCGCCGCAGCCGAGCGCTCCCAACGCCGGCGGCAACAGCAACTGGCGGCGCCTGGGACAGCCCAATGGCGGGTCGCAACCCGCTGGCGGTTCACAAAATGGAGTGTCGCAGCCCGAGCCGCCCCGCGGGCGCGGGGGCAATTCCGCAAACGCCACTCGTGAGTCGGCGCCCGCCCAGCCGCGGCCCCAGGCGAGCACACCGCTTTACGGGGGTCGCTCCGAGTCCAGCGCGCAGCAGTCCGGCCGCCAGCTCGAGATTCATCGGCCGATCATCACCGAGCGGTCGCAGCAGGCGGCGCCGGCGGCCCGATCGGAGAGCCGAGGCTCCTCCGAGCGTGGTGGTGGAGGGCACGGCGGCGGCGACCACGGTGGCGGAGGGCAGCGCAAGTAACGATTTCATTCTCTTCAGGCTTCTTCCCTCTGGGCCTGCCTGGGAAACCAGCGGGCCCTTTTTTTGTTTGGAGCGGGTTTTTGCTTGGGGCGGGTTTTTTGGTTCAGGCCTCGGCGCTGGGATAGACGCAGATGCTGAAGACGAAGGGGTCGATGGCGTGGTGGCGCAAGATAGCGGCGATTTCCCGCTCGCCCAGGAGCTCATTCTCGCGCAGCAGCAAAGTGCCGGAGGGGGTAACCAGATCGGCGGCCAGCCGCATGCCCGGCTCGAGATCCTCGACCGCCACGAACCGCCGCGTTTTGGCCAGGATCACGTCCAGGTGCTGCTGCACGTACTGCGTGAGGGCCACGTGGGCGTTCGGGTCGTAGACCGTGCCCACTCGCGATTGGGACTGTTCCAGCCATTGGGCTCGCGACTCGACCCGGGAGACTCGCTCCAGGTCGTAGAAGAAGTCCACCAGTACGCGCAGAATCCGCGACCCCAGCGGGATCTGGCCCCTTTGGAGGTGCTCCGGGAAGCCGGAGCCGTCCCAATTCTCGAACTGATGGCGGATCAGTGCGGCGGCTTGCTGGAAGGCATCTACGTGGCGCAAGACCAGGCAGGAAATGCCGGGATAGGATCGGTAGGACTCCCAATCGGTGGGCGAGATTCCGACGGGATCCAATCGGGCGAGCCTGGGATCCAGGGCGACTTTGCCGATCTCCTGCAAGTATGCGGCGAGGTGCAGAGCGGGCCGTTCCGCGGGAGCCATATCCAGGCTTTCGGCCATCCACTCCGCGGCCGAGGCCGCCTGGACGCCGCGGTTGGCGGCGCCGGGCCAGACGAGATCCTCCAGGTGAACCAACGACTGAAGGACCTGGCTGAGGGGCGCCGTGGAGCCGGCCTCCGCCTTTTCGCTCGACTCGGCCCCGCCGGGCAATCTGCGGCGCAAGAAATTTCTCACCCGCGCCTTAACTTCTTCGAAGGACAAGGGCTTGACCAGGTAGTCGTCGGCGCCCTGATCGAGGCCTTCGACCCTCGCCTCGGGGTCGGTCATGGCGCTCAGGATGACGAATGTGGTCGAGGCGAGAGAGTTGGTCGTTTTCACCCGGCGGCAGAATTCCAGCCCATCCATGTTGGGCATCACCTTGTCGCTGATGATCAGGTCGGGCTGGAAGGAGAGCGCTTCGGCTAAGCCGCGTGCGCCGTCGGTGGCGGTGCGGATCTCGTAGACGCCGGCCGTCTCGAGCGCCTTGCGCAGGATGCGCAAGCTGACGAGGTCATCGTCCACCAGCAGGATCTTGGCTTTGGCGGGCATGGCTCAGTGCTTTTCTTCCTTCTTTTCCGCTTTCTTCTCGGCCGGGGCCTCGGGCTTGGCCGGCTCTGTCTTTTCGTTCTCTCCTCCGGCCGCCTTCCCCGCCCCGGCCGGGATGTTCCGATACTGCACGATCACGGAAATGCGGCGGTTGGAAGGGTCGTCAGGGTTTTCTTTGTTCCACAGCTTTTGGTCGGCAAAGCCCCGAACTTGTACGACCTGGTCGGGCCGCAAGCCGTTCGCTTGCATCAGCCGGCGAGCGGAATTGGCCCGGTCGGCGGAGAGCTCCCAGTTGCCGTAAGCGCCACCTGCCGCAAACGGTTTCGAGTCGGTGTGCCCTTCGAGGAGGATGTTGTTGGGCAGTTTTGCGAGCTGCTGGGCCAGAGCGAGCAGCAGGTCCTGGCCGGTCTGACTGGGTTTGGAGTTGCCGCTCTGGAAGAACAGCCCCTTTTCGGTTTCCAGCAGCTCGATCCGCAGGCCCTCGCCGGTGATGGTGAGCCGCACCTGATCCTTCATCTGCTGGAACTCGGGAATCTGTTTCATCGCCGACTCGAGCGTTTCCTGCAGCTTGCTCATGTCGTCTTTCTTGATGGCCAAGGTTTCCCCGGTGCCGGCTTGCGAGCTGCCGGTCTGCTTGCCGGTACCGGTTGGGTCCTGGAAATAGGAGGCGACCGCCTCTTTCACTTTGGCGCTGGAACTCAGAAGCCACAAGACGATGAACAGGGCCATCATGGCGGTGACAAAGTCGGCGTAGGCGACCTTCCAGGCTCCGCCGTGATGCCCGCCGTGGCCGGCGACTTTCTTCACAATGACCACGGGCGGGGTCGGTGCGGCGCGGGGTTCCTCCCTTTGGACTTCCTCGGTCTGCTCGGCCATGGCGGGACGCCTCCTTACCCCTTACCCCTTCTCACCGCCCCCGGCGGGGGCGCTGCCCTTGCAGGCCTTCTCCATCTCCTGGAAGGTGGGTCGCAACCCAGCGGGGATCGTCCGGCGGGCGAACTCGACGGCCATGATCGGGGCGAAGCCTTTCACAAAAGCGATGATGCCCACGCGCAGGAAGCGAAAATAGTTGGCCTCGTCCTCGCCGGCTTTGGCCATGCTGGCCGCCAGAGGTCCGAAGAAGCCATAGCAGAGCAGGATGCCCAGAAACGTTCCTACCAGCGCGGCCGCGACCTTATGACCGATCTCCTCGGGCGGACCGCCCAGCGCCCCCATGGTGATCACCACGCCCAACACCGCCGCCACGATCCCCAGGCCGGGCAGCGAGTCAGCCATGGTGCTCAGGGCGGCCACGGGAGCATGCTCCTCCTGGTGGTGCACTTCCATGTCTGTCTCCAGCATTTGATCGAGATCGAACGCTCCTATCCCGCCGCTGATGGACATGCGCAGCGTGTCGCAAAGGAAGTAGAGGGCGTGATGGTTTTTCAAGAAGGCCGGGTATTTTTGAAACACGGTGCTTTTGGCCGGCTGCTCGATGTCGGCTTCCAGCTTCATCAAGCCGCTCTTGCGGGCGATCTGGAACAGATCGAAGAGCATTTTCAGGTTTTCCAGGTAGAGCTTCCTGCTGAACTTGCTCGACGCGAAGACGCCGACCAGCCCTTTGCCGATTTTGATGAGGACGGGAAGCGGATTGGCGATCAGCACGGTGCCCATGGCGGCGCCAAAGATAATGAGCAGCTCGGCGGGCTGTACCAGCACCGCCAACTGCCCGTGCTCGAGCAAGTAGCCGCCGAGGATGGCGCCGATAACGACCAGGATTCCGATGATGGCGAACATAGTTGTGGAGCGGATCCGGGGCTGCTTAGTGGCGCAGGGGCTCAGGAGCAAGCGGCGGGGATCGAGAGCACTGTCGGGCGACGCCGCGGCGCCGGAGGATGGCTCACGCCGACAGTGGCCCGCGCTGGTCTAGGGCCCACGCCCGTCCATGGCCCACGCCACCAAAGGGAATATCGGCTGGGGGAAACGGCGGCCTTAGCTTGCCTCCTCCGCAACCGGGCGAGGACTCCGGGCGAAGGGGAGGCGGGTGCGCAGGGCGCGCTCGCGCCGGCGCTCTTCCTGCAGGTTCCGCACGCGAGCTTGCAGTAGGTCCTGAAGGGCGATCATGCCGACCAGCCTCGGCCGGCCGTTGGTCTCGACCACTGGGAACCGGGTGATCCCCGTCTCGGCCATGCGGTACACGACCACGCGCAGCGGCTCGTGGGGATCGGCGCAGCTCCTCGCGATGGTGCACCGACAACCCTCGCAGCAGCCTTTCGCCTCGCGCCGTCAAGTGGACGAATACCTCGTGCCGCGATAGGAAAGCCTTACGGCCCTTGGACGCAGAGCATAAGACAGGGTAAAATCATAAAAGCCCACTGTTGTTGTGGGGCGACGGGGAAGCTGCGGCTGCGCAGGGGCCGCACAGATCTCCGGGACGCTGTTGGTTGCGATCCCGGCTGTCCCAGCGCAGGCCGGCTTCGATACCGGGCTTTGCGCGCCTCGAGGAAGGGCCTACAGGCAGATCCATCGGAGTTGTTGCCATCGGCCGGGAAAGCAGATGGCAGCGCGAGATCGAAGAGGCAGCGACGAGGAGAGAAGATCCATGAGCACAGGCGCAGATACGCGTGAAGCCAGTCACGTCTTGACTTTGGAGGAAATCGGGAATCTCGCGCAGGAAGGCGGCAAGCCGGCCGAGACCCTCATGAATGTGGTCGCTTTGATCGCCAGGCGATTTCAGACCGATGTCTGTTCGGCCTACTTGCTGGAACCGGATCGAGCGAACCTGGTGTTGGCCGCGACGCTCGGACTCCGGCGTGAATGTATCGGCACCCTGCGTCTGGCGCTACATGAGGGTCTGACAGGACTGGTGGCGCAGCAAGTTCGCCCGGTTGCGGTGGAACAGGTAAAAAACCATCCGCGCTTCAAGTATTTTGGCGAAGCCGGCGAAGATCCTTACCAATCGTTCCTCGGGGTTCCGCTCATCGATCGGGGCGTTCTGCAGGGCGTCTTAGTCGTTCAAACCGTCGCGGCGCGGGCCTTTGGGGAGGATGAAATTCGGATGCTGGCGGAGGCGGCGGCCCAGGTCGCGCCGGTGGTGAGCGAGGCGCGCACTCTCGATCGATTCATCGCTCCCGCCCAGGGGCGGCTCTGGGCGCTGGCCCGCAACTTGTGGTGGAGTTGGGACCACGATTCCGTCAGCTTGTTCCGCGAACTCGATCCGGCACGCTGGAGGCAACTCAATAACAATCCCGTCTCGCTGCTGGCGGAGATTCCGCTGGCAGAGATCGAGCGTCGGGCCGGGGAACTGGTGCTGCACAGCCGGATTAACTACGCGTACCGCCGCCAGCAAGAGTATCTTCAGAAGGACCGGACCTGGGGCGCGAAGCATGCCGGTGTCTTGCGACCTCGGCCGGTAGCGTATTTTTCCGCTGAATTCGGGTTGCACGAGTCGATCCCGGTTTATTCCGGTGGACTGGGCGTCCTGGCCGGCGATCACATCAAGAGCGCCTCCGACCTGGGTATTCCATTGATCGGTATCGGCTTGTTTTACGGCCAAGGCTATTTCCGGCAGCGGCTGGATCGGAGCGGTTGGCAGCAGGAGGACTACCTCCAGGTGGATCTCACCCAACTGCCCATGGAACCTGCCATCGGGACCAACGGCGTACCGGTCGCCGTGCAGATTGACACGCGCCGCGGCTCCATCCGGGCGAAGGTGTGGCGCCTAAAAGTGGGGCGCTGCGATCTGCTGCTCCTGGATTCGAACGTGGAAGGGAACGCTCCCGAGGACCGGGAACTCACTTCGCGCTTGTACGGCGGCGACGGCCGCGTCCGAATCCGTCAGGAGTTGCTGCTGGGCGTCGGTGGGTTCCGCGCTTTGAGGGCGTTGGGTATTACGCCGGGCGTTCTTCACCTGAACGAAGGACACAGCGCATTTGCGGTGCTCGAAGCGATTCGCTGCCGTATGCAGGATGAGGGCGTGGGCTTCGACCCGGCCGTGCCCCGCGTTTCCCGAGAAGTGGTATTCACCACCCACACCCCGGTGCCCGCGGGCCATGACCGGTTTGACGCCGACCTCATCGAAGAACATCTGGGACCTCTCCGGGAGGCGCTGGGTCTTTCCCACGAAAAGCTGATGGCGCTGGGACGCGAGAATCCCGCCAACCACCACGAGCAGTTCTGCATGACGGTGCTGGGCCTGAAACTTTCGCGGCGCGCCAATGCTGTTTCGGCTCTGCACGGCGAGGCGTCCCGGGTTATGTGGACGGGGCTTTATCCCGGCAGAACGGAAGACGCCGTTCCCATCGGACACATTACGAACGGCGTGCATGTCCCCTCCTGGCTGGCGCCGCAAATGTTTCGCCTCTACGACCGGCACTTGGGGACCGGCTGGCACGAGCACAGCGGAGAGGCCCGCATCTGGGAAGGGATCGAGAATGTCGATGACGGCGAACTCTGGGAAACGCATCTCAGCTTGAAATCACGACTCCTGGAATTTGTGCGCCGCCGCGCCATTGAACAGGCCGAGCGCCGCCTCGAGCCGGCGGCAATCGTGCAAAGACTCGGCCGGGTGCTCAGTCCGGATGCGCTCACCGTGGGATTCGCGCGCCGCTTTGCGACCTACAAGCGGGCCAATCTGATTCTGGCGGATATCGAGAAGTTGGCCTCGATGGTGAACGACCCCAAGCGTCCGGTCCAGTTCGTTTTCGCCGGCAAGGCGCACCCGCGCGACGAACCGGCCAAGCGGGTGCTGCAGCAGATTGCGGAGTTGATGCGCGACCGGCAGTTTGTCGACAAGTTCGTCTTCGTGGAAGACTACGACATCAACGTGGGACGTTATTTCGTGCAAGGCGTCGATGTTTGGCTGAACAATCCCCGGCGGCCCATGGAGGCATCGGGAACCAGCGGTCAAAAGGTGGTCTTGAACGGCGGCCTGAACCTCTCCGTCCTCGACGGTTGGTGGGCGGAAGGATACGACGGTCTGAACGGCTTCGCCATCGGAGCCGGCAGAACCCACTCCAACATGGATCTTCATGACAGGCGGGATGGCGAGGATCTGTACCAGGTTCTCCGCGATGAAGTGATTCCGCTGTACTATCAGCGCGACCAGGACGGCCTGCCGCGTGGCTGGATCAAGCGCATGAAGCGAACCATCCGGACACTCGGCTGGCGGTTTAATGCCGATCGTATGGTGATGGACTACACACAGAAGTGCTACGTTCCAGCAGCGGGAGGGACGTCGGCCAACATGAGGGTGACCTCGTGAGCCGATGCGGAACTGCACTGGAATCGTGGACCGGCTATTCGTATAACGCCGCGAGTGGGGCTGCTTACCGAGGTATTTCCCTAACGTAAATCCGCGAGCGCGGCTCGTCCTCGGGCAGAAAGAAAAACCGGCCGCCAAACAGGGCCATCCCTTCCCGGCTGTAACACTTACCCAAGGACTGGTCGAACCGGCGGACGAAAGCCAAACTGCGAGGATCCAGTTGATCGACCACGCACGTTTTCGCGCCCGGCGTGATGCCGCCAATGTATAGCACGGGACCGATCCACTTCATGTCCTCGCTTGGCAGGGCCGGTGTAAAGTCAGTCGCCCCAAGCTGCTCACCCGTCATACTCCAGCGATAGATCCGGCTCCCATCCCAGTTGCCGCCTAGGATCGCCGTTTTTCCGTCGGTAGCCACTGCCCCGATGTGGTCGGCAACGGGGAAGCTGCGCCGCTCGGCTAACGTGATGGCGTCCAATTCAAGGATGCGTGAGCTGGAGCTTGGCCGGTACTCGGCGATCGGTACCCAGAGGATGTCGCCGACCACCTGCAATCCGCCCGCGTGGTAGAGCGTGCCCTGAGCGATGTTGCGCTCGGCCACCGTCTGCAGCGAGCGCCGATCGACGCGCCACACCCAGCCGGTCTTGGTGCGGCGATCCACCGCTGAAACCCAAAACCAGCCGGCGGTCACGTCAAGCCCCTGTACGTGACCGTGATTGTGGCGAAGAGGCCATGACTCCTCCGGCGGTTGACCGGCCTGCTGTGCCATGCTTACGGCCACCGTCAAGATCAGAGTCAGCGCCGAGGATTGCATTTTAACCGGGATTTCCAATGCGGCATCCTGGCAAGGCGAGGATCACTGACCGCCGGATCGAATCGTCCAGAGATAGATCGTGCGGCTGACTACAACTTCCTTCTGGTCCGGCTTCCAATCGTCCATGTCGAAGGTGTTCGACACGATGCGGGAGCCTGGCCGCAGATCCTTCTGGAGTTTCGGCCGAAGCTGCAGGTTCACATCCGGCAGCAAATAGAGCGTGACGACCGTGGCGTCATGAATGTCGGCCGTGAACAGATCGCCCTCGCGGAAGGTCACGCGATCGGTGACGCCCGCCTCCTGCGCCTTCTGCCGGGCCTCTTTAATCCGTTCGGGATCGATGTCGACCCCCACGGCCCGGCACCCGAAATCCTTCGCGGCCGTAATGACGATGCGCCCGTCGCCGCATCCGAGGTCGTAAACCACGTCCTTGGGGGTCACCTTGGCAAGCTTCAGCATCGCCGTAACGACCTCTTGCGGCGTGGGTACGAACGGGACGTCGGGAGTTCGAGGCGCAGTTTTGGGCGTTTGAGCGACAGCCAGACCTGCGAACAACAGGCAGGTCGGAATTCGTAGCAGATGCATAGTTCACCTCAGCGGTCCGGCAAAAAACACTTGAACTCTTCGTACACGTAGCGCAAGAACCCTCTTCCAGTCCTGCCAGGCCCCGCACTCCTATCAGAAGCATTATAACCGCGCAACAGAAAGACCGGAGGACAGGCTGGCATCAATCGGATGCCGCGCCATTCCCGCCTCCCAATCCCTGGGTCTCGGGGG
>JBGOUJ010000208.1:0-11085 GCA_041477005.1 Terriglobia bacterium | reverse complement strand
GAGCTCACCGGAAGAATGACCATGGGGCCGGACAGCAAAGGCGTGGAAGAAGCTGTGCTCGAACTGCTGCGCCAAAACGAAAAGAAGATCATATTTGACATGTCCGGCGTGCCGTATGTCGACAGCTCGGGCATGGGAAGCATCGCCTATTGTTTCGCGAAGGTCATGCGTGTGGAGGGAGGATTTCGCATCGCCGGTCTGGACCCGGCGGTGAAGAGGGCTTTCGCGATCACCCGGCTGGATTCCGTTCTCCCCTTTTATCCCAGCGTGCCGGCGGCCAGTGCGGATTTTACCCTGGGGCCAAGCCCGGGAGCGCACAACCCCTGGTGAGCCGGGAATTTGGCAAGTCAGACCCAGGCCTACTTGCACACGAAATTCGCGGCGTCATCCGTGCTCCCGGTCCCTTGGTACTGCGCGACCTGCGGGTAGGGGCACAGGGGTCGCGTGCGGTCCACGTTGCCCCCCGTGCCGTGGGAGGCGATGATCTGATCCGGCGCCTTCCCCTTCTCCACCCACTGCTCGATCAGGCTCATCTTGTCGAACGTGTTGGGCCCGTCGCCGCCTGAGCAGTGCCCCATCCCCGGCGCCATAAAGAGGCGGACGGAGTCCCCCGTCTTGCCCAGCGCCGCCACCACGCTCTTATAGTAGTTGACGCTGTTCCGTGGGGCGATGAGCTGGTCGTTCCAGCCGTGGTAGAGGACGAGCTTTCCGCCGTGGCCCACGAATTCCTTGAGATTCGGGTCGGTCGCATTGAGGGCGCCGTTGTCCAGTTTGTCGGCGAGCGCCACATCGCTATCGAAGTTGAGGGTCCGAAAATCCCAGTTCGGGTCTTTGAACACCACGTACTTGAAGTGATCGTCCGGGATGGCGAACGGTTTCGGACCTGCGGCCATGGCGGTCCAGCCGGGCTCGCTGCCCGGCTCCAGGCCGGGATAGATCTCCTTTCCGGTGCGCGGGTTGGTCGCGGGGGCGTAGATCTTCCGGGCTGTTTCCACTTGTGGCGCCGTCAGGCAGGTCGGGGCGTCTTCGCCCTTGCACTCGAGCACCTTCGGATCGAAATGGCAGCGCGTTGGATCCTCGAGAACGCCGTCCTTGACTCCGTCGAGGGTGTCGCAGGCGTCCAGCACCGCCTTGTGGATGATCGGATATTTGCTCGGCGGGATGTAGCTGGCCGGGTCCTTGAGCGCCGCCTGCCCGACCCACAGGCAGCTCACCATGAGATGCGTCCAGTAGTTGGCGGGGGCACCGGCAATGATGCCGTCGTAGTCGCGGGGGAAGCGCTGCGCCTCCTTGAGCCCCTGTTTGCCGCCTGACGAGCACCCGTTCCAGTAGGAGAGCCGGGGACCGTTGCCGTAGAAGGCCGCGATGATGGCCTTGGCCTGCACGGTCATTTCATGGACCGCTCGATAGCCGAAATCAATCAGCTTTTCGGGGTGTCCCAGCGCAAAGCTGGCGCCGCCGCCCCTATGCCCGGTGTCGGTGGAGGAGGCGGCGTAGCCGCTCCGCAGCGCCGCCGCCAGCGCGGGGTAAACGATCGCCCCGGACCAACCGCCGTTGCCGACGCCCTCGAACTTACCGTTCCAGCCCGAGGCCGGCATCCAGACCTCGATTTTGATCTCGGAGTCCGGCGTCGGCTTTAACGTTGCCGCTACCCGGCAGAAGGCGGGCAGATCTTTGTACGAGGGCCCGGAGCCTGGCGGCCTTGGCGCACCGGCGGGCGGGGCGAACTCCCCGGCGGGTACGGACTGGGCCAGCGTGATCGTCGTGTCCCGCAGCGCCAGGGCGGCCAGGCTCCCGCACGGCGCGGCGCCGGCCGGCGCCGCACTGCACACGGCCGTCGCGAGCAGGACCGCCGCGAAGGCGGCACGCACCGCGGCACGTCTCAGGACCGTCCTGCAAGAAAGCTCGGAATGGAAGTGGATCGTCATAGGGAACCACCGATCTTAAATCACCCACAGTGAGGGCGCGCGCGATTCTTCCTGCACCGGGGCTCGCCCGCGTCTCCGTGGTGGCTGGCAGCCATTTTACTGCAATTTGGCGTACTCCTGGCGGGCCTCTTTCAATATGGGTATGTCCGGGTCGGCGTCTTTCCATAAGGCGAGAAAGTCCTGATAAGACTTGCGACCTTTTGCGGCGTCACCGGCGAGGGCGGCGCCGCGAGCGACGCCCAAGTGGGAGAGCGGGTAGAGAGGGGAGATGCCGGCGACGCCCCGGTGGTCGAGAATCTTCTGAAACTCCGAGGCTGCTTCGGATCCCGCCCGCAGCTTGAGTAGGGCCTGCCCACGCAGATAGAGTACCCAGGGCTCCGCGAGCTCATACTGCGTCGCCGCGCGCAGGAACTCGACCGACTTGGCCGGCGAGCCGCTGGTGAGCTCGATGGCGGCGCGCACCATGGGCAGACGAACGGTCTTCAACTGGGTGTCGTCCGGGTAGCGGCGGGCCAGGTCGTCGCTGATTTTCTGTCCGTCGTGCTCGTCGATGTCGTAGATGGTGCAGATGTTGGGGTGGTTCAACGCCGAGGCGGCGCGAGCCTCGCGACGGAAGCGCTCGCCGGCCTGGTGATCCTTGGCCAGCTCTTCCGGTAGGAACTTCAGGGCGACCATGCGGCCAAGGCGCGTGTTCTCGGCCCGGTAGACCACGCCCATGCCGCCTCCGCCGAGCTTTTCGATGATGCGGTAGTGAGAAACGGTCTGGCCGAGCACTTGGCGGGTATTTTAGCACCTGGGGGGCAAGCCAGCCTCACCCTGCTCCGGCCTACAATTTCTTGGTAGCGAAAAGATCGGAGCGGCCCCGGCGTTCGGTGCGGGTTCGAAACAGGTGGCCTTCCGTGGTCGTCACGTACAGCGTGCTGAGACCTTCCTCGGCGAAGCAGCAGTTGGTCGGCCTCTTGGCCGGGACCGGATGCCGCTCCCGTACTTCTCCCGAGGGCGAAAAGACGTAGATCGACGGGCCGGGCCCGCCGAGTTCCCAGCCGGCGGTGGCGACGATATTGCCTTCCACGTCCAGGCGCATGCCGTCGATGCCCCGGTTCTCCCCGAAATCGTGCAGGACCGCCGTCGCTCCCAGGCTGCCGTCACCGTTGACCGGGTAAGCGCGCAACTGCCTCTTTTCGTCGGCCCCGCGGCCGCTCTGAGCGACGTAGAGCGTCTTATAGTCCAGCGAAAAGAGCAGCCCGTTCGGCCGGGTGGTATCGAAGGTGACGCGATGGATGCGGTAGCCGCCGTCCGGCTGCGGATCGAGACGGTAGACCGAGTCGTGGTCGAGTTCCTTGTTGGCGCGGTCGAAGCTCCAGGGCCCGGCAGCGCCCTCGTAGAATGGATCGGTGAACCAGATGCGGCCCTGCGGATCGACTACGAGGTCGTTGGGAATGTTCAAACGCTTTCCCTCAAAGCGATCGGCCAGCACGGTGAAGCCGCCGCCGTCTTCGTAGCGGACGACGCGGCGGGCGTCGATTGTGGCGCCGCCCTCGCAGCCATAAAGCCGGCCTTGGGGGTCCTGGGTCAGACCGTTGGCGCAATTGGTGTTTTCGCGATAGACCGTGCAGGAGCCGGTGGCCGGGTCGTAGCGCATGATCCGGCTGGCCTGGATATGCGTGAACAGCAGGACCGAGCCGGTCCAGGCAGGCCCCTCGCTGACTGCGCCGTAGGGTGGATCGACCTGATCGAATTTCCAGTTCATAGGTACTCCTACAGGGTGTCTCGCACGCCGCGCATGTAGGACATGGATTTCAGCATACCGGTCAGCGGGTTGTCCGGGTGAATCTCGTATTCCAGGTTGACGCACCCGCGGTAGTTCATTTTCTTGAGCTGCCGGAAGATGCGGACGATCGGGAGCACGCCTTCGCCGACGTCGCACTGGTCGCCCTCGGTGGTGAGCGTGCGCAGGTCCTTGATATGAACATCGAGCAGCCGCGAGCCGGCCCGCTCGATCCACTCGATCAGGTCAATGCCGGTCTCCGCGGAGTGGCCCATGTCCATGCAAAGCCCGCAGCGCGGGTCCAGATCCTTCACGGCCTCGAGCACCGATTGAGGCGTGGGAAAGTGCTTGTCCGAGCGCCCGTGGTTATGAATGGCGGCCTTGATGTTGTACTCCTGGACGAGCTTCTCGATCTTGCCGAGGTTTTGATGCATGGGGGCGCACACCATCATCGGCATGCCGCATCGCCGGGCGTACTCGAAGTAGCGGCGCAGGTCGTCCACGTCGTCCTTTTGCAAGGAGATGTTGCCGCCGCTCATAATCTTCAGGCCGGCGCCCTCGAACTCCTTGCGTCCTTGTTCCATCTCCTCCGGCGTGCTGGCGTAGCGGAGATGGAACTCCTTGATGCTCACGTACGGCGTCTGAAGCTGCTGGATCATCCGGATCGCGTCACCGCGGCTGAATTTGCGCAAAGAGTACGAGGCGATGCCGAGCTTAAACAGGTCCGGGGGACCCTCGATCGATGCGGCGAAGCTGGGCGGACGAGACGCCAGGATCGCGGCGGCGCTGCCGAGGAAAGCACGGCGGGTAGATTGGATTTTCATATGTGACTCCCTAAAATAGCCATCAGCGGTCAGCTATCAGCAATCAGCAACCGGAGACCCGGGGTGTGCTGATGGCTGGCAGATGATAGCTGATCGCCATTTTCGTCTTCGGTTGCCGCGCGTGGAGCGGTTGCTCACTCATATGTCACTCCTAGTGGAAGAACCTCCCCCGAGAGTATACCAACGGCCGGATGGTCCCACGGGCGGGACCGGGGGGGGCCGCCCGGGTCTTTCTCGTTGCGCCCCTTCAGGGTTGAATCGCCAGCCCTCTGCAGATAACGGCCGTCCGCAGCCCGCAGTCCTGACAGTGCAGAATTGGTTTCGTTCGTGCAAATTTCGTCTTGCGCCGCGTCCGAACCGGGGCTGTTCCAGCCGGCTTGGTGGGCGCGGTGACTGGCGGCATAGAGACCATCCTTCCTGGTGCTACCGAGGGAGCGGGGGTACGGGGCGGCGTACCTTCCCGTTTGGGCTTTGCGAGGGGTAAGTGCATGGGAACGAGGAGCTTGCTGGATGGTACGCGATGGGGATGCAGGCTGGAAATTGGTTTCGTTCGTGCAAATTTTGTTTGCGCCGGTTCTCCTCCGTTCAGGGGTTCGAGGGCCCATGGTTCCGCGGGTGTTGGCTGGTTGAGTCGGATTTGGGCCCGAAGTGGTCATGCGGCCTCTCAGTTCTATGGTAGCGCCGGGAGGAAGGGATTGCGGCACAAGAGAAAGGTAAGTGCCTGGAAGAGAAGGAGATGCTTGTTGGCGCGGGACGTGACTGGGTCGGGGCAGGGGTCAAGAGTCAGGGGGTGGGAAGCCAGGAGCCTGGAGTCGGAAGTCGCGGGCGGGTCGGGGGCGGGGGCTCGGTTAGGGCGCGGAGAGGCGCGCTCCTAGTCACCAAGACGGGTTCAGCAGCCTGAGGACAGGACTGCGTCGCAGGCCCAATCCGTCCTGTTGGCCCGCCGCGTGGGGCGGAGCCTTTTGGGTCCCTCTCCCGAAGACTTCGCCCTGCGGAGGTGTGCGGGGCTCGGGGGCGGTTTCCAGGCGGCACCCCAGGAAAGGGGTGCTCAGCGATGACTGTGCCTGACGGCGCCTGTCTGGGAAAAGGGCGCCGGCCAGCCTGGCGCAACGCGGGGCGATTCGACCACGGCCTATCCGCGGTCAATAGTAGCGCCGGGGCGCCCTGGCTAGGCGCGGTGGCGTGCCCGTGCTGCCGCCTCGTTAGGCATCCCGCGAACATTCTCGGCCTCGTGTTGCCAAAAGGCACACATTGTGCTACACTCCCCGGTTGAAGTACTTCACATGGGACCCGGAGAAGAACGAGAAACTGAAGGCTCAACGCGGCGTGTCCTTTGACGAGATCGTCCTCCACATCGAGCGCGGTGACGTCCTGGACATTTTGGAGCACCCGAACCAGGAACGGTACGAAGGTCAACGCGTTTTTGTTGTCCAGATCGAGGACTACGTGTACCTCGTGCCCTTCGTAGAGGAAAACGAGCAGGTTGTGCTCAAGACCATCATCCCGAGCCGTAAGGCGACCAAGAAGTACCTTCGCAGGGAGACCGAACACGATGAAGCTTGATCCGAAGGAGAAGGAAATTGTCGATTCCGTAGAGAGATGGGAGTGGCGTTCGATACCGGGACTGAAGGAGGAGCGGAAGCGCTATGGCCGGTACGCGGCCGCCACTTTTCGGAAGGATCGACGGGTCAACATCCGCATCTCCAGCAAAGATCTCGAGGCAATCCAGAAGCGAGCGTTGGAGGAGGGCCTGCCTTACCAGACGCTTATCTCGAGCCTTCTTCACAAGTTTGTGTCGGGGCGTCTGCGGGAGGCCTAACAAGGCGCCGCAGGCGACGGCCACAATCAAGCCGCGCCCGGGTCGTTATGCCGCCAAGACTTCGATTCGAATGAACGATTCAGAAAAGTCGGTCTACGAGTACCTCACGAGTCGAAGTTTAGGCACCGTCGTCTACGAGCCTGACGGCAAGGTCCCGCCGGACTTTCTCGTGGACGGTCGAATTGCAGTTGAAGTTCGTCGGCTGAACCAGAACGAGACGACGGCCTCGGGCGACCGAGGGCTTGAGCAGGTGTCGAAGCCGCTTCATGAGGTCGTCCAGAACGCTCTCGCGAAGGCTGGCCCACCTGTCGACGGAACAAGTTGGTTCGTTTTCTACAGCTTCGGTCGTCCCCTGCCTCCTTGGAAGGAACTTGAAAGGCTTTTGGCAATCGCGTTACAGGAGGCTCGCGGCCGGCCGTACCTAGAAGACGAGGAGATTCGCGTTACCCGAAAGTTCCGGCTCAGCTTTACGCGCGCAAGCAAGACGCATCAACACCTCTTCGTTCTCGGTGGTTCGGGCGACCACGACTCCGGTGGCTTTGTTGTTTCGGAGATGGCACGCAATCTCCGGATCTGCATTGCTGAGAAAACATCGAAGGTGTCGAGCGTCCGAAGCCGGTATTCGGAGTGGTGGCTCGCGTCGGAGGACCGTATTGGCTACGGTGTGTTGGACGAATCCGATCGCACACTACTGAGACAACTGATTGAACCAGACCAAGGATGGAGCAAGATAATCTTGGTGAATCCGCTCAATCCCTCCAGCGGATTTGAGTTGTGAGGCGCAGAGACCCAGGTGCATGAAACGAGGCGGCCTAACAAAGCGGTGCAGCCAGCGGCGCACAATCCGCGCCGCGGCTGAACGCCAAACTCGTTAGAGAGTCTACTTGGAGACGACGGTGGTCAGTTATCTTACGGCCTTGCCGAGCCGCGACCTCGTCCAAGCCGCGCATCAACAAATCACCCGCGAGTGGTGGGAGCGACGAAGCCGGTTTGACCTGTTTGTCTCAGAGGCGGTGCTTGAAGAAGCTGCCAGGGGAGACGCCGAGGCTGCCGCTCGCCGCTTGGCCGCCCTGGAAGGGATTCCGGTTCTGGAGGTTGGAGCGGGGGTCTCAGGATTGGCTGACCAGCTTCTCCGCACGAGTGCTATACCCGCGATCGACGCGGTCCACATAGCCGTCGCAGTCGCTAACGGCATGCATTACCTCCTGACCTGGAATTGCGCGCACATTGCGAACGCCGCGCTTCGCGGTAAAATCGAAGACACGTGCCGAGGCGTCGGGCTTGTCCCGCCGATCATCTGCACGCCAGAAGAGCTAATGGAGGAATAGCACATGGTCCGCGATCCGATCGTGGAAGAGGTTCGGGCCATCCGAGAAGCCATCGCCAAAGAGCATGGAAACGACGTGACAGCCATCGTCGAAGCTCTTCAGCGACGGCAAGCAGAGACCGGCCGGAAGCTCGTCTCCTTCCCACCCAGGCGCGTAGCCGACAAGCAGCGAGAGCGGAAGGCTGGGTAGTGCATATGTCTAACGAGGGCATGCATCCGCCCACCCAAAAACCGGGTGGCGGGTGGTGCCGTCAATCGCGGTACAGTTGGGAAGGTGGCTCTCGGATGCTGGTTCCATGGACTTTGATATTATCGGCAAGATCACGGCGATCGAGCCTATCGCTGTGGGTCGCGGGATTCGCGATCGCAGGCGACTGCGAAAGGCCTATGGGAAGGGCCGCTGGCGAAAGCTGCGAGGCATCGCGACGGTGCGCCTCTTGGATGGCACGATTCACACAGCAGAGGTTCATTGGTACGAGGCGCATGGGATCGGCCGGAAGGAACTCAAACTGAAGCTCCCTCTGCTGGATTGAGGCATGGGAACCAAAACAAGACCAGGAACACAATTCGGAGTTTGCATCGACAACAGCGGGTATGCCGCGTCGCTCGAGGTCGGAAAATTGTACCGAGTGATAGCTGACGAAGAGGCCTCCAAACATGGGTATATTCGCGTGGTTGACGAGAGTGGTGAAGACTACGGATATTCGGTGGAGCGCTTCTTCGTATTGAAGGTACCTCAGCTTGTAGCCCATGCTCTGAGCGGCCGCTCCCGCAAGAGAGCGCGTCGGCCTAACAGGGCGCTGCAGCCGACGGCGCAAACAGCGGGCCGCGCGGCTGAGCGCCTGAATCGTTAGAGTTGGGCGACCCCCCGCGGAATGCGTGAAGTGGGCCCCAACGGTTCGTGGGGTTGTGGGGCGCAGCTCGTCATCTTTTTTTGAAGCACGGTAAGTGGGAGACTCTGGTTGAGGACGCGGTTTCCGAAAACAAGAGATTTTGAGCCAGGGGTTTCGCTTCACGGGAGCAGGCCATGCCAGCGGCCCGCGATGCCATGATCCTGTTGAAGGCCGAGTGGCGAAAGTCAAAGTGAGGCACTACCGGGGGACCGACTCGGGAACAACTCCGCCGCATCGAACGTACGTGAGGATGACGGCGCCCGGAGAATGCCACATCCGGCGCCAAAAACGTGCTACAAGACCTCCGATTCGGACTCAAGCTGCTGTGGAAGCAGAAGGCGTTCAGCCTGGCGGCGCTGCTGACACTCGCGCTGTGTATCGGCGCGAACACTGCGATCTTCACCGTTCTCAACGCCGTGGTGCTCCGGGCGCTGCCTTACCCGGACGCGGATCGGCTCGTGACCATGTTCAACATCTATCCCGGCGTCGGCGTCACCGACCGGGGATCGAACGGCGTCCCGGACTACCTGGACCGGCGGAAGCTGACCGACGTGTTCGCCGAGGTGGCGTTGACCGGGTCGGGCGGGTACGACGTAGGACTGGAAAGCGCACCCCGGCGTATTGACGGCCAATACGTCACGCCGTCCTACTTCCGCGTGCTACGCGTCGAGCCGATCGTGGGACGGGTGTTCACCGAAGACGAGGCGGTCCTGGGGAAGGACAAGGTCGCGGTTCTGAGTGAAGGTTTTTGGAACGAGATGTTCGCCCGGGACCGGAACGCACTCGGGAGAGACATTCGCCTGAGCGGAGTGCCCTACCGGATCGTGGGCGTGATGCCGGATAGCTTTGGGGTGCTCGGCGAGAAGGCGCGAGTCTGGGTCCCGTTCGCTTTTACTCCCCGGCAGATGTCCGACGAGGCACGCCACAACAACAACTGGGGAATGATCGCGCGTCTCAAACCGGGTGCAGCCATCGCTTACGCCCAACAGCGAATCGACGTTCTGAACAATCAAAACCTGGAGCGGTTTCCCAAATACCGCGCCCTGCTCGAAAGCGCGCGGTTCGGGACGAGAGTCCTGGGGCTGAAGGACGAGCTGGTGCGAGATGTCCGGCCGATCCTTTACCTGTTGCAGGCCGCGGTTGGCGCCGTGTTGCTGATCGGCTGCGTGAACCTGGCCAACCTGATGCTGGTCCGTTCCAGTGTGCGGATGAAGGAGCTGGCGATCCGATTCGCCCTCGGAGCGGGCCGGTGGCGGCTCGCCCGGCAACTGCTGACGGAGAGCGTCGCGCTCGCCGTGCTGGGCGGAGCGCTCGGCGTTGCCGTCGGTTTCGGAGGCCTCCGGCTGTTCTCGTATCTGGGCGGGAGGGACCTGCCGCGCGGAGGCGACATTCAGATCGACGCCGGCGTGCTCGCATTCACGGCGGCGATAGCCGTGCTGACGGGGCTGGTTTTCGGGAGCGTGCCGCTGGTGCATCTGCTCCAGCGCGATCTCAACGAGGTGTTCCGCGGCAATGAACGGACGGGCACCACGGGGCGCCGCGCTCTGCAGGTGCGTTCGGTCCTGGTGGTCTGCCAGGTTTCGCTTGCCTTTGTGCTGTTGATCGGATCCGGGCTGCTGACATTGAGCTTTGCCCGCCTGCTGACGGTTCATCCCGGCTTTCGCTCCGAGAGCGTGGTGACGGCGCGGTTTTCCCT
Source organism: Terriglobia bacterium (assembly GCA_041477005.1). Lineage (GTDB taxonomy): Bacteria > Acidobacteriota > Terriglobia > Bryobacterales > JACQDG01 > JBGOUJ01. The sequence goes on along the minus strand of JBGOUJ010000208.1, from coordinate 830 downwards.
GCCGTCAGTCCGGTATAAAGACGATGCAGTGGCGCGTAACTTCCTCTCGGGGCTGCTGGAGAGGTTGCGCGCGGCGCGCGGCGTGCGTCACGCCGGCGCAACTACGTACCTGCCGTTCGGCGGGAGCAACAACGCCAGCGTGATCACGATTGAGGGCCGCGGCCTCGCACCCGGCGAGCTTCCTCCCGTGCCCGGCTGGAACGTCGTCGATTCCGGCTATTTCCCGGCGATGGGAATCCCCCTACTGTACGGGCGCAACTTTGCCGACAGCGACACGGCCGAGGCGCAGAAGGTAGTCGTGATCGACCAGTTCCTGGCGCGAAAGTACTGGCCGAAGGGCGACGCGGTCGGTGCCAGGATCCGGCGCGGCCTGGAGAAGAATGGCCCCGTGTGCACGATCATCGGCGTGGCCGGCAGCGTGAAGACCGGCGACCTGGCCGAGCAGAACCCGGTGGGACAGGCCTACTTCCACTACAAGCAGTTTGTGCCGCGGGCGATGCACGTCGTGCTCAAGGCGGAGCGGGACAGCCCGCAGTTAACCACGGCGATCCGGCGCGAGATCTCGCAAGTGGATCCCGAACTTGCGGTGTTCGACACGAAGACGATGCCCGAGCGGATCTCGGCGTCGCTGGTCAACCGGCGCGCGGCCATGATCCTGTGCCTGATCTTCGGCGGGCTGGCGTTGCTGCTGGCAGCGATCGGCCTCTACGGCGTCCTCGCTTACTCCGTGACGCAGCGCACGCGTGAGTTCGGCATCCGGCTGGCGCTCGGCGCCACGCGCGGCGATCTCGTCTGGGTCGTCCTTCGCCACGGCACGACGCTCATCGGCG
>JBGOUJ010000207.1:0-11209 GCA_041477005.1 Terriglobia bacterium | reverse complement strand
GACGGCAACCGCAAGTTGATTGACTGGCTCAAGTCCAAAGACATCCGGTTGACCCGGATTGAAACGCCCGGAGCGCATAACTGGACGGTGTGGCGGCGCAATCTGGCGGAATTCGCCCCGCTCCTCTTCCAGGAGAAGGCCCAGGGGAAAACATCCTGACCTACTGGTTCCGCACGTTCCTCTAGCCAGTCTTCGTTGCTCGGGGACTCAGCGGCGCCCGGCAGCCCGGCGGCAGCGAGCTCCGGAGGTCCTGCGACAGCGCTGGCACTCAAGGCGGCCACCGCGGCCCCGGCCAACCCGGCGGCAGCGAGCTCCGGGTGTCCTCGGTGGCCGCCCAGCCGAGGGCGCCCCAGAACTCAGGTCCGTTGGCTGACCCTTTTTTCCCCATTGCCATCAGAACCGCCGTTACATATAATGGGGGCGTTTCAGGGAGGTTTGTCCATGCTGCGCAAAAGCCTATTAGCCATAGCTGCAATTCTGATCCTGCTCGTCGCATCCGTCCCGGCGCTCCGCGCCCAGACGGCCACGGGCACCATCCTCGGCCACATCAGCGACGCCTCGGGCGCCGTCGTCGCCGGGGCGGAAGTCAACGCGCTGAACCCGGAAAAGGGAACCACCGTTCGCTCGGTGAGCGATGATCAGGGCATTTACCGGTTCTTCTACCTGGAACCGGCATCGTACACCCTGACTTTCCGCATGTCCGGCTTCGCCACGCTCGACCGGCCGGGCATCGCGCTGCGGTCCAATGACACGCTCACTGTGGACGTGCAGATGAGCGTGGGCAACGTGGTCGAGAAGGTCGAGGTCACGGGTGCCGCTCCTCTGCTCGAGACCGCCACCTCCGCCACCGGCACGGTGGTCGCAGGCACCTACATGAATTCCCTGCCCATCATGCAGCGTTACACCTGGATGGCGATGTACTACATGCCGGGCGTCAGCCCCATGAACGGCTTCCACATAGCCGGCGCGCGAGACCGCGCCCTCGGCTATTCGATGGACGGCATTTCGGGCACCGAGCCGGTGCGTGGCGGCGTGGCGACGAACCGCATCTTGAGCACCACGCAGAACGCCATTCAGGAGGTGAAGCTGGTGACGACAGTTTTGCCGGCCGAAAACGGCCACACCGCCGGCGGCATGCTGAGCGCCACCTACGTCTCCGGCACCAACCAGTTCCATTTCGAGGCCGAGGACCGCTACATCGACAACCCCATGCTGCACCGGGCGTATTTCAACCTGGCGCGCTCTACCCAGCCGTTCTCGTACCACGAGCTGGCCGGCCTGGTCAGCGGGCCGGTCTACATACCCAAGCTTTACAACGGGAAGAACAAGACCTTCTTCATGTTCGGCATCTCGCGGCACGACGAGCGCTACTTCCAGCAGCAGTTCAACACCGTGCCCACCACCGACATGCTGAATGGCGACTTTAGTTTCGGCGGCATCGGCTATCCGATCTACGATCCGGCATCCACCGCCCTGGGCGCCAACAACCAGTGGGCCAACAACGTGTTCCCGAACAACGTGGTCCCCAAGAGCCGCTTCGACCCGGCGACGGTGAACTTCCTGGGCCACAACCCCTGGCTGCCGCCCAATAACCTCGGCGGCTCCGCCCTGATCACCAAGACCGGCCCTCAATTGAATTTCGGCGGCTCCGGCGTTTACTACTCGTTCCGCACGCGCTTCGACACCAAGATCGACCACAACATCAGTGACAAAAACCGCATCTTCGGCCGCTACTCGCACGTGCGCAACCGTGCCCAGGGCAACCAGGTCGGCATCAACTGGCCGATACTCGACGGCGGCTTTGTGCTGCTGCCCTCCAACCAGCAAAACGCCGTGATCAGCGACACCCATATCTTCAGCCCATCGCGCATAAACGAGCTGCGCCTGGGCTTCAACCGCCGCAAGGAGACGCGCAACCCGCCCGGCCTCAACGAAAACGGGGCCCAGCAGCTCGGCATCCCCGGCGTCAGCGGGGCGACTTTCCCGTCCTTCTTAGATTCCGGCGGCAGTGCCTTTTTCTCGGGCAGCACCTTCGCCGGCGGGCAGTATGTTCAACAAACGCAGAATTACACGCTGCAGGATAACTTCACCATCATCCACTCGCGCCACAGTTTCAAGATGGGCTACGAGGCGCTCAAAACGGCCGCCAACTCGCTGATCGCGTCGCAACCCGGCGGCATCTTCCGGTTCGGCGGCACCGGTTTCCCCTTTACGCCCAACACCGGCAACGATTTCGCGGCGTTTCTGCTGGGCTCGGTGGTCCGCGCCGATTTCAGCAGCACACTTGCCAACTGGCTGCCGCGATGGTGGAGTCACGCCCTGTACTTCCAGGACGACTGGAGCGTAACCAACGCGCTGACGCTCAACCTGGGCCTGCGTTGGTCCTATGAAAGCCCATTCCAAACCAAATACGGCCAGCAAAGCGAGTTTAGCCCCACTGCCATCGATCCGCTCACCGGCCTGAAGGGCGCCATCACGCACCCCACAGGCCAGCTCAACGCTCGTCAGTGGCACAACTTCCAGCCGCGCCTCGGCATGGCCTACAAGATCAACAACAACACGGTCTTCCGCGGCGGCTTCGGCATCACCAGCATCGACCTGTTCACCACCGACGTGAACCAATTTTTCGAGGAATACACGAGCAGCGTCAGCGTGCAGCGACCCTCGGGCGATCCGCGCCCGGCCTTCTTCCTGAGCCAGGGACCGGGACCGCTGAACTACAACATCCTGCCCAACGGCAGCTCGCCTTTCGTCGGCGTAAACTACAGCGCCCGCAGCGCCACCTGGCGCGACCCGAACATCCGAAGCCCCTACGCCATGAACTGGAACGGCACGCTGCAGTACCAGTTCCGGCCCACCTGGCTCGCGGAGCTGAGCTACCAGGGATCGGCAGGGGTGGGTCTTCTCAATGCCTGGAACATCAACCAGGTGCCCTTCAACACTTCGACCGATCCTACCACTCTCAACGCCATCTATAGCAACTATCAGGCCTATCGCCCGTATCCGAACTTCGGCTCGATCAATCTGTGGAGCAACTTCGGCCATTCCACCTACCATTCCGGCACAGTGAAGCTCGAGAAGCGGTACTCGAAAGGCCTGACCCTGACATCGTTCTACACGTTCTCGAAGGCCATCGATGAATCCGATGCCGATGGCAACGCCAATGGCGCGGACTACTACAACCGGAGCCTGGAGAAGGGGCGCGCCGGGTTCGACGTCTCTCACCGCTTCGTGACGTTCCTGACCCTGGAGGCTCCCTTCGGAAAGGGACGCCGCTGGATGAACGGTGGCGGCACGAAGGACTGGGTACTGGGCGGCTGGAACCTCGCCTGGACACAGACCTTCCAGACCGGCACGCCGGTGTCGTTCACGCTGTCGGGCAGCCCGAATCGGTACCTCGGGTCGCAGGGCGGCACCGTGATTCGCCCCAACCAGATCGCCTCCAACGACCAGGTGATCGTGCCGAACTGGCACATCGGCGACCGTTTCGACAGAAACCTGGAGAACCCGATGTGGAACGTCAACTCCTTCGCCAACCCTGCGGCCTTCGCGCTCGGCACGATTGGGCGCAACACGATCAACGGGCCGGGCCTGCGCTGGTCGCAGGCGTCGCTGCAGAAGAACTTCCACATCAAGGAGCGGCACAACGTTGAGATCCGGCTCGACGTGGACAACGTGTTCAAGGACCCGAACTTCTCGAACCCGAGCTCCACAGTGAACCTGGCGAGCCCCGCCCTGTTCGGCAAGCCGACCGGCACGCAGGGCGGCTATTGCTGCCTGGGCGGCCAGTTCACCTACACGATCGGCGGGAAGTACAGGTTCTAAGCGGGAAGATAGAAGTCAGGAGCCAGAAGTCAGAATAAACACCCGGCCAAACGACGGGCGGTGCGCAGAGACGCCGGGCGTGCTGTTTAGCGAGACTCCGTCTCAGAGCGACGAGGCGTGCTTCGCGTTTGGGGGCCTCAAGCTGAGCTAGGCCGCCGAGGGCTGGCTGACCATCCACCCAGAGAGGGCAACGCTGTAGATCCTATGCCGGCACGCTGCGCCACTGCTGTCGCGCTCGCTGCCGGGATGTTGACGTGGGGCGTTCCTGCACAGGCGGCTCGCCCTGCGGCGCACCAAACTCCCGAGCAGCGGGCCGTCGACTACCTGGCTCGCGAGGTGCCTCGCTGGTCCAAAGAGAATCACTGCTTCTCCTGCCACAACAACGGCGACGGCGCGCGGGCGCTTTACGCCGCCGCACAGCGAGGCTATAAGGTCCCGGCCGAATCCCTCCGTGACACCTCGCGCTGGCTGCTCGAACCGGCCAACTGGGACACGAATCGCGGCAATCCGGCCTTCAGCGACAAGAAACTGGCGCGGCTTCAGTTCGCCGCGTCGCTGGCCCAGGCCTGCGACAGCGGCCTCATTCGGGGCCGCCAGGCGCTGCTGGACGCGGCACAGTCCCTGGTGCCCTGGCAGGAGGCCGATGGATCCTGGCAGATCGACACGGGTGTGGCAGTAGGTTCTCCGGTCACCTGGGGCGCCACCCTGGCCACCTATATGGCCCGCCGAACGCTCGAAAAAGCCGACGGCACCCGGTTCGCGGATGCCATCGCCAGGGCCAACACCTGGTTTCGCAGGACCACGCCGCAGAGCATCCTGGATGCGGCCGCGACGCTGCTGGCTCTTTCCAGCGAGGCCCGTTCCAGCGAGGCCCTCACCAGCATCGGGCCGCCCGGCGTTGAACCGGCGAAAGCCCAATGCCTCGATCTGATCCTGCGAGCGCAAAACAGCGATGGTGGCTGGGGGCCGCGTCTGCATGCTCCCTCCGAGCCGTTCGATACGGCCGTCGTCCTGCTCGCGTTGCGCGAGGTCAACGATTCCGGCCGCACCAGCAACCCCATCACGCGCGGCAGGGGATACCTGATCGCGGTGCAGCAGCCCTCGGGCGGATGGCCGGAAACGACCCGGCCGCCCGGAGCGCAGAGCTATGCCCAGCACATTTCGACTTCCGGCTGGGCGACGCTGGCGCTAGTGTTGACGAACCCGGAACGGTAACGAAATGGTCTTTTGGGAAATGTGTGCCGAGACCGGATCGAACGTGTCCACGTCAAACGGACGGCCAATGCGGTTGCCGGCGAGATCCTCGAGCGCCGTATCCACTAGCAGGCGGTAATCGCCCGCCTTCCAGGGCTCGCGCGGAGTGAAGGTCCACCGCATCTCGTCGTGATCGATCGCCGCGGCTCCCGCGACCGGGCCGTCGGGGCCCGAAACATCCAGCAGCCGCAGCAACAGCGCGTAATCCATGGGCTTGGGGAGGCTCACCACCAGCGCGGTGGAAGTGCCGGCGGCCGGCGCGCTCAGCCGCCACCGGCTGGGATCCGGCGGCGTCCGGTCGGCCGGTCCAACGCGAAAGGACTTCCGAGATCCCTCCAGCAGAGAGACCCCGCGGGCGTCCTGCCAGTCTCGATCGATGACCAGCGTGTATTGCTTCCCCGCCTCGATCGCGGGCCCGGCCTCCTCGCGGGGCAAAAGGCCCCTCTTGATCCGGCCCGGATCGAACAGGACGGTGAGCCGCCGGTAGTCCCGGTCCCAGAGCTCCTGGTCGATCTCCAGGAAAGGCAGATCGACCGGAGAGCCGCTCTGGTCGAGCAGATGAATGTGCCGCCACGCGCCACCCCGGCCCATGGGAGCGGAGAAATACAGGTAGAACTTGAGCTGGTTGTCGGGGAGCAGATCCGTCGATGGATAGACGTGTTCGACGCGAGTGGATGGCGCCGTGTCTAACTTCGGGATATCGAAGACCGCCTCTGCGGGGGTCTGGCCGGCGGCATGGAACACCGCCCGATATCGCATGCCCGGCGCCAGCGGGAAACGCGGGCGAAACACCAGGGAGGCGGACTCCACTGTGTACGAGCCGAGCATTCTGGGCAAACCATTTGGTAAACCATTAGGTAAACCGGTTGGTGAATCGGCTGGCAGGCCGGCCGGCCCATTTGTCGGCGCGGGGCCGCTGTAAACCGAGAAGACCGCAGACCAGCCGCCCTCGGGCGCCCCGCGCGTCGCATCCCAGCCCATTACCTGAAAGGCGCCGCCCTCCATCCGAATCGAGACGCCCTGCGCGCCGGCGCAGAAGCAGAGGACCAGAGCGCAAATCGCTGTCCTGGCAATCAACAAGGCCGCCTGACTAAAAGATCATCAGCCGCGAATGCACGCGAATAAACGCGAATGGAAACGACTGCCTTATTCGCGTTTAATCGCGCGCATTCGCGGCCCCAATGGTTTTCTTGCAACCGCGTTTGGTCAGCCCGCCTGGCTACGGAAGTGGGATCGTCCGCAGATCGAGCGAGCCGTCCCCGTCGGTGAGGATCATGGCGTTCGCGTCGTCGAATTTGTCGAGCTGCTGGACGCCCTTGAGTCCGGCCACGGTTTCATACGGAACTCCCCGGACCTCGGTCTGGGCCGTGATGGCCTGGTACCGGTCCAGAGCGTCCGCCGAGAGCTTCATCACCCCGCGGCTGCTGTTGGCCATCAGGATGTATTCGTGACCATCCTTGCGGTAAGAGATCATGTCCAGCGGCCGGTTGCGATTCCCCAGCTCGGCGATGGTCGTGCCCTTCACCTTGTTTCCCGGCTTCAGCTCGGAGACGGGAATCTTCACCAGGGGCGTGCAGGTGTACGCGGCCAGGATATACGGCACGTTGTTGATCTCGTACGCCGTAAACGTCCTCACGGGGGAGTTGGTCTCGAAGCGCCCGTGCGAGCCGTGGAAGATCTCGATGCCGGCGCCCTTATTGGCCTGGCTGAACGGGAACGGGATGGAGCGCAGGCTGGACGAGAATTCCTCGTTCGAGAGCCCGGCCACGATCACCTGGCCGTTGACGAACGCCAGATCCGTGATGGCCTCGAGGCGCCGGTTCTGGCCCCGCGCGTCCTTCACCGAATCGGGCGCATCCGGCAGGCTCACGCTGGAGTGTTTCACGTTATCGAGAGCCAGCTCCGTGATCTTGCCCGCGCCGTCCACGCGCAGAATGACCGGAATGGCATCCGGCCCCCGCCCGCGGGAAACCGCCAGGTATACCTTCTTCGAAATCGGGTTCACCACGGCGTCGTTAATCAGAATCTGATCCGGAGCAGTGCCCAGGAGTGCGGCGATCTTCTCGTTGATTGCCTTGACCTCCAGCCGGCCCCCGGACTTGCCGGGCGCCCGGTCTTCGGTGTCGAGCGCCACGATTGCCGCGCCCACCGAATCGCCAACGAACAGGATGCCGTCGGGCCCGAAAGCCAGCGGCCCCGCTGACTTGAGTTCGGCCCGGCCCGCTTTCAGATTGGCGGGGCTGGCGCTGAATGCCACGGTTGCCGTGAGACACAATGCAACCGCCAGCGTGAAGAACACACGTGAGAGTTTCTTGGCGCCCATTGGTTCCTCCAGTGGTGGAATATCCGCTCCATCCTAGCACAAGCTCGCTCGCTCCGAGCTTCGCCGATCCGCTGTTTCGGGGCTTCCGGCAACCGGGCGGCAGAAGGAGCCGGATTGTCGTATACTGAGAACCGATCAGGATTCCCAACGAACTCCTGACCGCAAGCTGGCAGGATTTTTCCCGTGAGTTTTCGAAGTCTTGCTGCCGCTCTTCTGGGCCTTTCGCTGATCGGGGCTCTTGGCGCTCAACTCCCCTTTCGGGAGTACCCGGGCGTGGAGTATAACGACTTCCCCCTCCCGCCCGACTACATGGTGCCCGCCGAATGGGTGTTCGCCCGGCTGATGTATCCGCCGGCCTACTATGGCTATCGGCGGCGGTGGGGCGGTGACTGGACAACGGGCCGCTCGAGTTGGACGATCGATTACCCGCGCTCGGATCGGCACCTGTCGGAGGCAGTCAGGCGGTTGACGCGGATTGACGCCCGATCCGTCGAACAGTCGGTCAACCTGGACGACGGCGACGAGGTCTTCTACTGGCCGTGGCTTTACGCCGTGGAAGTAGGGCACTGGAATTTGACCGACCCGCAAACCCAAAAGCTCCGCGAGTACCTGCTCCGCGGCGGCTTCCTCATGGTGGACGACTTTCACGGCCCACAGGAATGGGAAGTGTTCATCGCCAGCATGAAACGAGTCTTCCCCGAGCGGCCGATCGTGGAGATCGAAAACAGTGACGCGATCTTTCACACCGTGTTCGATCTGAGCGACCGGTTTCAAGTGCCCGGCGCTCAATTCCTATATAGCGGCTCGATGTACGAGCATGGCGGCGTCGAGCCTCACTGGCGCGGTATCTATGACGACAAAGGCCGGGTCATGGTGGCTATTTGCTTCGACATGGACCTGGGCGACTCCTGGGAGCATGCCGACAACCCGCAGTACCCGGAGAAGTTTTCCGCCATGGGCATGCGGATTGCAATCAATTACATCGTCTACGCAATGACCCACTGAGCGGCGGGTCTGGTGAAGCCGATAGCTTTGGTCCTTACAAGCGGCGAAGTCCCCTGGGGTGCGCCGCGTGGCCGAGTTGTTGGTCCCGTAAAGCGACAGGATTTGGTACGCCGCCTGGAGGAGACTGGACGTGGTTTGGTGCGGCACGGCGGCTGGCACGACTAGTCCCGCCGACCCTCGAACCGGCATCGCTCATGCCGCCCTCGCCGAGCTTGCCCGTGATGCGATAGTGCGCAATAGCTTGCGCGGCCGTCTGGTAACGGATCTTCACGGCGTCAAATCCTATCACCTCTAGCAGCCCGGCTGTGGTGAAAATCGCGAGAGCCGCCCCCGGCTTGTCACGAAGCTCTACGGAGGCTCTTTCTTTTCAGCAACTTGCACACGGGGCCAATTGGCCCCATGGGATCCTCGATACATAGTTGGGCGGACACCACGAGCATCAGATGACCATCAAAGATCTAGAAGGTTTTTACGACTATAGCTACTGGGCAAACAGAAAACTCTTTCATGTGATTTCGCAGCTTACGGAAGAACAATTCACGCGGCCTGTGGGCGGAAGCTATGGATCTATCAGGAACACGATGGTTCATGCCCTAAGCGCTGAATGGGGCTGGCTCAGTCGTTGCGGCGGCCCGGAGCGTGGCCCGCGTCTCAATCCTGGCGATTACCCAACCGTGGAATCTCTCATAGAAGCCTGGAGCAAGGTCGAGGTGTATGTGCGCCAGTTTCTGTCCGAGCTGAAGGACGAAGATCTGGCTCGTAATGTTGAATACATGAATGATCGGGCCGAGAAACGCTCAATGACATTGGGAGAACTGATGCAGCACGCGGCCAATCATGGTGTTCATCATCGTGGACAGGTTGCGCTGCTGCTGAGATTGCTCGGGTACGTGCCGGGCAATTTCGATATCCTTTTTTATTATGCTGCCAAGCGCGGCGTCCCTGCGTCGTGAGTCAGACAACATCCGGCAGCCGCCCAACAAGCGGTTGGAGCGGGCCGCCGAAAAACGCGGCCGCTCAACCGCAGGCCGTTAGACAGCGGCGCCAGTTGGAGTTGGGGAGATGAACCCACAAGGGATCCCATGAACGCGGAGCGATGATTGAAATCAGACGAACGCCTTCATCGCCTGGCATTGTTCTTCGCAGAGCACAAGCCGCAGCGCGTCTTATTCCCTCAGGGCGAACGTGAAGAGGGAGTGCCCGGCGGCGATGGCCACATATTGCTTGCTGCCGACGCGGTAAGTCATGGGGGCGGCGGAGACCTGGCCTCCCACGGTCGCCTTCCAGAGCAGCTCGCCGTTGCGGGCGTCCAGGGCGTAGAAGTAGCCTTCGCGGCCGCCCGTGAAGAGCAGGTCCGAAGCGGTGGTCAGGATGCCGCTGTCGGTGACGTCGGTCATCTTGAATTCCCATTTCCGCTCCCCGGTTCGGGGATCGACGGCGAGAACGGCGCCATGACCCGCTTCCTCTCCCCAGGTGTTGATCGGGCCGCGGCGGAGCGCAGGAATGATCGACCGTGGCGCGCCGCCGGTGTAGCGCCGGCCCGGCGCGTATTCGACGGGGAGTTTAACGAAGTTCGTGAAGTAGTCGGCCCAAGCCGGGATGTAGAAGAGGCCGGTGCGCGGGCTGTAGGAAGGGGAATACCAGTTGGTGCCGCCCTGCACGCCGGGGTAGACCAGCGTGCCTTCCCGGCTCGGGTTCAGGTTGGGAACCTTCATGGGGCGACCTTTTTCGTCGAGGCCGGTGGCCCAGTTCTGCTTCACGAAAGGCTTGCCCAGCAGGAACTGGCCCGTGGCGCGGTCGAGCACGTAGAAGAAGCCGTTGCGGTTGGCCCAGAGCATCAGCTTGCGGGGGCTTCCCTTCCACTCCATGTCGACCAGCACGGGGACCTGCACGGCGTCCCAATCCGCCCAATCGTTCGGTGTGAATTGGAAATACCATTTGAGCTTGCCGGTTGCGGCGTCGAGGGCGACGACGGAATCGCTGTAGAGATTGTCGCCGGGCCGGGGGTCGGGGTTCCAGTCGGGGCCGGGGTTGCCGATGCCCCAATAGATGAGGTTGAGATCGGGGTCATAGGAGCCGGTGATCCAGGCGGAGGCGCCGCCGTGCTGCCACGAGTCGCCGGCCCAGGTTTCGTGACCGGGCTCTCCGGGCCGAGGGATCGTATGGAAGCGCCAGGCCTCCTTGCCGGTGCGGGCGTCGTAGGCGGCGATGAAGCCCTGGATTCCGTACTCGCCGCCGGCCGTGCCGACAATGACTTTGTCTTTGACGATGAGAGGGGCGTGGGTCAGCGAGTAGCCCAGGTTGGGGTCGGCGATTTCGATGTTCCAGAGGGGGCGGCCGCTCCTGGCGTCGATGGCGATCAGATGGGCATCGATAGTGCCCATGAAGAGGGTGTCTCCAAGAATGGCGACGCCGCGATTCACCGCGCCGCAGCAGAGGCGCGCGCTGGCCGACGGGCGGTATTCGTAAGTCCAGAAGATGCGCCCGGTGGCGGCGTCGAGCGCGACCACGTCATTGGGCGCCTCCGTCAGGTACATGATTCCGTCCACCACCAGCGGCGTCGCCTCGAACTTCTCCAGGGAGCGGGCCTGGAAGACCCACTGCAGCCCGAGGTTCTTTACGTTCCCCGGGGTGATCTGGTCGAGCGGGCTATGTCGCTGACTGTGGTAGGTTCCCGAGTAGGTGAGCCAGTTCTGAGATTCCTGGCCGGCGCCCAGGAGTCGCTCGAAAGTAACCTGGGCCGAGCCGGCGCCGGTTATGGCGAGGAGAAGAAAGAGCGCACGCGGGGTCATGGGGTATCGG
>JBGOUJ010000206.1:0-11226 GCA_041477005.1 Terriglobia bacterium | reverse complement strand
GCGATCGAATTTCTCCAGCAACTCGGAGTCGATGGCCACTCCAACACGGCTCAGCTCGCCCATGGGAGGAAGCTTACAGTACGGCGGCGGCGGCGGCAAGTGCGCGTCTACCTGCCATGGCCGCCCCGGTGGTGGGGTGCCTGGTCATGCGCTCGCCTCGATCCGGCCTGCTTGGCGTGAGAAATTGAGAAACTGAGGGATTGCGTGCCCGGCAGTCGCGCGCGGGTGGAGGGGAGTGTGGGAATTGAGAAAGGCGCGGCGCATTCCGCGCGGGGGATGTTTTCATTTCTCAATTCCTCCATTCCTCAATTTCTCTATTCCCGGCAATCAACCATGCTCGGGCCGGGCCCCAGCAGCAGCCGCGTGGGCGCGTGGAAAAACGACGCTTTCTCGCTCCTGGTCTGCCTGCTCCGGAGCGACGATGGGCTTGACGATTCCCACGCCGATGCGGGAGAACTCGCCGGCCAGGGCGGCATACATCGCCTCGTCCTCGTAGGCGCCGACGATGGCGCCGCCGGAGCCGGCAAAGTTCGACGTGGCCCCCAGCCGGCGAGCGGTATGGATCATCTCCAGGTTCCCCTCGCTGATCTTGTAGATCGTGGTGCGCAGATCGAAGTTGGCGTTGATCAACCGGCCCAGGGTCGCGTAGTCGCGTTCGAGCAGGGCCTGCCGCGCCCGGGCGGCGTACTCGGCCCATTGTTTCATCGCATTGACGACCACCGGGTCGCCGGCGTTGAACCGCTCCCGCACATTGCTGTGAAAAACCTCGGTCCCTTCGCTCAGCGAGGTCCGATAGGCGACGTAAACGTTGGGCAGCAGCGCCGGGTCGAGCCGCACATAATTTCCGTGGCCCTGCCGCTCCATGATGTCGCGCGCGAAGTCCATGTAGACCAGGCCCTCGTGGGCCTGGATGACCCGGTCCTGCAACCCGGCTGGAACGCCGAGCTCGCGGGTCTCGGTCTCCAGAACCAGATTGGCCTGAATGGGCAGCGGAATCTCCACGCCGTAATGCTGCATCAACGCCCGCAGGCCGGCGGTGATGATAGCGCTCGACCCGCCCATCCCCAGCCGCAGGGGAATGTTCGAGTCGTACTCGATGGTGAAGTTGCCGTCCCGGAGCCGGATTCCCTTGTCCAGGCAATAATCGCTGAAGCGCACCAGGAGAGCCTGGAGTATCCGCACGCCGCCGTAATAGCCTCGCCAGCGTGTGATGCGCCGCAGCTCGTGGAGGTCCTCAAAGACCGGCAGATCCGCCGCTGCCGGTTTGATCTCGAGCTGCTCGCTCGGATACAACCGGACCCGCGCCCGAAAATTCCGAACGATCAGGGAGATGGTTTTTCCGAAATAGCCGTCGCTGGGGTTGCCGACAAAGCCCGCCCGCGCGTATGCAAACGCTTCGATCATGCAGTTAAGCTCCCAAGCCGTCGCCATCGAGGCCTGGGGGGGCGGCCCGTCTGAAGGCTGTGTGTTCACCAAAAACTGTCAGCCATCGGCCTTCAGCCAGCAGCAATCCACCAGACCCGGCAGTTTGCGGAGTGCTGAGACCGATAGCTCTCAATCACGAATGCGCCCCAGCTACCTGGGACGAAGCCTGCGGCGCCGGTGCGTATTCCTTTGGCATGGCGATCCACGCCACCAGGTAGGCCAGGAAGCCTGGCACCACCGTACAAATGGCCAGCACCAGCCACAGCACGCGCACCATGGTCACATCGACGTCGAAGTAGTAGGCCACACCGGCACAAACGCCGGCGATTTTCTTCTGCGACAGGATCCGGGCAAAGCGTCTTGGCGGACGAGCCGGAGCCGCCGTAGCCGGCCCTGCAGCCGCGCCGGTAGGCTTGCCGCACTTGGAGCAGAAGGCATCCTCCTCGGCCAACTGCCGGCCGCAGTTCGTGCAGTACATAAGGTCAGGCTAACGCAGATCGCCGGGGCGCGCAATGGGTCAAGCGTACCGAGAAGCCGTTTGGCGGGCCGGAGATGGCGTGCTTCTCTCTGCCTGTGATGTTCCGGTCATTGTCACTGTGGCTGCCCGGTGATTCAGTATACTGGCAGGTCCGATGAGGGCTGTGATTCAAAGAGTCAGCCGCGCCCAGGTAAGCGTCGCGGGGCAGACGGTGGGATCGATCGGCCAGGGGTTTCTGGTGCTGCTGGGAGTGGCCCGATCCGATACCGCGGCCGATGCTGAATACCTGGCGGAGAAGACCGCCGGCCTTCGGGTCTTTTCCGATCCCGCCCAAAAAATGAACCGCTCGCTGGCCGACGTGGGCGGCGCGGTGCTGGTCGTCTCGCAGTTCACGCTCTGCGGAGACTGCCGCAAGGGCCGGCGGCCGAGCTTCGATGAGGCGGCTGGGGCCGCGCAAGCCGACCGCCTTTACCAGCATTATGTGGAGGTCCTGCGGGCGCGAGGCCTCACAGTTGAAACCGGCGTGTTCCAGGCGATGATGGAAGTCGAGCTGGTAAACGACGGGCCGGTGACCCTGCTCCTCGACTCAAAGAAGTTGTTTTGATCCCCCGCTGCGGTGTGGGAGCCACCATGCCGCGCCGCCAGCGCCGATCACGGGAAGTGCAGCGAGCAGTAGCCGCCGGAGGCGTCCACCCAGTTCCGCTGGATCAGGAAATTCCGGCTGCCCAGCTTCATGTTGGCATACGCGGTGCCTTGAGTGGTTACCACGGGGTACACGCTCCCGAAGGTCCAGGCGCATTTGTCGGCGTTCTCGTTACCCCTGGAGTCAAACCAGGCGTTCAGATCGGGGTCAGTCACCGCCTCTTCCAGCTCGTGGCTGATGATGCTCGCCATCCCATCAGCGCCGGCGTTGCCGTTGGGGCCGATGTACTGCGCTTCGCAGGCCGAGGGGCACCGATCGGGGTTGCCCACGAACGAATACTTGATGTCGGACCCGGAGACTGTACCGCGGTAGTGCCAGCCGCAATAGTACGTGCAGAAGCCGGAAGTCTCGTTCACATCAGCCGAGGTCAGCACAAAATAAACGCCGTTGGTGTCCTTGGGCAGCTTGCCGCCGGTGATCGCGCTGGTCACGATCGTCAGGATATCGGCGTCGCTCAGCGCCGTGCCGCGTGAATAGCTGTCGGTGGTGCTGCCGGCGTAGTGCACCAACCCACTCACCTTGGCGCCCGAGCCGTCGTAATAGGTTGTATTGATGTTGAAATACGGCGAGCCGCTGATGTTGCCGGTGCTGCTGTTGACCAGGTCGGTCAGGATGCTGGTCGCCGTGTTGCCGGACCAGTTTCCGTACCAGATGTAATACACGTTGGGCGTGCCCAGCAGCACTGGCCCGCCATGGTAGGAGATGCCGTTGCCACTGCTGCGGCTGGTCCTTTGTTGCCCGCTAGGCCCTTGGCCGCCCCCCTCGTCCTGGCCCTGATTGTCCGAACCCTGCTTCCCCGGGTTTTGAACAGTCCGATTGCCCTTGCCGTCCGGGCGAATGTCCTTGTCTGCCGCGATTGCCCGAATGCCCGAGCCGATCGTCGCCAACGCCAGTACCCAAATCAAATGCTTGGCCATGGTTTACTCCGTCCTTCGAGAGCGTAAGATACCCAACACCACCCGACGATTCTGTAAGATTCTAGACCCGATGGACCCAACTCGTCAATGGGTTTTCTTTGGGGCAGGAGGACCCATAAGTCCTGTACCTCCACAGGCATACGTCTGGTGACGTATGCCGAGGGAGCCGGAAGTACGGGATGCCACCGTTCCCGGGTAGGTGGGCGCAAGAGCCGCTGGGGGAGGTTAACCCGGTTCTGCTGAATGAGGTAGTCCAGGTTGCCGAGCCGCAGGTTGGCCCGGGAGCCCCCCTGCGGCGGCGTAGATGGCGCCGAAGGTCCAGACGGACTTGTCGGCGTTTTCCTGGCCCTTCTGGTCGAATCAAGCGTTCGGGTCAGGGTCGGTCACCGACTCGTCCAGCCCGTGGGCGATCAACGGGGCCATAGCATCGGCGCCGGTCGTGGCGTTGGGGCCCGTTCTCCTATTTTGTTCTTGCCAGATTGTCGCCGAGGTCGGTTACGTCGAACTGGGCCTTTTCCAGCGTGATGCCGACCACCATCAGCTCCAGGTCGTCTCGATTCGGGTTGTAGAAGCCGTGGGCTTCGCGCAGCCGGATCGGCACGGCGTCGCCGGGCCCGATCTCAGCGGTCTCTTTATCGACCGTGACCCGCGCGCGCCCGTGGATGACGTAATAGAACTCTTCCATGGAATCGTGGCGGTGCAGGCCGTCGGAAGTGTCCGGCGGCAGGACCAGGTGGTCCACATACCCCCAATTGGTGTGGAACATCTCCGGGCGCAGGACCCGCCGATAGCGCACCGTTCCTTTGCCACCGTGAGCCGCAGTCACGGGCTTGAGGAGCTTGGGGTCGAGACTCATATGGGTAAAGACCGGCCGGGGATCGAGCGTCACCCCCACGCGGTCGTCACCCAGGTCCTCAGCGTCGTAGCGGCCCCGCACGCTGCCCACCGCGATGTTCATCCACTGCGTCGGCTTGTTGGTGTGGTTGTAGATGGCGTGGGAATGCCCCATCCGGCAAGGCGCGCCGGC
The DNA here is from genome assembly GCA_041477005.1 of Terriglobia bacterium. Lineage (GTDB taxonomy): Bacteria > Acidobacteriota > Terriglobia > Bryobacterales > JACQDG01 > JBGOUJ01. Next base: position 6,676 of record JBGOUJ010000206.1, on the reverse strand, counting down.
CGGCCCTTCGAGCACCGCGGTGCGCCCGTCGATGGTAAACTGCGCGGCGTTGTCGAGGATCACGAACATCTCCTCCATCTGATGGTGGAAGTGATGCCCGATGCCGCCGCCCGGCGGCAGGACGCCGCGGTGCAAAAAGAGCAGGTTGGTTTCGAGCGTCTTGGCGTCGAACAGGCCCATGAAATCGAGCTGGCCCGCCCCGCCATGGATGCGCGGCGCGGACCGGTATTTGGCCGGGTCGGCGTGGGCGATGCGCGACGCCAGATCATTCTGGGCCGGCGCCGGCAGGCCCGCCGCGGCGAGGAGGAGCAATCCGAAACGAAGGCTATTCATGGCATGGTATTGTAAACGATTTTCCGGCGCCTGCTAGCCGCCGCGCGGGGCCGGCTTCTCGTCCTCGTCCGGCGCTTCGCAGCCGTCTTCCTGGAGGTCGATCAGGATCAGGCCGCCGGGTTGGTCCAAATCCATGGCGCAGTTGCCCTCGGCGCCGTCGAAGTGCAGGTGAGCGCGGCGCGGGATGATGAGCGTGCAGGGCTCCTCGGCTTTGCAGGCGCCCACCTCGCGAGCGTCAGCCGTGACGCCGGCCGCCTCGTAGATCACCAGGAAGGTCGCGGGCACAAACCGCCAGTTCGCCCAGCACCCCGCCAGCGCCGCCAGCAGCAGCAAAGCCACGGCGGCCGGGGCCTTCGGCCGGCGGGACCACCGCGCCAGCTCCCGCGCGTAACACTCGGCGGCTTCGAGTTGCCGCCCGGCAGCGGCATTGCGGATCCAGGGAAAGATCCCCGCCCAGACAGCCAGCACCCCCAGCGTCCAAGGGACCAGCCGCACCCGGCCCCAATTCTGCGCTCCGCCGTGCGAGAGCCACAGCTCGATCCACACCGCGGCGGCGGCCACGGCGGCCACCGCTAGCGCCCCCAGCCCCCAACGCGAAGTCACAGCCGGCAAAGGCGGCGGCGCCTTGGCCTTCGCGTCGCAAACCTGCTCCAGAAGCCGATCGAGAAAGGAGTCGAGGGCTTCGCCCGGCGCCTCGAAATGTCCCCGCCCGGAAAACTCCGACCACGGCGCCCGGTCGCCCACAAAGAGCGCCGTGCGGCGGCGAAGGATCTCTTCGACCCAGTCGCGGAATCGCGTGGGCCGGCGCGGCGTCCCCAGGCTCCCGGCGCTTTCGACAACGACCACCGATCCGGCCGGAGTCTGGCGCAGCCTGCCTTCTTCGATCTCCGCGGCCGTGAAACACCGCGTCTCGGGCCAGGGCTTTGTGGCCAGCCATAGGCCGGACGGCAGCGCCCGGAGTTTCTCCGCCGCTTCGCCCTCCGGCGCTTCCCCTCCGGCAAACACCACCAGCCTGCCTTTTCGCGCCGCCCGGATCAGCCGCTCCGGCAAGGGTTCTTCTGTCACCGCGCTCAGCTCCTCGCCTTGCTAAGATTACTCCGCAACGCCGAAGTCATAACTGCGGCGCCCTAGACCGCGGCGTCACCGCTCAGGTCTTCACCTTGCTAAGATTACTCCCCCTTACGCCTCGCCTCATTTGCTAGAATTACCATAATGGCGCATTTTCGGCTCCCGGCGCTCGCTGTTCTCGCACTACTGGCCGCCCCGGCGGTGGCCGATAGCCAGCCGCCCGACGAAATGGAGCGGGTCTTCCTCCGCCTTTACAATTTTGATTTCCCCGGCGCCCACGCCATCCTCGACTCCTACATCGCCGGCCACCCGGCCGACCCGCTCCCCTATGCCGTGCGGTCCGCCGTCTATGTGTATTCTGAGCTGGACCGGATGGGCATTCTGGAAAGCGAGTTTTTCGCCGACGACAAGCGAATCACGGAGAAGAAGAAATTGAAGCCCGATCCGGCCGTCCGCACTCGCTTCTTCCAGGCGGTGCAAGACACCCAGTCCCGCGCCCAGCCGATCCTGACGGCCACCCCCGACGATTTTCGAGCCACGTTCGCGACCTGCCTGGCAGTGGGCGTAGTGATGGACTATACGGCCCTGATCGAGAAGAGGCATCTCAGCAGCCTGTCGGACGCCAAGCGGGGCAATCTCTGCGCGCAGCACCTGCTCAAGGTCCACCCCCAGGCCTACGACGCCTACGTCACCACGGGCTTCACCGAGTACCTGGTTGGATCGCTGGCCTTCTACGTGCGATGGTTCGTACACTTCGATGACGTAAAGGGAAGCAAAGAGCAAGGAATCAAGAATCTGCGGTTGGCGGCCCAGTCAGGCCATTACCTGAAGCCGTTCGCCAAGGTCCTGTTGGCGATGGTCTATCTGCGGGAGAACGAGCCGGAGCAGAGCTTCCGATTCCTCTCCGATCTCTCTCACGACTACCCGGAAAACCCTCTTTTCCGCAAGGAACTGGCCAAGGTCGCGGCCCGCCTTCCCGGAATCTCCGCCGCCTCGAGCAGCGCTCCGTAGTGGGCTGCTAGGCGTTGATGACCACGACGCTGCGCCGGTCCGGCAGGGCCGCGCCCAGGGGCGGCTGGCAGAGCCGGCTTTGGAGCAGCCGGGCCATCTTCTCGGCCGGCAACGGCGGGCTGAAGACGTAGCCCTGCATTTCGTCGCAGCCCTGCAGCACGAGCAGGCTCCGCTGGGCCTCGGTTTCCACCCCTTCTGCGATGACGTTCAGCTTAAAGCTGTGTCCCAGGTCGATGATCGCTTTGGACACCGCCGCGCAGTCCCGGTCGGCGGTGATGTCGCGGATGAAAGACCGGTCGATCTTCAGCGTGTCGATCGGGAATTGAAGCAGATAGCGCAGCGACGAGTAGCCCGTCCCGAAATCGTCGATCGACATGCGGATGCCCATGGCGCTCAGTTGATCCAGCGTTTTGACCGTGGCTGGGGTGGAATGCAGGACGATGCTCTCCGTCAACTCCAATTCCAGCAAGCGCGCTTCCAGTCCCGTTTCTTTCAAGATGCGCGCCACCATTTTCGAGAAGTTCGGCTGCTGGAACTGCTTTGCCGAGAGGTTCACGGACACCCGCACGGGCGGGCAGCCCGCTTCCCCCCACGCTCTGTTTTGAGCGCAGGCGGTCCGCATGACCCAGGCATCGATCGCCATGATCAGACCGGTCTCCTCGGCGACCGGGATGAACTCCGCCGGCTGCACAAGGCCCCGCTCGGGGTGATTCCATCGAACCAACGCCTCGACGCTGGTGATCTCGCCCTCGCGCGAAACGATCGGCTGGTAATGGAGGACGAACTCACGCCGCTCCACGGCTCGCCGCAAGTCGGTTTCGAGCTCCAGCCGCTCCACCGCCCGCGCGTGCAGGCCCGCATGGAACACCTCGTGCCGCGCCTTGCCCAAGGCCTTGGCCCGGTACATCACCGTGTCCGCGTCCCGCAGCAGATCCTCCGGCCGCTGGTATCCCGTCACGCTCAAAGCGATCCCGATACTCGCCGTCGTGTACACCTCGTGACCGTTAAGAAGGAAGGGCTGCTGCAGCTCCCCCTGTATCCGTTGTGCGAGCTGCGTGGCTTCCCCCATCGCTTTTAGGTCTTCCACCAGAATGACGAATTCGTCGCCGCCCAGTCGCGCCGCGGTGTCTTCGGACCGCAGGCAGGCCTCCAGACGCCGGGCAATCCCCACCAGCAACTGGTCCCCGATCATGTGCCCCAGGCTGTCGTTGATCACCTTGAACCGGTCCAGGTCGAGGAAAAGCACGGCGAATAATTGGTTTTCCCGGCGCTTGGCCCGGACCGCCGCCCGCTCCAGCCGCTCCATGAACAGGGCCCGGTTGGGCAACCCCGTCAGCTCGTCGTGAAAGGCGTCGTAAAGCAGCCGTTGCTCGGCTTCCTTGCGCAAGGTGATGTCGGTCTGGGAGCCGGCCATGCGCGAGGCCCTCCCCTGGGCATCCATCACCGCCAGGCCCCGGCTCAACATCCACCGGTAGCTGCTGTCCTTGTGCCGCATTCGGTGCTCGTTTTCGAAGTGCTGGTTGTGTCCTTCCAGGCCCACCCCGATCTCGACCTTCAGCCGCCCCAGGTCTTCCGGGTGCACGAGGCTGAACCAGTCGTCGGGACTGTCGCCGATTGCGCGCTCTTCGTAGCCGAGCATGGCCTTCCAGCGGGGAGAGAGGTAGATCCTGTCGGTGTTCAGATTCCAGTCCCACAGCCCGTCGTTGGCGGCGCCCACCGCGAGCTTGTACCGCTCTTCGCTCTCCCGCAGGGCCCCTTCGGACCGCTTCCTCTCGGTGATGTCGCGGTCGGCGCCGCGGTACCCTAGCACGGTTCCATGCTCGTCCAGGATGGGCACCGCGTTGCTTTCCAGTTGGCGATAGGTCCCGTCTTTGTGCCGCCGCCGCAGGGCCAGGGCCGTCCAACCACGCTTTTCGGCAAGAAGCCTGGACCAAAGCTTTTCCTGCGTGCGGCGGTCCTCCTCATGCAGAAACTCGCAGTTGTCCCTTCCGATCAGCTCTCCCGGCGAATATCCGAGAATGGCCTCGGCGGCCGCATTGCTGTAAGTGATGCGCCCACCCGAATCGATTTCCCAGATCCACTCGTTGGTGGTATCTACGATGGCGCGATACTTCTCTTTCTCCAAGAGGAGTTCGCGCGTCCTCTGCTCGACTGCTTCTTCCAGTTGTCTTCGCTGCACCAGCAGCCGCTGCAGCCGCCACTGCCAGCCTCCCAGCCCCAGCAAGAGGATGGCCGCCACGACGGCTCCGCGGAACCACCAGGTCTGCCACCACGCCGGCAGGATCTGGAACGCCAGTTGCGCCGGGACCTCGCTCCAGACGCCTTGCCCCCCTCGCGCCACGACCTCGAAGACGTATTCACCCGGCCCCAGGCTCGGGTAGCGCGCCTCGCGATGCTCGGTCTCCACCCATTTCTGCTCCAAGCCTCGGAGACGATAGCGAAACCGAACGTCGTTCTCGCGAAGGAAGGTCAAGGCAGTAAAGTCGACGAGCAGCGGCCGATCCCGGTAGGGAACCTTCAGAGGCCCTGTCAGGTCCTGAGGCTTTTCGCCTAGCTGGACCGCCGTGAGCCGAACCGGGGGCGCTGCCGGAGCAGGCTGCTCATCGGAGGGACGAAACCGCGAGAGGCCGCGGCTGGTGCCGATCCAGACGCTGCCGTCCGGGTCAGCAAAGAAAGCGTTGCCATCGCAGTCGTCCCAGATCAGCCCGTCCGACCGCCCGTAGTGACGCCAAGCCGTTCCATCGAAGGCGTCTATGCCGTCGTCGCTGCCGTACCAGACCCGGCCGCGCTTGTCGAGGCCCAGAAAGATCGCCTGATCGGACCGCAGCCCGTTCTGCCGGTTGAAGTTCTCCACCCGCGGCCGCCCGCCGGAAAAAGTCAGTCGCGAAATGCCCTGTGCTTCGCGATAGCCGATCCACAAGACGCCATCGGAGGCCTCGGCCAGATAACAGACGGTGTTGCTCTTCAGACCATCGGCGGCGGTGAAACGGGTCCAGACTCCGCCTTCCAGCCGCGCCAAGCCACGGCTGCCCGCGACCCACAGGCGGCCCCGGCTGTCAAACAGGGTCTGGTAGAACATTTCGTTGTCATCGGTGCCTGGTATCCCCTGGCGCTCGAACCGGAGGCTGGGTCCGAGGGCCGTGCTTCGGAACAAACCCGAGCGGGCGCTCACCCACAAGCGCTGCTCGGGATCGAACATCAAGGTCAACACGCGATCCGAGGTCAGCCCTTGGTGAGGACCGTAGTGGGCGACGGCTCCAGTCCCCGGAATCAGCCGAGAGACACCACCCGGGTCGCTGCCGGTCCAGATGGCGCCGTCCGGACCCAAGGTAATCGCTCGCACGCGATTGCCGCCCAGCCCCCGCTGCTCGTTCCAGACTTGCCAGCGTTTCTCGCCGGGCCCCAGGCGATCCAGCCCGTTGTCGGTGCCCACCCACAGGGCCCCGGCTCGATCGCGGCGAATCGCCCAGACGGTATCGCTGCTAAGGCCCTCGGCGCGGGTCCAGCCCTCCCATTGGTTGTAGCCCAGCCAGCGGGCCAGCCCCGATCCTCGCAGGCCTACCCAGATCGAACCTTCCCGGTCTTCGAGCAGGCAGGTGGTGGCGTCGATCTCCAGCCCCTGCGCCTCACCAATCAGCTTCCAGGCGTCCCCCTCCCAAAATGCCAGGCCCCGATCGGTGGGGACAAACAGCCGCCCTCGTCGATCGAGCGAGAGGGCGCCGAAATCGGCGGACTGCGGCAGGCCCGTATCTTGGTCAATGAACCGCCTGGACCCCTTGTGGCGAACCAGCAGGCGCCGGGAACTCCGGATCCACAGGTTCGCCTCCCGATCGGTGACGATAGCGTCCCATCGCTCGGAGGGAACGCCTTGCTCGGCGCCCATCACGCTGACCCGGTCCGACTCCATTCGGCAAAGCGCCCGGCCGCATCCAAACCACACCACGCCTTTCGGATCGGCGTGCACCCCGAAGACCGCCGCCTTGCCGACTTCGGGTGGCGCCGGCGCCGGATGAAATTCGAATGCCCCCGCCGCGGCCGAGCGGCGGCCCACCATCAGACCCTTCGCCGTGCCCACGTAGAGGTTGCCCGCCGCGTCGGAGGCAATCCCCGCGTTTCCCAGGATCTCTGTCGAGGGCCCTAACTCGGCCCGCGTGAAGACGGCGCCGCTGCGCCGGACCAAGCCCGAGCGCGGTCCCACCCACAGCGTTCCATCCGGGCCCTCGTGCAGCGATTCCACATAGGGGTTCGGCAACCCCTCGGCTTT
>JBGOUJ010000205.1:0-11244 GCA_041477005.1 Terriglobia bacterium | reverse complement strand
GCGTCTGCTCAGGGAACGATCAACGTGGTGGCGCCCTCGGCGCCCATCCTCGCGCTTCCCGGGACGCAAGTCGGCATTGCCGGCACGGCGATTCGCTTTACCGTCTCGGCCGTGGACCCGTCTGGATCGCCGGTGATCCTTTCCGCCGCCAATCTTCCGCAGGGCGCGCAATTTGACGCCGGAACGGATGGCTTCAACTGGACGCCGAACGTCTTGCAGCTCGGCACCTACAAAATCCACTTCACGGCCACGAATTCCCTCCAGGCCTCTTCCGCGGGAGACGTGACGATTATGGTGGTCGCGTCCAAGCCTGCCCTTTCCGCGGTGGTCAACAGCGCCAGCTATTCCGAAGAGCTGGCCTGCAGCCCGGGCGCCATCGCCAGCTTATTTGGAACGGCGCTTTCCCCGGGACCGCTGGGAGCCGCACAACTGCCTCTTCCGACCGAGCTGAGCGGAGTCCACTTGAAGATCAACGGCGACCGGGCGCCGCTCTTCTACGTGTCGCCGACTCAGGTGAATTTCCAGTGCCCGCGGTTGCCGCCAGGCGCCCCGCTGACCTTCGTGATGGATAACAGCGCCGGAACGTCCCCGCCCATCCCGGTAACGATGCAATACGCCACTCCCGGCATCTACACCTTGTACGGCTCCGGCCAAGGACAGGGCGCCATCACCCTGGCCGGCACTTCGACTTTCGTCATGGTGCGGAATCCCGTGGCGCCCAGCCAGCCCGCCGAGCCCGGCGACTACGTTTCGATCTTTGCCACCGGGCTTGGTCCCGTAGACAACCCGCCTCCTGCCGGGCAGCCGGCTTCAGGCGATACTCTCTCGCGCGTGCAGGCCTCGCTGCAAGTGCTCGTCGGCGACATCCCGGCGGAAGTGCAGTTTGCCGGGCTGACCCCGGGCTTGGTCGGCCTGTACCAAGCGAACATCAAGATTCCCGATAACGCCCCGCTTGGTCCTGACATTCCGGTTTCCATTCTGATTCCTGCTCCGGACGGCCGTGTTCTCAGAAGTAACATCGTAACGATGGCCATTGAAGCAGCCTTCTGACGCAGGGTTGCATCGCCGCCGGGCCGCGAGGCATGGCGGTGACCCAAGTGACGGACCCATGAGTCTTTTGCGCATTCTGGTGTTGGCCGGCTTGGTGTGCTCGCTCGTGCGGGCGCAAAGCTTGTCGCCCCGCGTCTTTTACTCCGACCTGGAGAGCGGGCCCAACTCCGGCGGCGAGAACAACAAGGGTGTCTACGTAACCATCTATGGCAGGAACTTCGGCGTCGCGCGTGGTTCGTCCAAGGTCACAATCGGTGGCGGAGAGGCCGATAACTATCCAATCTGGTCGGACTCCGGAATCACCTTTCAGCTCGGCGGCAGCGCCAGGACCGGGCCGATCGTTGTCAGCACCTCGCGCGGCGCGAGCAACGGCATTCCATTCACCGTCCGCCCGGGCAAGATCCACTTTGTCTCTGTAAACGGAAGCGACCATCATGACGGCAGTTTTGGCTCGCCCTGGAAGACGCTGACCAAGGCCGTCACGTCCATCCGGTCCGGCGACACCATCTACGCGATGGATGGAGTCTCGCAGACCGCGCCTCAGGTCTTCAAGGCAGCGCTCTATCCCACCACGGGCGGCTCCCCCGAGGCCTACAACGCCCTGGTTGCCTATCCGGGCGCCAACGTAACGGTCGGGGATCCGAGCAGCGTTGAGGGCATTCGGCTGTCACTGGGGTTGAGTGTCCATGGCGGTCCCTACTGGGTATTCGCCGGCCTGACGCTCCGTGGCAACCACAACGCCGTTTCGATGACCAACATCCACCACGTCCGGATCGTGGGATGCGACATCAGTTGTCCCAACGGGGATGGTGCGACGGGCTGCGTGAGCTTTACTGCCGGCAATGGGATCGCGGAGCATCTCTGGTTCCTCGGGAACAACGTTCACGACGTCAGCCAGAACCTGCCGCAGGGGTCTTCCAAGCTCTACCATGACGTCTATTTCACCACCGACAGCAACCATGTGGTCGCTGCCTGGAACCACATCCACGACAGCAAGAGCTGCCGGGCGATCCAGTTTCACTCTTCCCCGGTAAGCAACTTCGCGGTGAGCGGGGTGAAAGACAAAACGCCGCTCGAGATCTCGGTCACCAAGCCCCACGGTCTCGCCGCCGGCCGGATGGTGCAAATCTCCAAGGTGGACGGCAGCGCCGCGATCAATGGAACATTCCTCGTGAAAAAGGTGACCTCGCCCCTGTCGTTCACGATCGCCGGGTTGGATGGGTCCGACGTCGTCGCCGCCGAGCCGTACCAGCGCGGCGGCGTGGTGTCCACTTCCGGATTCAATCAATTCGACATCAGCATCCACGACAACCTGATCCACGGCAACGCCTGCGACGGGATCAACCTGGCCACGGTGGACCCTTCCCGTGGCCCGGTGCGGATTTATAACAATGTGATTTACCACGTCGGCGCCGGGCCTCACCCCCACGACGGCGTCGCCAATTACGCCTGCATCTTTGTTCAGGGAGGCGTCAATCGCGGCCCGGCGCCCCAGGGGACCGTGGAGGTATTTAATAATACCTGCTACGATGCCGGGTCGGCTGATCCCGCAACAGCCGGCCTGTGGGCGGGGCCGAACGCCAACAGCCCGGGCTTCACGGTAAGGTTGCGGAACAACATTTTCTATTCCATCAACGGGGAGCAATACCTCGGCGCCGGCTTCGTCAGCCACGGGCAGCCGGCCGGCCTGATCGGATCGGGCAACCTGTGGTACGGCCACGGCAGCGGCCCTGCGGCGCCGACCCGGTTGACGGGCAACGTCAACGCCGATCCGCTTTTTCTAAATCCGGCCGGCTTCGACTTCCATCTGCAACCGCGCAGCCCCGCCATCGACGCCGGATCGGCCACGCCGGTCGAGGCCGACTACGACGGCGCGCCGAGGCCGCAGGGATCGGCGTACGACGCCGGCGCTTTCGAGTTTTCCAACCCTTCCCGCTCACGACCCTGAGACCGCGGCATCCAGAATCTTCTGGATGAGCGCTTCGTACTCCATGCCCGCCGTGGCGGCCGCTTGGGCGAAATCATCCTCCTGCGCCAGCGACGGGTTGGGGTTGGCCTCCATCACCACGATCTCTCCTTGCGGCGTCAGCCGCATGTCGATCCGGCCGAAACCGCGGATCTTCAGCGCCCGATAGACCTTCCTCGCCACCCGGGCCAGCTTTTCCCCAAGGCCCTCCGGTAACGGCTCCGCCGGTCCATTCTTGATTCCCCATTTCTTGCGGTAGGCGTCGTCCCACTTCGCCTTGAACGTGGCGAACCGGGGGGCGTCCTCCGGCATCTGGCCGAAGAAGAGCTCGCGCGGCGGGAACACCGTCAGGCGTTGATTTCCCAGCACGCTCAGGTAGAGCTCGCGGCCCTCGATATACTCCTCGATCAGCGCGTCGCAGTGGAGCTTTTCGTGCAGGAAACGGGCGCGCTCCAGGGCCTCCTGTTCGTCCCGCACAAACGACGCCTGGCTGATGCCATCCGAGGATTCCTCGCCCAGCGGCTTGACGAAGGCCGGGTAGGTGAACCGCCGCAAGCGCTTCAATGGGCGCTCGCGCGGGGAGATAACGAAGTGCGCCACCCGCACGCGGTGATAGGCGAGCACCTGCTTGGCCAGGCCCTTGTCCTTGCACAGCAGCAGCGCGTCGGGGCCGGCCCCGGTGTAGGGCGCCTTCATCAGGTCGAGCAGCGCCGGGATGTTCGGCTCGTGGGAGCGGTCGTGATGGAACGACTCGAGCAGGTTGAACACTACATCCGGCGTGTAGGCCTTGAGCTTTCCGACGATCGCCGCCACGTCGTCGAACACGGCCAGGGTATCGACTTCATGGCCGAGGCGCTTGAGGCAGCGCAGCACGTCGGCCTCGGTCGGCTTGTCCTCCTGCTCTTTGAGCACGCGCGCCGAGAAGGTCTCGTCGGGAGCCGCCGGGCGCGCCAGATCGAATAGGACTAAGATCTTCATGGCCGGAGATCCCTCTCCGCTATCTCCTTGTTACACCCCCGGTGACACTCGGTTACACCCGGGGCGACGCCCGCTACACTCTCCTCTTGAACCGGCCCGTGTGCAGGTGGTTGGTGACCAGGGCGGCCAGGTAGGCCGCCAGATCGAAGTGCACGCGCGAGTAGTCCCGGGGAGCGGCCAGCTTGAGCCGGTCGCAGCGCAGGATGAGCTTGCGCACCAGCATGTTCGCGGTGTACTTGCGCTGCCCCGTCCAGCGCACGATCGAATCCACCAGCGGCTTGCGGTTCCGCCGCATGAGGCGCGCCGCTGCTTCGCCGCCCGGCTCGCCGTTGCCAAAGATGGCGTGCAGATCGGCGTCGTGGAAGTCCGGAAAGTCCTCGGCGTAGAGCTTCCGGCGCGCCGCATAATGGCGGGCGAGTGTTTTTTTGAGCTTGCTCGCCTCCGAGATCCGGCGCCCCCGAGTGCGGGGGGGCGGTTGCCCCGCCGCCTCCTGCAGGAGACGGCCGGCGTATTCCAGCTTCTCGAGCGCTTTCCATCCCCGGTAGCGCTCGCGCCACTCGTCAGGCGTCATCGTCAGCCAGACGGCGAACGTCTCGGCGAAGTCCTCGTCCGGGTGGGCCTGGGCGTACCAGTTGTCCAGATGCCGGACGAAGCTTTTGCTGTAGGGGCGGGGGCGGTAGGTCTCAGGAGTGTATTCAGCGTCGGGGCTGCCGAACGTTTCGCGCCAGTCCGGCCGCGACGAAAAGCGGTAGGCGTGATCGACGGCGTGGCCGCACTCGTGCCGCAGCAGCTTCTGGCACCATTCGGCCGTGCCACCTTCGACCTCGAGCATCTGGTGCAGCTCCAGCGCCTTCAGCCGCGGGTGGGCCAGATAGAATGGAATGGCGATCGCCGGCACGCCTTCCGGGGAGAACCACTCGTCGCCCAGGTAGCAGGCCGGCCGCAGAGCGACCCCGCGGGCCCCAAGCTCCTCATAGAGCTGGGCCACGCGCCCCTCCACTTCGCTGCCCTCGATGCGCACGCCCAGATCACAGATGCGCAGCGCCAGCAGTTCCTCGTCTTTGAAAGTGGCCCAGGGCGGATCCGGCTGCGCCGGCGCGGGCTCATCGCGCTCCATCTCTCCCATGGTAGCGCACCCCGCGCGGGAGCACTCCCGGCTATACTGGACCTGTGAGACGCGCCATTTCCGCCCCGGCGCCGCGAGCACGACGAGCCGCCCGCTACCCCCGCCCCAGGCCTTCCAGCCGGGCCGCGGCCAGCCACTACCCGCCCGGATCCATACAGGCGAAGATACTCACCCTCTCCCGGCAGGTCCCACCCGAGGATTGGACCCGAGTTCCCACGGACCTCTCATACAACCACGACCACTATCTATACGGGACCCCCAAGAACAAATGAAAGAGGTGTTTGCCGACACCTCATACTCCGTCACGGAGATTGCTCTCTGCCGGCAGGAGTTTTGTGCTACACTGAAGGCCACTTGATCCCTCCATCGCCGCCATCAGCGGCCCTGCCGAGATTGAGCCAATCGCTAAGGAAGCGGGAACGACCTATGACTGGAACGATCAAGAAGTTGATTGCAGACCGGCATTTCGGCTTCATCCGCGCGGAGGACGGGCAGGAGGTTTTCTTCCACGCCTCAACGGTGGCTGGAAGCGATTTTGCGTCCCTGGCCGTGGGCCAAGCGGTTACCTTTGACCTGGAACGCGGCGACAAGGGGCCCAAGGCCGCCAACGTTCGTCCAAGCTGAAAGTAGCGCCCGGAATGCGGAAGGATGTGCAGCATTGATGCAACTACGATATATGGGCTTCGAACAGGTGCAGAACATCCGGGAGTACACCTTTCACCGGGTCGCAACGGGAGAAGAGACCATAATATTCGTGATCTCGACCGAAGTGGCGCTGTTTCTGAAACACCACGTAGGCCTGCAGGACGGCCCGGTCATGTGCTTGCGCAAGCTGACGGCTGAGCTGGAAGCCCAAGCCGTCGAGCCGGTGGAGGTGCCGGCGTTGCGGCAAGCGCTCACCGACCAGGACATGCTGGGCTACATTGCCGCCAGAGGCTTGTTCGCAAGCAAAAAGCAAGGTCCCAAGTCGCGTTCCAAGACCTTACCAGCCGCCCCACCGCCTCTGCGGCGTGCTCCCTGGCCGCAGGCCTGACCCTCCTGCTGAGAGGCTTGCCCCATGCAGCATTGAGCGCAGCACGCATAGGGACGTCCGTACCTCCATTTGCTCAACTCGGGAGGTCCCGAGATGGCATTAGAATCCGCAGATCACCGTTCTTCCGGTGACTTCCCTCCCGTCGGATCGACAAAATAGCAGGCAATCACGCCCACAATCGCCATTAAGCTGCCCGCGTACAAACCCCAAGACCATCCAGATCGGGAAGCGATATAGGGTGTGAGGATCGGAGCAAGAAAGCCGCCGACGTTTCCGCCGGTGTTCAGGATTGCGCTGGCGGCGCCCACTTGCTGGCCTGCCACCTCGATCGCGGAAGCCCAGAACGGCCCTTCACACCAGGAGGCGAACCCAATAGCCAGCGACAACGATAAAACCGTGGCCGCGGTTCCAGGCGCAATGGTGCCGGCATACAGCAGGAAAGCGCCCAAGCTCAGCCCAGCCATGGGGACAGCGCGTCGGCCGAACTTGCCTCCGAAAGATAGGGTTAGCCGGTCCGAGAGCCATCCGCCCAGCGGCATCATGACCGCCATCGTTAGGAAGAGGATGGTTGTGTACCTCGCGCTCTGGCTGAAGCCCATATGACGAACTTGCCCGAAGTAGTAGTAGATCCAGTAGAAGAAAATGAATTCGAAGTAGCCTAGAGCGAAGTAGGCTAAGGTCAGAAGCAAGAGGTTCCGGTCGGTGAACAATCGGCGCCAGGCGCTTGGAGGCCGCTCCCGTGCGGCGCTGCCGCTCCCTCCTGGCTGGATCTCGACAGGATGGTCACGGACGGACCAAAACCACACTACTGCCAGAGCGGCCGTGGCTAGAGCGGCTATGCAAAAGGAGATGCGCCACCGATAGAGGCTCATCAGCCAGGAGAACAGGATCGGTGAGACCGCGCCACCCATCGATGAGCCGGCGATAATCAGCGCCTGCACGCGGCCCTGATGAGCCAAGGGAATCCAATGCGCGCTCATTTTGGCGCAGGCGGGATACAGCGGGGCGGTCACGACTCCCAGTCCGAGACGAATGGCGAGCAACGCCGGGACCACTCCCAGAACGGAGCCGAGACCCGGCTTTCCGCCCAGCGCCGTCAATCCGGTGAACAGCGCGGCGGATAAACCCATCAGGAGGAGCGTGACCCTGGGACCCAGGCGGTCCACCACGCCGCCGCCGGGTATCATCAGGATCGCGTAGCTCAGGATGAATGCCGAATAAACGCTCCCCATTTGCGTAGCCGATAGGTCGAACTCCTTCATGATCTGCGGACCGGCGATGGACATGATGGTGCGGTCGAAGTAGCTCATCACGCTGAATGAGACCATCAGGCCGATCAGTACGCTTTGCGTGCGGCTGGAGCTGTATCTCGAAGGCATGTCCACCCGAAGTCGGTTATACTGAAAAACCCATGCGCTCCCGGAACCGAGAGAAATCTTGAACATCATAGCGGATTCCAACCAGCTCTGCGGCGATTGCCCCGGGCTTTGAACGGATGAAAATCACCAGGCTCGAATTCATTCCCGTCAGCGTGCCCTATACGCATCGCGAGGCCAGTTCCCTGGTCAACCGCGATGGCGTCAGTGACGTGATTGTGAAGGCCTTCACCGACGATGGCCTGATCGGCTGGGGCGAGAGTTGCAGCGGCTCGAATGTGGAATCGGTGCTCGCGGCGCTCCAAGGCATGGCTCCGTTTGTGATCGGGCGAAGCCCTTGGCAAAGCGAAGCGATTCGGGCCGAGCTGTGGCATCGCGGCATCTGGTCCTGGCGCCAGCACACCGCCTGCTTCGCCTACCCCGGAATCGACATGGCGTTGTGGGATATCTGCGGGAAGTCCTGCGGCCAGCCGCTCTATAACCTGTTCGGAGGCAAGGTGCGCGAGCGGGCCAACTATTTTTACTACCTGTCTTGGGGATCGAACGCACACCTCCGGGCGCAATGCCAGGACGGGCTCTCTAAAGGTTTCCATGTCTTTTACTTGAAGGTCGGTGTCAATATCGAAGCCGAGCTGGAGATGGTCCGCACGGTGCGGGAAACAGTGGGGCCCGGCGCCAAGATTCGGCTGGATGCCAACGCGGCCTGGAACGTCAACGAGGCTTTGCGAAACCTGGCTCTGCTGGATGCCTACCGCATCGATTTCATCGAGCAACCGGTCAGCCAGGACCCGGTCACCAATATGCAAGAGGTGCGCGCCCGCTGCCCGATTGCGGTCTCCGCCAACGAGGGACTCTGGACGGCAGCCGACGCGTACCGCCAGATCACGTCTCGCGCAGCAGATGTCTACTGCTTCAGCCCGTATTTCACCGGCTCGCTGGCCCAATTCCAGCGGCTATGCTGGCTGGCCCACTATGAAGGGCTCCGGATCTGCCGCCACACTCACGGCGAGCTCGGCATTGTCGCCACGGCAGCCCATCACATTTTGCTCACGCTGCCCAACATCGTCGACGGCAACCAACAAACGGCACACATGATGCAGGACGATATCCTGAAAGATCCGATCCCGATCGCCACCGGCCCCGACTGGGGAGTGCCGGAAGGCTACGGGCTGGGCATTGAGGTGGATGAAGAGAAGCTGGCGAAATACCACGAGTTCTACCGGCAACGCGGCCAGTTCATGCCCTACGATCCGTCGTCAATCGGCGCCGAGCTGTAACTTCGCTACCGAGCCCTCTGGAGGTCCATGCCGGTGCCGTAACCCGGGAACTCTCCATGGTCCTCGAAGTATTTGGCATACTTCGCCACGCGCTCGCGATCGAGCTTGACACCCAGCCCCGGGCCTTCGGGCAGCGTCAGGCACCCCTTGCGGAATTTCGGCAGGCCGCCTTCCACCACGTCGTCGCTCAGTATCGTGAGATGGGTTTGGTTGGCGCGAACGAAGTTGGGACAGCTCGCAATCACGTGCATCCCCGCCGCGCCGGAAATCCCCAGGTCTCCAAAGCTGTGCTTGATAACCGGGATGCCGGCCACCGCCAGCATCCAGGCGGCGCGGCGAAATCGCGAGAGACTGCCAAGCTGGTGCTGGTCCGTGAGGACCACGTCGGCTGCCCTTTTCCTGATGATTTCCAGGACATCCCATTCGGTCCAGGCGCTCTGGTTGGCGGCCACGGCAACGCCGAGCGATCGCCGCAGGTGGGCTGCCCCCTCGTGGTCATAATAGAAGAGCGGCTGCTCGAAAAATTCGATGTCGTATCGGGCCAACCGCTTGATCAACTCGACGGCGGTGCCGTCGGACCAAGCCTCGTTGGGATCCACACGAAGCTTGGGGCCCGTCCCGATGGCTTCCCGCAACGTGCGGACCACTTCCAGGTCCCGATCGAAACCGTTGCCAAGCTTCACGTAGATGGTGTCGAAGCCCTCTGCCACAAGACGCTTGGCATCTTCCGCCATCGCCTCCGGTTCTTTGTCGAGAACCCAGCCGTAATAGGGGATCTGTTTCCGAAAGGCCCCTCCGAACAGTTTGTACAGCGGCTGGCCCGTCGCCTTTCCAACCAGGTCCCACAGCGCCATATCTACGCCGCCTAAGGCGACGTTCCCGGAGTGTGGAAAATGATGCCAGCCCCAAACCTGGGTGAGCTCCTGAACGATCACTTCGTGGTCGAAAGGATCGCGTCCCAGCACCACGGGACGCATCGCATTCAGGATCTCGTGGACTACTCGGACATACGGATAGCGCTCCGCCTCGCCGATGCCAACCAAGCCGGTATCCGTTTCGAGTTCGAGCAGGATGTTGGAAACGCCCCGGCCGCGGCCGAACTTCCACTGGACAGGCTCGGTGAAAGGAATGGAAACGATCGTGGTTCGAAAGTCGATGATTTTCATACGCAACGGCCCGCCCCTAAGACGATACCGCGGCCGCGGCCTTTTCTCCCAGCAATCTGTTTTCGTAGAACCGCGTGTAGGCGAAAGGCCGGATCCGCTCCGGCGCTTCGCCGGTCGCGATCAACGCCGCGAGATTCTTTCCGGCCGCCGGGCCTGCCTTGAAGCCGTAGGTGCCCCACCCCACGTCCAGGTAGTATCCCTTCAGGTCCGGAACGCCGCTGATGATGGGACTGTA
This sequence comes from Terriglobia bacterium, assembly GCA_041477005.1. Classification (GTDB taxonomy): domain Bacteria; phylum Acidobacteriota; class Terriglobia; order Bryobacterales; family JACQDG01; genus JBGOUJ01. The sequence continues at coordinate 1,037 of JBGOUJ010000205.1, read as the reverse complement.
ATCCGGCGTCATGTCGCAAATGCCGGCCCACTGCCGCAGCACGCGCGCGTGCTGGAGGCGGGGGAAAAGTTCCAGCGTGTGGCCGGCGATCATCTCCAGGGTGGGCAGCGTCGAGGTCATGTTGTAGGTCTGGTAGGGATCGATCTCCGCCCCCATCACCACTTCGCCGCGCGCGCTCTGGTTGACGTAAACGTGGAGGTTGGCCGATACAATCACCTTGCTCAGAAATGGTTTCAACGCCTCGCTGACGCAGGCCTGGAGCGGATGGCTCACGATCGGCAATGGAACCCCGACCATGCGCGAGATGGTCGTCGACCAGCCCGAGGTCGCGTTGACCACCGTTTCGGTGTGGATGGTCCCCCGCGTTGTCTCGACGCTCACGATGCGGCCGTTGCGGCGCTTGATCCCCACCACCTCCGTGCGCGGATGCACCTGGACTCCCATGCGGCTCGCTTCGCGCGCGTATCCCCACACCACGGCGTCATGGCGAATGATCCCGCCCGGCGGATGGTACAGGGCGGCCATGATCGGAAAGCGCGGGCGCTCGCTGATGTCGATGTCCGGGACCAGTTCCCGGATCTCCAGGGGCCCGATCATGGTGCTGTCCACGCCGAGCACCTTGTTGGCCTCGACGCGAACTCGCAGGCCGTTGACGGCGGCATCCGTGTGGGCCAGGGTCAGGTGGCCTTGCTGCGAGAACAGCACATTGAAGCCGAGCACCCCGGAAAGCTCCTCGTAGAGCTGCACGCTTTCGTGATAGAACGGGATCCCCTCCGCCGTGCGGTAGTTGGAGCGAATGATAGCCGTGTTCCTTCCGCTGTTGCCATAGCCGAGGTAACCCCTTTCGAGCACCGCAACCTTCCGCACGCCCTGGCCGGCCAAATAGTAGGCCGTAGCCAGGCCGTGGACGCCGGCGCCAACGATCACCACGTCGTAGCTGTTTCCCAGCTCGTGGTGTACCCACATCGGTTCCAGCGGAAATAGTTCCATCAAGCCGTCATCCTTCCAGCGCCAGCCGCGCTTCCAGGCCGAACGCG
>JBGOUJ010000204.1:0-11261 GCA_041477005.1 Terriglobia bacterium | reverse complement strand
GATGTGACAGGATAGCACTACAATAATATTATTATCAGTACTTCATATATCTAACGTTAAAAGCAAAAATACGCCTAATCCAGTGGATTTTGGCCAAAAACGATACTCGCCGAGCAGGCGTGGAAATCGAGGCTAGCGCAAGTCGGCGGTGATCTTGGTGACTTTGCCGGCGGGGACGTCCAGCCGCCGCACCCAGTCGGCCCGGCCGGGCGCCTGCACGCGCACGGTGTGGCGGCCGGGGACGACCGGCGCTTCGAGCGGCGGGTGGCCCAGCAACTGGTCATCGATGTAAACCTGAGCGGCGCTGGTGTTACAGTAAACGTAGAGCCGGGCGCTGGTCGGCGAAGCGACGGCCGTCGAGACCTCCGAAGGCGTCACGGCCGAAGGGGCGCCGGCGGAAGCCGAAACCTCGGAGGTGCGAACATCGGATGGCGCTCCGCGGCTTTCGGAAGCCCTGGACCAGGGGACCGCCGAGGGCGCTCCGGCCGAGGGGCGGACGTTCGAGGGTGCGCCGGGCGTCGGCGAGTCGATCTCGACGGGCTTGGGACGTCTCTCCAGGATCCGCAAGGGCAACTGCTCGTCCCGGATTACGACCCTGATCGTGCGGTCGTCGACTTCGGCGGAAAACGTCTCGCCGGCCTTCAGAAGGCTGCACGTGCTCTCGCGGGCCGTGGCGGAGCAGGCGGCCAGGTAGAGATTCTCGTTGAGGTCCCGGAAAAGGACGACCGAGTAGAACTGCCGGCGGCCGGATCGCGGCTCGGCGACGGGCGGGGCGGAGCAGGAGAGCGTGTAGATCGCCCCGCCGGGGATCACCTGGCAGACGCCGGCGATCTTTACCAGCGGGTCGCGCTCGGAGGTCCAGCGGCTCGTGTGGTGGTCGGCCAGGGTGTAGACGGCGGTGAGGACGGGTTCGCGCGGGCCGGCGTCCTGGGCCCGGGCCGCAGCAAGAGGTGCCAGCAGCAGAAAAATCCAACGCATCCCGGAAACTCCAACCGCTCCCTTGAAAACTTTCTCGTAGGCCACGGCCTGGCCAATCAGCAGGCCCGGGCGCTTCCGGCCCGGCTCGCGATCATTCGCGGCCCCAGCCGGTTCCTTCGCAGCTTCTGAAGGTCGCGGCTCCCCTAACATCCTACCATCGGGCCCTCTCTTGGCGACGGTCGACGGCCTCAAAGCGTGCAGACTTTCGTGGATATAATGTCACTACGGCTAACGCCTGCCAGTATGGAGACCTGGGAGTGGACATTCGTGGCTGCTGTGATGGGGGTTGCGGCGGCCTTGTTCGGATACACGGGCTACCGGCGCGTCCTGCACGCCGCCGTTGACGACCGGTACGGCGAGTGGAGCCGCTTCCGGGCTCGCGCGGACCGCCTTGCAGCGGGCCGGGGGCGCCTGCAACACGAGCTGCAGTATGCGCTGGCGTTTTTCGTCTGCTACGGCGTGACGGATCTGACGCGGCTGGTTACGCTGCTGCTGTTCGACCTGGTCGTGGTTTTCGCGCTGCTTTCCCCTTTCTGGCGCTACGTTTTCTTCGAGGACTGGAATGCCGCGGTGGCGGTCGCCGCAGCGCTGGCGGGCGTCTCGATCTATACGTTCTGGGGGCTGCGTCGGGGTCTCAAGTTATGCCGCGTGCATACCTGGTCGGAGACCGGCCGCTGCGAGCGCTGCGGCGAGTCTCGGGCCGAGGGCGAGGATCGGGGGCTGGATAAGAAGAAAGGAAAGGGGCCGGGGGTGCGGACGGCAGAGCGGGGTTGGTCCTGGCACGGAATGTGGGAGCGCCGCCTGCAGCAGTTGACCGGCCGGCTGGAGAAGGAGACTCCGGAAGGCCCGCGCCCGGCGGGCTAGCGCCGGGGCTTTCAAGCCAAGGCCCCGCCGCCGGCTTCGCAGATGCCGGCCGCGCGGCTGGCGCAGTCGCCGCCCATGGGGAAGGCGTTGCCGCCGGTGCGCGCGGCAAAGCGCGAAACGAGCGGGGTCACCTTGGTTCCGCCGCAGCGGGGACACTCCACGGCGCTCTGGCTGCGGCTCAGGACCAGCTCCTCAAATTGTTCGTCGCAGCTCGAGCAGCGGTATTCGAAGATCGGCATAAGCTCTGGCTACTATTATAACGGACGCCGGAGCCACCGGCTTTCGACCCGTCCGAGAGTTGGTGGTTTGTTTGATTGAAAAAGCCCGGCGACCGCGCGGTTTTCCATCGGTTAATCACGAAAGGCAGGCTGCCGGCCATTTGACACGCCGGCTGACTGGGGGGCTGGTGTGGATGCCGGACGGCTCCTGTGGAAACAGGTCGGCGAAACCTTGCGGGCGCGCCCGTCCGGAGGGCCGCTCGTATGCCTTAGTCACCATGAGTCGGGAGAAGGACGCCGGGACGCTTGGCGATCTCGGGGAAAGCGGCGAGCACCTTGACATCGAAGGTTGCCAGGGGAAGCCGTTCGCGGCTGGCAAGCTCAACGAACAAGGTGTCGTACACGGCCACGCCGGATTGGACGGCGCGGGAAACGGCCCCATGCCAAAGCTTCCTGCTCGGGACCGAGTGGACGCCGAGACGCGCCGCAAGGTCCAGCCGCTTCGGTCCCTCGCCGGCCGGCACGATGCCGCTGCGAATGGCCATCCACACCACGTTAGCCAGTTCCGCCTCCCAAAGCGCCGGCGCGATCGGTTCGCGCACCGCGTCCCAGAACCGGCGCACCTCGTCGACGAAAGGCTCGGTGCCGAGCAGAAAGTACGCCACGACGTTCGTATCCACGACGGCTCTCACTTGCGGCCGACTCCGATCCAGTTGTCCACTTGTTCGGCAGTCGGTCGGCGGGGTTGTGTCGCCCACCCTGCCTCGATCTGTTCCAGGATCGAGCGGCGCTCCGCGACATAGTCCTCGAGAAGTTCTCGAACCTCTTGCTCCATGGAGCGCCGGCTTCTGCGCGCCAGCGCTTTCAGCGACTTCACCACGCTTGGTCGGACATTCCTGATGGTCAGGGTTGCCATGTTTACTTCCTCGCTAGCATCATGCTAGCATATAAGCGAAGACAAAATTTTGCACGAACGAAACTCTCATGAGCCGTGTCGCCTCACCCCCGGGGATGAAACTTGATTCTCGGAGCAACCCAATTCGCCCCGCTGGCTCCCTCCCCACGAAGTCTTGCTGCTAGGGGCCAAAATTCAGGTCCTCGGGCAACGATTGCGGAACTTCGAAGAGGTTTCGGCCGAACAGGGGCTGGACCAGGTTGTTGACGTCGGGAATGGCCGTCCCGCCGGAGGCGAAAAAGACCGCGATTTGCTGCTGGGCGGCGCGGGCGATGGCAGTCGCAGCCGGGGAGGTCAGGTCGGCCAGATAAATGTGCGGGTTGGCGGAAAGACCGGGGGCGACGGCGCGAGCCAGATCGTTGCGATACATCCAGACCGAGCGATTCGTCGTGTTGGGAAATTGCCGGGAGGGGGCGCGCCCTATATCGCGCGTCGCAAACCAGGCCTCGGCGGACAGATCGGCGGCGCCGATCAGGTTGCCGGTGGCGGGGTTGGGCACAGTCTCATCGCCTTTGGAAAACTGCCACAGGACCGGCTTGGGCGCGACCGCAGGCAGAGGCGAGGCCAGCAAGTGGGGCGAGTAGGCGATGGTATTGCCCGGACCCTCGATCCATTCGAGCGTCTCCAGGAAATTCTGGATTTCGATGGCGCCTGCCACGTCGTTAATCTTGACCGGCTGGTCGCGGAGGACGTAATTCTCGTTGTAGCTGAAGATGCGGTTCAGCAGCGGAGGAGTTCGCAAGGCCAGCTCCGCCACGATCACCGAATGCAACCCGGGGCTCCAGCGGGCGGTCTCGACCACCGATCCGCCCCCGGCGTTGAGCGCGGCCGCGGCGATGGCAGGCTCCACGGCGGTGAACAGCGTCCCGCAAAAAGAGCCCAAAGACTGGCCGGCGTAGAAGATGCGGTTGGGGTCGAGATCCACCACGCCGTCGCCGTCGAGGTCGATGCCGGCGCGGATGGCGCGAACCAGTTGCATCAAGTCGAGCGCAGTTTGCCGGAGGCAATCGCGCACCGGGATCGGGCCGGGGACCACCACGCAGCCTTCGGTTGAGTCGATTGTCCCATCACCGTTCAGGTCCAGGCCGCGGCCGGGCGCCGGCAGCTCGACCGTGGCGCCGGTGTTCAGGGTGAGGAGCAGCTTGCTCTGCGGGCCGAAGCCGTGCCCCACGGCGTTGATGGCGATCGTGGCCAAGCCGTTCCGGGCGAGGGTCGGGCCCACGGCGGTCGGGCCGCCGAAGCGGCTGTCGCCCACGCCGTGGCCGAAGATCACCACCGGATAGCCGGCGGGCGGCTTCGGGGCGGGCGGCAAATAGACCTCGAAGAAGATTTCGCTGGCGGCGGCCGGAAGGGGCACATTGGCGCCAGTCGGGGCGGGGGGAATCGTCTGCCGGTCGTCGAGGAAACTGGGGGAGAGAAAGGAGCCGAAGGCCACGCGATCCACGCCGGCGAGCAGGGGGAGCGGCAGCGTAGCATCTTGAAAGGCCGGCGGGTTGGCGCCCACTTGCTGGCGCCAGACGACGGAAGCCAGATCGGAAAGCGCAAAGATGCTCCTGGGGCCTGTAGGCTGGAGATTAAGCTGCGAATTCCCGATCGCCGTCCGGGCTTTCTCCATCCACGCCGTGGCGCTCATGGTGGTGAAGAGCGAGGCTGCGACGATGCGACGCGGCGCCACCTGGACGGCGAGGGCAGTGACCGCCCGGGCCAGGTCGCCGCAGTAATCGTTGGGCGGGCCCGGCCCGGCGCAGAACAGGAACCCGGGGTCGGGACCGACCGGGTCACCGGTCGCGTCGCGGACCGCATCGGTCACAATCAGCGCGTAACGGCGGTGCTGGTCGAAAATTTCGTCCGGCTTGGCGTAGGCCGTCAAGGTCGGCGGATCGTAGATCACCTGGTTGATCCGGGTGACGTGGCCGGCCTCGTGCAGGCCGCGCTCGTCGGCCGTCGAGCTGCCAAGCCAACTGAAGAAAATGCCCTCTCGCAGAGTGGCGGCGTTGACGGCGGCTGAGAAGCGGACCCGAATGCGCGGCTGGACGTTGAATCCGTCGAACTGGTTGAGGAGCGCCAACTCCCGGCAGGGGTCCGGCTGGGCCTGGCAGTCGGGCAAGGGAAGATTGACCCGCCGGCCGGTTTTTTGGGCTGAATCCGGGACCGTAAGAAAGTCGGTTGGGAAAGGGCCTACGTCGGGCGAGGTGGGGTCGAAGCGGACGGTCACCCCGGCCCCGAGCAAGGGGGTGGCGGCCAGGAGAAGCAGAAAGGGACGGAAATTCAAAGATCATTATAGCGGCCCGCTGTGATAGCCGCCTGCTGTGACAGCCGGCCGCTGTGATAGTCGCCCGGTGCGGTAGCGGGCCGGTGCGACTGCGGCGCGGTGTGACTTCGGCAGGTGCGATAGCGGGCCGTTGTGATAGCGGGCTGGTGTGATCGCCGCCGGTGCGACAACGGGCGGGGTGATGGCGGGCCGGTGCGACAGCGGCCTGGTTGTGCTGTAATTAGGTGTGGGAATCGGCGCGGGTGCGCGACATACACCCGGACTCCGAGCCGCGACCGCAGGGTAAGGGGCATGAAAAAACCAGATTGGAACTGCAGATGAACGCGGATGGACGCTGATAGCTGCTTGGTTCGAATCTGCGTTTATCTGCGTTCATCTGCGGTTCCGTTGTTTCGGGCGTTCTATCGCGCACCGACGGCCCCGGAGCACCTCCGTGGATTATAAAAACTTCGAGGTGACGTCGCAGGTGGCAGCGGAGCGATACCAGGTCGAGTTCGCGTGGCTGCAGACGGCCATTTCACTGCGGCGCAGCGATACGGTAGATGTGAAATTCCTGGTCAACGGGATGGGAAAGGTCGTGGCGCTGCCTCACGGGCCGCTGGAGCAGGCGTGCAGCCGGTTGGAGATTCTGCTGAGCGATGACCTGTGCCTGCGAATCGCAGCCGAATACATCCGGGGAGCGTTGCTGACCGGCTCCGACGCCGAGAAGGATTTGCTGGCGGTCCCGCCATCGCGGCTGGAGGAGTTGGTGGGAGCGCAACTGGAACGGGCGCGCTAGCGCCGTTTCGACCTGGTGCGCCTCCGCAGCCGGCGGCGCCTCAGCTCAGGCGCCTCGCCGCGCAGCCCCGCTGTGGGCTTGGCCGAGGCAGTCCGAACGGCCTCTAGGAATCGGCCTCTTCTTCCGCTTCCGTAGCCAACGGCTCGAGGTCCTCAGCCTCGAAAACTTTCTTGCAATCGAGGCATTCCACATAGTCCACGTTGCCGTCACGGGCTATGATCTTGGTGCGCGGATGCTCGCAATACGGCTCCATAGCGATGGGCTCAGTTGGATTGAGTGCGGGTGTGATGAAAGGGTGTATCGGCCATTCGTGCGCGAGACGAGTCCAGATCGCCCTATTTTAGCCCTCCCAGTGCCGTTGTCAAGCGTGCCAGGGCCTTAAAAATCGATGAAAGTTGGTGTAGAGGGTCATAGCGGATACAAAGCCAACGAGCGGCCTCTGCGGTTTTGCCTGGAGGAGCGCTGGTACCAGGTGGAAGAGGTGATTGACCGGTGGTACGGGCCGGATTACAAGTACTTTCGGGTTCGGGCCGACGACGGGAACCTCTACCTATTGAAGCTGGATGAAAACACCCAGGAATGGGAGCTGACCGGGTCTTCCGGGCCGCGACCGTGAGGGAGCGGTTTCGGGGTTGCGGGAACCCGCTCCCCTACGGTAGCGGCTCGGCAGGGGGGGCGGAACCGGGAGCGGTCAGGCTTCCTCGCTCTTTCGGCGCCGCTTGTAGGGAGTTTGTAGGTACTTATTCGCCTCGTCCAAGGCGCCCTGGGTGTTGTCCTTGGTGCGGATGGCCTGCTGGTACTCGTTGACGGCGCGATCCCGTTGGTCGGTCATGTCAAAGATCCTGCCCAGGTTGATGTGGGACCACACCTCGGTCCACTTCGGCTCCTGGTCGCCGTTGATGGCCTCGCGGAACGAGTTGGCCGCCGACTGCCAACTGCCCTGCAGGAAGAACACCTCGCCGATGCGGTAGTGCGACAGCGAGCTGTTGTGGTTGACGTCGAGCGCCTTCTGGTATTCCTGCAGAGCCTCGTTGTAATACCCTAGCTCGGCCTGCTGCTCGCCTTTCTTGATGGCCACCGAGACCCGGACGTTGTTATCGAGACGCATGACTTTGTGGTCGGGGTCCAAGGTGACCTTCTTGGGCTTTCCGAAGGTATCGACGGAAAACTCCGAGGCGGTGCCGGCGACCTCGATCACCTTCTTTTCCGGCTCGCCTTCGGTCTCGATCAGCATTTCCACCGGCATCCGGAAGGTGTCCTTGTCCTGGCTGACCTTGCCAACCACCCGGAAGCCTTTGCCGTTGCCCAAACGGAAGATCGTGTACTCGAGCTTGAACTCGGAGGCGCCGGCCGATTCGATCCACTCGATGAAGAAATACTGGAGGCTTTGTTTGTAGTTGGCCGAGACGATCTTCTCGAAATCGGCGGTGAGGGCCGAATTCCAGGCGAACTTCTGCGCGAATTCCTTCACCGATTTGAAGAATGCGTCGTCGCCCACCACGTAACGGAGCATGTGCAGAACCATTGCGCCCTTGCTGGACGTGAGGCTGGTGAGGGCCGCCGAGTAGTCTTCCAGGGTGTCGGCCTGGAGGACCGACGTTTCTTCGTTGATCAGGGACTCGACGCCGGTTTCCTGCATCTCGGAACCGAAGGCTGCCGGGCCGGCAGAGTTCTCCACCCACAGCAGGTGGGCATAGTTGGCGAAGCCGTTCTCCAGCCACAGGTGCCGGCGCGAGGCCGGAGAGACCAGCATGCCCCACCACTGGTGGGCGATCTCGAGCGACAGCAGGCGGTTGTTGACCCGGCGGCCGATACCGGCCGGGCTCAGGAACAAGATGCCCGGCGAGGCATAGCCGTTGGGGGCGTTCTCGTCGGTTTCGACGATGGTCAGGTTAGCCACGGGCGGCAGGTCGAACAGCGAGGTGAAATATTTCACAATCTTGCCGGCGGCATCGCCATAGGGGCTGGTCTGATCTTTTTGGTCGCCGTAGAAGTAAAGGGTGGTGGTGGCGCCCTCGCTTGTCACCCTCGCCGGCTGGCCGGTGACCACGGCGATGCTGCCGGGGAAGGAAGCGTGATCGTAAGTGAAGCTGTGGATGGTCTTGCCCTCGGGGCCGGGCTTGGTGGTGTGCAGGCCGCTCGCAATCACGTCCATGCCGTTGGGGACGGTGATATTCATGTCGGCGTTGAAGCGGTCAGCAGTGTAGCCGCTGACGGGGAACCAGCGGGCGGGATAGAGCAGGAAGGAGCGGTCGTTGGCGATGTTGGCGAAGGCGACGCCATCGACCGGCGAGTTGTCAACGCCGTTCAGCCGGCCGTCGTAGACGAAGGTCGCCGCCACCGGCTTGCCTTTGGCGAGCTGCGACGCGAAGTTCAACCGGACGGTGAAATCCTGCTGGAAACGGGTGGCCGGGACTTCCTCGCCCTTTTCTCCGAGCACATGAGCGACGTTGAGGCCATTGTTCAGCTCGAAGACGACGCTCGAGGTGTCTTCCTGCGGCACAAACCGCACCGTGGTCCGAGCCGTCAGCGACTGGGTGCGCGGGTTGATCTCGGCGTCGATGCGGTAATGTTCGACGTCGATCCGCACGCGCCTCTCCCGCTCTTGGGCCGAGGCAAGCGACGCCAGGCCCAGCAGCACAAAACCAGACAAAGCCAAACACCGACGAAACATCACAGACTCCTCGCTTCTATCCGGAAACCGCTCCGGATTCCATCCCCAACGCCTCCTGGCGGGCGCGGAGCAGATCCTGAATCACGCCCGCCGCCCGGTCCATCGCCTGCTCGCCGCCGGCCAGCTTTTGCGCCAGCTCGGCCAGCTCGCCGCGCATGCGCTCGATCCGCGCCGGCTCTTCGAGCAGCCCCCGCGCCTCGGCCGCCAGGCGCGACGGGGTGCAGTCGGCCTGAATCAGCTCGGGCACGATCTTTCGCTCGGCCAGCAAATTCACCATGCTGAGGAACGGCGCCTTCACTAACCATTTTCCCAGAATCCAGGTCACCGGGTGCACCCGATAAAACGTCACCATGGGGGCGCCTAGCAGGGCCGCTTCGATGGTGGCCGTGCCGCTGGCGACCAGGGCTAGGTCGGCATGGGCCAACACGTCGTAGGTTTCGCCCTCTATTACTTGGACCCCCGAACCGGTGATTTGGTTCACAAAAAATGCTTGGCCGGCGCTGCGCGAGGCAGCCAGCACAAAACTCATGGCCCGCCAGGCGTTAAGGCGGCGGACGGCTTCGAGCAGAACGGGAAGGTGCCGGGCAGCTTCCCCGCGCCGGCTGCCGGGAAGCACCGCAATTAGAGGACGGCCCGCGGCCAGCCGGTGTTTCCGAAAAAACTCGTTTCGTCCGAGCGACGGCCGGACGTTGCCGGCGAGCGGGTGTCCGATATAGGTAGCGGCAACGCCGTGCTGCCGGAAGAAGGCCTCTTCGAAGGGGAAAATGCAGAGCAACCGGGTAATCACGCGCCGCATCAGCCGGATTCGCCACCGCCGCCAGGCCCACACCTGGGGGGCGACCAGGTAGACGACCGGAATGCGCAGCCGGGCCAGCTTCTTGGCCAAGCGGAGGTGAAAATCAGGCGAGTCGGTCAGGATCGCCAAATCCGGCCGCTCCCGCTCGGCGGCCGCCGCCAGCTTCCGAAACTCGCCATAGATGCGCGGCAGGTGGCGGACGACCTCGACCAGTCCGACCACCGCGAGCCGCTCGGCTTCGATCACAGGGCGTACGCCGGCGGCGCGCAGCCGCACCCCGGCGCAGCCGAAGAACTCGACGCCGTCCAGCCGCCGGCGGAGCGTCTCCACCAACGCCGCCGCATATCGATCGCCGGACTCTTCGCCGGCCGAGACGAGGCACTTCATAGAGGCAGCAAACGGCAGCCGTCAGCAATCAGCCGTCAGAAAAGCAGCCATCAGCCGTCAGCCAGCCGCCGTCAGCACTCAGTGATCCGGCGGTCGGCCATCAGCCAGCAGCTATCAACTATCAGCTATCAGCCGGCAGCCATCAGCCGTCAGCCTCCTGGCGTCAACTTTGGAGACATCGGCTAACAGCTATGAGCCGTGGGTCATCCAGCTATCGGCCGTCAGCTACCGGCTATCGGCCGGCCGCGGTCAGCTTCAGCAATCAGGGTAACCCACCGCGCGACGGATTGCTGAAAGCTGACCGCTGATGGCTGATAGCTGATTTTCTGCCGGCTGATGGCTGATGGCTGCCGGCTGATGGCTGATTTGCCGCTGACTGGCCGACGGCTGGCTTTATGTTACGATGGCTGAGGATCATGTCGAGCTCTGCTTCCCTGACCTCTCGGCTGCCGGTGGATGCGTTTGCCGAGCAGTTTCAGCGGGAGATGGTGCCGCTGAACAATTCCTATTCCTACTTTGCGGCGCTGCCGCTGGAGGATAGCCAGATCCAGCAATACGTCAAGGAGCCGATCGCGGCCCTGCCGCCGTCGCTCCACGAAGTCCTGCCCAAGGTGCGGCTGATGCTGGTGCCGTATCTGGAGCGCAGCAACGGGAAGACCGGGGACCTGGTGGCTTTTGAGAAGCCGGCGGAGAACCGGCAGGTCGCCGCCACCAGCCTGGAGCTGGGGCCGGACTTCTTCTTCTTTTTGGCGGTCAAGGAAGAAGAAGTGGCGGATTGCCACTACACGTTTTACAACGGCCTGGCGGCGCTGGTTTCCTACCGCATGACCGACCAGCAGCGGGAGCGCTTCAGCCGCTTGCTGCGCGAGGAGCTGGCCAACGAGATCCACGGCGAGGTCGAGGAGAAGAGCTGGCGATTGAAGCAGCAGTTGCTGCGCCGGCAGACCAACCTGCTGAAGGATACCAAGCTGCAGCGGGAATACATCCGTCAAGCGTTTGAAGACACGGCCACATTGTATTTGCACGGCCTCTGCTGCGATATCGACGTGGAGACCGGCCCGCGGCAGTTGCCTACCCGCTATCTGCGAAAGCGCCTCGATCTGCTGCGGCAGATCTTCCCGCCGCCCGATGGGTTTGCGCTGTTTCCGGAGGAGTTGGGGCGGGCGGATTAGCTCCAGCTACTCCGCGACGGAACTCGGCGGCGGAAACCCGATTCCCTGATTTGCCTGAGGATCTGGCACTCAGCCACGCGCGCGCCGATTCCGCCGTCTGCCCGTCCAAAGGAGACCCGGAAAGCATCGGGATCCCGCATGGGACAGGCACAGCCGCGAACATGCCG
>JBGOUJ010000203.1:0-11335 GCA_041477005.1 Terriglobia bacterium | reverse complement strand
ATCTCTCCCACCATGATCACGTCCGGGTCCTGGCGCACGATGTGCCGCAGCCCGGCGGCGAACGTCAGCCCGATCTGCGGATTCACATGGATCTGGTTGATGCCGTCCATCTGGTATTCCACCGGGTCCTCGATCGTGATGATCTTCTTGTCGGGCAGGTTGATGCGCTTCAGCGCCGAATAGAGCGTGGTCGATTTACCGCTTCCGGTCGGCCCGGTGACCAGGAGGATGCCATGGGGCAGCGAGGTGTAAAACTCCATGCGGGAGAGCATGTGCTGGTCGAAGCCGAGTTTCTGCAGGTCGTAGAAGTCGCCCGCGCTGCGGTCGAGCAGGCGCATGACCACGCTTTCGCCGTAGAGCGTCGGCAGGGTCGAGACGCGCAGGTCCACCTCGTGGCCGAGCACTTTCAGCTTGATGCGGCCGTCTTGCGGGAGCCGGCGCTCGGCGATGTTGAGCTTGGCCATGAGCTTCAGCCGCGAGGTCACGGCGGCCTTGAGCTCGCGCGGCGGCGGCTCCTGCTCGTGCAGCACGCCGTCGATGCGATAGCGGACGCGGAACTCCTTTTCGTAAGGCTCGATGTGGATGTCGCTCGCCCGCCGGTCGAGCGCGAGCGCGATCATCGAGTTCACCAGCCGGATCACCGGCGCTTCGCTGGCCATGTCCCGCAGGTGCTCGATCTCCTGCTCTTCTTCAAAGAGGCCGGCCCCGGTGACGCCGCTCCCGGCCGCCGACACGTTCTGCTCGCCCTCGCCGTAATACTTATCGATGGCGTCGAGGATCTCCTGCTCGCCGGCGATGGCGGTCTTCACCTGCAGCTTGGTGAAGAGCCGGACGGTGTTGATGGTTTCGAAGTCGAGCGGGTCCGCCATGGCCAGCGTGACGGTCGAATCCTCGATCTCGACCGGCAGAAACTTGAACTGCCGCATGTAGCGCGGGGCGATGCCTTCGAGCTCCGGCGACACCGCCGGGAACTGCTGGGCCGAGACCAGCGGTATGCCCTGCTGCTCGGCGAGCGCCGCCAGCACGTCGCGCTGGGCGACAAAGCCGAGATCGACCAGGATGCGGCCGATCTTGTCGCCCCGCTCGCGCTGCAGCTCCAGGGCTTTGTCGAGGTCCGCCGGCTGCAGCAGCCCGCGCCGGATCAGGATCTGGCCCAGGCGCTGGTCCATCTAGAACTCCGCCCCTTCAATCGCCCGCTCCTGCGCCTCGGGCCCGGCGCGGCGGGCCTGCAAGTCCAGCAGCGCTTGCTTTGTCGACTGCATGACCACTTGGGAAGGCAGCCCGGTGGTGTCCTCCCAGCGGAAGTTGAACAGGGTGACCGCGATGGCGATCTTCTCGTTCGGCGGCACTTGTGGCAGAGCAGCCGCCTGCTCCATGAGCAACTGGCGCATCCCCGCTTTCAGCGCGCTCAGCTTCTCGCGCTTCTGCTTGTTCAGGCCCTGGATCTCCTGCGGCGTGTAGGCCGGGCGGAAGGGGCTGAGGCCGGCCACCGGTGCCAGGTTCACCTCGGCGGTAAAGACAGCGCCGTAGCCGGCCAGGTAAGCGCCGCGTGCGGTTCCCAGCAGGGCGAAGGGCGCGCGGGCAGTCATCTGCTGGAGCCGATCGTCGATGGTCTGCTCCGAGTTCTTCAGCGTCGCGCGCAAGGCGCGGCCGTCGGTCGCCGTCATGGTGGCGGCGGCCATCAGTAAAGTGCAAATCGTAGAAAGGGTCATAAGCGTTTACTGTCTGAACGTCGCCGGCCGCGTTTCCGCCGCCTGGCGATATAGCACGTTCATCTCCTTGACCAAGATTTCGTAGCTTTCCTTCACGTCGCTCATTTCGGCGGCGTGCCGGGCCTCGACCGCGGCCAGGGTCTGTTCCACGCGGGAGTCCCCGCCCCCGAAGGCGACCTGCCAGCGGCCCTTCTCGACCGTGATTGACGGCCGCGAGATCCACGCCCCGGTGAAAAACACCGCCAGCAACAGCGCAGCCGAGAAGGCAAACCGCGGCATGCCGCCCAACCACTTGGCCCACCAGCGAGCTGCCGTGGAGGGTTCAAAGACTTTGTCAGAGACAAAGGCGATGCGGCGCGGAACCTCTTCCTCCTGTAGCCGCAGCAGTGTGCGGTGGGTCGCCTGCAGCCGCTCCACCTCTTCGCGACAGTTGCTGCAGGCGCCCAGGTGGGCTTCCACCTGACGCCGCTCCTCGGCCCGCAGCTCCTCGAAGCAGTAGTCCCGCAGATCAAACGGAGAACAACTCATGTCATCACCTCATTCGAAGATAGCTATCAGCTATCAGCTATCAGCCGTCAGCAACCGGAGCCTTCGGTGTGCTGAAAACTGATGGCTGCACTGCGCATATCAGCACCCCTGTGTTGCTCTCTGCCGCCGGGGTGAATACCTAGGCCACCGGCGCGAGCACAGTCTTCAGGAGTTCAAAGGCCGCGTAGAGACGGGACTTGACGGTCGAAACCGGACAGGACTGGATCTGGGCGATCTCATCAAACTTGAAGCCCTGGTAAACCTTCAGCACTACGGCTTCGCGCTGTTCCGGGCTCAGTCGGTCCAGGGCGCCTTCCACCGCCAGCTCCAGCTCGAGCGGATACACCGCCCGTCCGGCCACCGGTATGGCCCGCCCGCTCCCGCGCTCACGCGAGTCCTCTTCGAAGTCCAGCTTCTCTTTGCGGAACTGCGTAAAGGCTTCGTTGTGCGCGATGCGGAACAGCCACTGTGGAAAGCGCTCCACTTCCTCCAGCCGCCGCAGATAGCGGTAGGCTTTCAGAAACGTCTCCTGGCTCAGGTCGAGGGCGTCTTCCCGGTTCTTGACCACCCGCAGCAGGTAGTTGTAGACGCGTTTCTCCCAGCGCGAGACAAGCCGGTTGTAGGCGTCCACATCCCCCTGGCGCGCAGCCAAAACCAGGTCGCGATCCTCAACCTCGCGGAAAATCAACTCTGACTCCCGATCAAGACAGACGCGAAGCAGCGCCAAAAAGTCGAAGGAGCTGCAAATTCGCCTTCAATATAGCATGGGAAGGTGGTACCACTATGATACCAAATGGGATAAGCTCTCGGCCGTCAGATGTCAGCACTCCGCGACCAGCTTGGACCGGAGGACGGTAGCTGATGGCTGATGGCTGACGGCTGATTACTGATGGCTAAGGTTGGGCGGCCTCGCGGCGCATGCTCTCAATCACCCATATACGCACCAGCGTCGAGACTTCCACCGTTTTTCGCTGGGCCAGCCGCTCGATCATCCGCTTTGCGGCAGCCGGGATCCGAATGTTCACCTGCTTCGTGTTCGGCTGATTCCAGTATTCGAGCAGCATCCGCTCCAGGTCTCCCCGGTTCGGGTCGATCTCCATGATGCCCTGCTGGACCAGTTCCGTGCCATCGTGCCGGCTGAAGAAAGCATCCAGCTCGGTATCGCCGGCCAGCGGGAGCCGGATCTTTCGGATCATGTTCTTTGGTTTCGCTCTCATCGGCTTGAAGGCGCTTTCGGCAAAAACCGTCTCCGCTGCTTCTTGTATAGCACACGCTAGCAGATGGCGCGTCCGGTCGCCGCGCGGCTCGGCGCTAAGCGTGGGTGGCCCGCCCGTCGGCCGCCTTAGCCTTTTGACTTTTCCCCATTCGCCCGTTACCCTGCCTGTGATGGCAACACACCTGCCGGGGACGCTGTTTCTGCGGAACCTGGTGCGCCAGCGCAGCCTGATCTTTCAACTGGTGCGGCGCGATTTCGAGCAGCGATTCGTCGGCTCGGCCGTCGGCTGGATCTGGGGCCTCATCCATCCCCTGGTGCTGCTCGTCGCCTACACCTTCATCTTCACCTACTGCCTGCGCGTGCGCCTCGGCCCCGGCCAGTTGACGGACAATTACCCGATCTTCCTCTTTGCCGGCATGCTGCCCTGGCTGCTGTTCCAGGAAACGGTCCAGCGCTCGGCCTCCGCCCTGGTCGATTACGCAAACCTGATCAAGAAGAGCGTTTTCCCGGCCGAGATCGTGCCGGTAGCGATTTTCCTCTCGAATCTGCTGAGCCATTTCCTGGCCCTCGCGCTCCTTGTCACCGCCGTGGCCGTCTGGCTGAAACACGTGAGCGCCATGCTGATCATTCTGCCCCTATACCTCTTTTTAATAGGATTGTTCAGCCTGGGACTGGCCTGGATCGCTTCGAGCCTCCACGTTTTTCTGCGCGACACCGCTCAGGTCCTCTCGGTGCTTCTCACCTTCTGGTTCTGGCTGACGCCCATCTTCATCGCCGAAAACCAGTTCCCGCCGGCGCTGCACTGGCTGGTGACCTTCAATCCCCTCGTCTACGCCGTACGCGGCTACCGCACCAGCATCCTCTCCGCTCACCCGCCCGCCGCGCGCGACCTGGCCCTGCTCACCCTCTTCGCGGTCGCTACGTTCATCCTCGGCGGCCTCTTCTTCCGCCACACCAAGAAGGGCTTCGCCGACGTCCTCTAGTCTAGTGTAGTGCAACTGGTGGCCGGCATCTTCCAGCCAACCCAGGGAGGCGTCGAAGTCCGCGGACGCGTCTCGGCGCTGCTCAAGCTTGGCTCGGGGTTCAATCCCGAGTTCAGCGGCCGCGACGGCATCTACCTGAACGGCGTATCTGCAAAGACTAAGAGCGTTTCGGTCCAAGAGTAATTTCTACTCCCTATTGTCCCGCTTGGCCAACCAAGCGCAGAGTCGATGTTGGGACCATCCCCGCGGGTCTCTCCCACAGCGACGGGAGCACCGCTAGGTCGCGTATCTGGAGACCCAACCGTTGGCTGGTGATAAAGCTCACGGCTTTGGGAGCGCTTGAAAAAACTTGCGGCCGGTTTCTTGCGTCTTAGGGAGTGTGTGATAGAGAGGATCTCTTGGCAGTTCTCGTGCAACCTCAATTGCGATCGGGTGGTCCGGCGCGTGAAGGGTTTGGGCCGGGATGCCGATAAACATTGAGTAATAACACAGACCGCCGGGGCCCGGGGGGATGGGAAACAAGAGAAACCGGAGGAACGCCATGGAACATGAGTGGCAGCGACATGTTCGAGAGCCTGACGCCGTACGTGTGCTGACTGCGCTGTCCAGCCCTGACTGGGACTTCCGGACCGTAGAAGGAATCTCCCATGAGACCGGATTGCCAAAGGACGGAGTACAGGAGATCCTAAAAAAATACCAGCAGTGGGTCCGGGAGTCGGATGCGCCGGGCCCCAATGGACAGCGGCTGTACACGCTGCGTTCGCGCAGACCCACGGTCCACGAGAAGATCGCGAGCGTTCAAGCCTTCATGGAACGCGTCTTCTGACCTAGAGGACCCGTCCAGGGGAAACCCTGGGACCATGGCTTACGATGCTACTCAGCAGCGCGGGGGTCCCTGCACCCAGGTAGAAGGCCTGCAACACGTTCAGATGCGCGCCGGTGGCTTGGTAGACCCCCACGACAAAGCCTGCCAAGAGCGTCATGATCGCGCTGCAAATCCAAAAGAACCTCGACGTTAGCCATTCGGGGCGTTGGGAGCGTGGGCGTTGCGACATTCGGTAGGCCGCCAAGAACGGGTGGACCACGCCGCCGACAAGGCCACACAAGATCTCGGCGATCATCCGTGGAGTCACCCGAACCCGAAGGTATCTGCAAGATGTGCCTGCAACGTCGCTAGCTTCTCTCGAATGCGCACCGGCCTTTCCCTGACTGTGAAAAGCTCGCGACCTTTCGCGTCCGACACGTCAGCCCGACGAACCAGGCTCGGATACTTCGAAAGAATATCCCTAACCGCGGGCTCCGTCAAACCTGTCGTTCTTGACAGGCCCTCAATCGTGCTGAAGTCCCACCGCTCGTCGGAAAGTGCCTCGAAAATCGATACCTCATCCGAATTGGTGACAACTTCCTGCCACCCGCAACGCCCTTTCTTGACGCTTACATTGGGAGGGTCTACACCCTTTGCGACAGCCACAGAGTTTCCACCCGCTCTAGCTTCGACCGGGCC
This sequence comes from Terriglobia bacterium, assembly GCA_041477005.1. Lineage (GTDB taxonomy): Bacteria > Acidobacteriota > Terriglobia > Bryobacterales > JACQDG01 > JBGOUJ01. The sequence goes on along the minus strand of JBGOUJ010000203.1, from coordinate 5,392 downwards.
GGCGACTCGTTGAGTTGCGGCTTTCTCGCCCATCTCTCCTCCACTTGAGCACGTTGCTCCTGCTAATCCGGATAAGTCGACTGGGGAGTCCTGCCTCTTAATACAATGTATGTCAGATGCCAACGTCCGCTAAAGGTTCTTATTATAGTGACGCGAGGCTCCGAATAGTGACGCGAGGCTCCGATTTCGCAATATTTTTTCGTCAACGCCTATGGGGCGAAGAAAAGGCAAAAGCTTGAGATCGGACTGTCATCAGACAGCTCGGCGGGCACGACGCTGAACGGCTTCGCTGAAACTAACGAGGCTACTCGAACCCCTCGACGGAGTCAAGTTGCCCCGCAGGCCGGCGTTCCAGGCCATCTCGTCACGATCATCGCACGAAAACGTGAGTACCCATGCATCGGGTTCCCAAAACAAGCCGAAGCCGATTCGCCCCGACAGAATCCAGCATCTCCATGCCGGCGCCATCCAAAGTGAACCCAAACTTGGCTGGCCGTCGTGGTCGAGCATGTGATGCCAGGCATACTAGACTAATCCTGATGCTGTCCTTCCATCAGGTCTCGAAGAGCTATCCGATCTACGGCTCGCCCGGAGACCGTCTGCGCGAGCTGCTGCTCTTCAACCGCCGCTCCTTCCACCGCGATTTCTGGGCGCTCCGCGACGTCAGCTTCGAAATCGAGCGCGGCTCGACCTTCTGCATCATCGGCGAGAACGGCTCCGGCAAGAGCACGCTGCTGCAACTGGTGGCCGGCATTTTTCCATCTCCGGTGGAACCGGCCCCCCGACGATTCGCCGCCCGGTTGGGCGAGGCGATATAATGACAATATGGTCGCCAGGAATGCCGTAAAACAACTTCGCGAAGCCCTCCGACGTATGGAAGTCACGCTCCGGAAGCTTGAGAGCCGCCCTCTTTCCAAAGCGGCCAGAGGCGACGTCGACGCGTGCAAGCAGTTCTGTCAAGCAGCGATGAGATCGCTCGACAATGAAGAGTTTGAGAAGGCGGCTGCGCAAGTCGACCAAGCCCATGGGCATCTACACTTCGCCGAAGGATCCCAGAAGAACTACCGAAAGCTGTACGAACAAATCGCGAAAGATCTCCAGGCCACGCGGCGCCAGATGTTCGAACGAGACTACCCCAGCCTCGCCCGGCGAGAGAAGCCGGCAGCCGGTCGGCCTTGAGTTGCGGTGGGCCATACCCGGCTATTCCTCGATTCCAACGTCCTTGTTAAAGGCCTCCTGTTTGAATGGGGCGCAGATCGCGCAGTGCTCTCGCTTTGTGCTGCCCGCCTCTGCCGAATGGTGCTGGCGGAAAGGGTTTACGAAGAGACCAAGAGAAACCTACCCGTTGATCTCCAGGCCGATTATCGCCGCGCCGCGGACCTTCGTGCGGGCACTACTTGCGCAGCCGTCTCGTTAGCCCATTTCCCCAATAGAATCAACGCGCATGGCTTCGTCATGGCCCAAAGAGGAACTCAATTTTGCCCGGCTCGCCGCCGCAAAAAGCCTCCCGAGAAGGCATACTAGACTAATTCCGATGGTTTCGTTCCACGGCGTCTCGAAGAGCTATCCGATCTACGGCTCCCCCGGGGACCGTCTCCGCGAGCTGCTGCTCTTCAACCGCCGCTCCTTCCACCGCGATTTCTGGGCGCTGCGCGACGTCAGCTTCGAAATCGAGCGCGGCTCGACCTTCTGCATCATCGGCGAGAACGGCTCCGGCAAGAGCACCCTGTTGCAACTGGTGGCCGGCATCTTCCCTCCGACCGAGGGCGAGGTCAGCGTCGGCGGACGCGTCTCGGCGCTGCTCGAGCTCGGCTCGGGATTCAATCCCGAATTCAGCGGCCGCGACAACGTCTACCTCAACGGCACCATCCTCGGCCTCTCCACACGCGAGATCGACCAGCGCTACCAGGCGATCACCGATTTCGCCGAGATCGGCGAGTTCGTCAACCAGCCGGTGAAGACCTATTCGAGCGGCATGGTCGTCCGGCTGGCCTTCGCCGTAGCGATCAACGTCGATCCGGAGATCCTGCTGGTGGATGAGGCCCTGGCGGTCGGCGACGTTTACTTCCGCCAGCGCTGTATGCGCAAGGTCCATGAGCTGCGCTCGAAGAAGGTAACCATCCTGTTCGTCTCCCACAGCATGGCCGACATCAAGGCGGTCGGCGACCGCGTGATGTGGCTGGAGACCGGCCGCTTGGTAGAGATCGGCGCTCCCGAGGCGGTCGTCAGCAAGTACCTCTCGCGGATGGTCGAAAAAGACGCCGCCTACCTGAAGCTCAAGGGCGCCGAGCCGCGCGCCTCCGGCTCGCCGCCGGTGATCGCGCCGGAGGTCGTCGAGACCATCCCCAACATCGACTACCGTTACGGCAACAAGGCCGCCGAGATCCTCGGCATTGCGATCCTCGACACGGCGGGCGAGCCGGTGAGCCTGCTCCAGCCGGGCGGCCGGATCACGGTGCGGATCAGCGTCCGCGCTCACCAGGGCCTCGATTTCCCCATGGTCGGCTTCATGATGCGCAACCACCTGGGGATCGATTTCTCCGGCACCAACACGGCGCGGGAAGGCTACGAGCTGCCGGCCATGTCGCCGGGCGACATCTTCACGGTGGATTTTCACCTCCTGGTGCCGGAGCTGTATCCTTCCCATTTCTCTTTTTCGCCCGCCATCGCCAACGGCACGTTGCACGCCTACGAGATGTGCGACTGGATTGACAACGCCGTCACAGTCCAGATGGGGCATAGCGACGGCGAGATTTACGGCTACGTGCGCTTCCCCTGCCGCGTCGAATGCAACGTTCCTATCAAGCGCTGATCATCTGGTTCCGGGTGACGCTGGTGGTGATCTTTCTGGTCGCCGCCGCGCCGCTGCTGCTGCTGTCGGCGGCACTCGCCCTCGCCGGCGCCGACCTGCTGGCGCTGCTGCGTCCCCGCCGGCCGTTGCCCGCTGATGAGCAGCCATCCAACCGCGCGGCGACGTTTGTTATTCCAAATTGGAATGGCAGAGATCTGCTCGAAAGATACCTGCCCTCGGTAATCGCCGCCGCGGCCGGCAGCCCGGAAAACGAGGTCCTGGTGGTCGATAACGCCTCCACCGACGGCAGCGCCGAGTTTCTGCGGGAGCGTTTCCCGCAGGTGCGGGTCCTGGCGCTCGATCGCAACCGCGGCTTCGGCGGCGGCTCGAACGCCGGCTTCCGCGCCGCGCGCAACGACATCGTGGTGCTGCTCAACAGCGATATGCGCGTCGAGCCGGACCTTCTGCAGCCCCTGCTCGACGGCTTCTCGAACCCCCGCGTCTTCGCCGTCTCCGGCCAGATCTTCTTCACCGATCCGAACAAGAGACGCGAGGAGACCGGCCTGACCGAGGGCGCGTGGCTCGAAGGCCGCCTGCACGTCCGACACATCATCGACCAGCGCGTTCGGTCGCTGTTCCCGGTCTTCTACGCCGGCGGCGGCTCCTCGGCCTACGACCGGAGGAAGTTTCTCGCCCTCGGCGGCTTCGACCCGCTCTACGAGCCCTTCTATCTCGAAGACACCGACGTGAGCTACCTGGCTTGGAAGCGCGGCTGGACGGTGCACTACGAGCCGCGCAGCGTGGTCTACCACGAGCACCGCGGGACCATCGGCCGGAGGTTCGACGAGGCCTTCATCCGCACGGTGCTGCGGAAAAACTACCTGCTCTTCGCCTGGAAGAACATCCACGACTGGCGCCGCTTAGTCGGCCAGTTGGCGAACGTCTACGGCAGCATGTGGGTCCGCCTGCTCACAGGCGACACGCCCACGCGCACCAGCCCACCCGCGCTGGTGAAGGCCTTCCGGCAACTGCCCCGGGTGCTCGCGGCGCGCCGGCGCGCCCGCTCCCTCGCCGTTATCTCCGACACCGAGGCCTTCCTAAGGCCGCTGGGAGGCTATTTCCGCGACCGTTACGAATGTCCCGACCCGGCCCGCGAAAAGCTGAACGTGCTGTTTCTTTCGCCCTACCCCATCCATCCGCCGGTCCACGGGGGCGCCGTTTTCATGAGCCAGACACTGCAAGAGCTGGCGCGGCTGGCGCGAGTCCACCTGCTCTGCCTGCTGGACAAAGAAAGCGAGATCGAGACCCACCGGCAACTGGAAGAGATCTGCGCCTCGGTCGAATTTTTGGTCCGCATGCCGCACGACCGCGGCGGCTGGAGCGCTCTGCTGCCGCACGCGGCGCGGGTGTTCTCGAACCGCGACCTCGCCTGGCGCCTCCACCGCACCCTCTTCACCGAGAAAATCGACGTGGTGCAGGTGGAGTACACCCAGTTGGCCGTCTACGCGGCGGCCTTCCACCGCATCGCCACCTTCCTGTTCGAGCACGACATTTACTTCCAGTCCATCGCCCGCGGCTGGCGGCGCGAGCGCAGCCCGGTGCGGCTGGTGAAATCGGGCTTCGAATATTTGCGAGCCTTGCGCTTCGAGCTGCGAGCCATCCGGGAGTTTGATGCCGTCCAGGTCTGCACGCCGGAGAACCGGCGGTTCCTGGAATCCTTCCTCGGGCGAAAAACGCCGGGAAGAACGCCGCTCGTGGACGGCCTGCGCGCGGGGATCGACGTGGGCCGCTACCGCTTCGTCGCCAATGGCCGCGAGCCGGACACCCTGCTGTTTGTCGGCAACTTCCAGCACCTGCCCAACCAGCAGGCGCTCAACTTTTTCTGGCTGCGCGTCTGGCCGATCGTCCGCCGCGAGCGCCCCCGGACGCGTCTGGTCATCGTAGGCGCGCAGTCCGGTCCCGGATTCGCCCAGGCCTTCGACGCTCCCGGCGTGGAATTCCGCGGTGAAGTCGCGGACATCCGCGAGCCGCTGGAGCGCTACGCGGTGTTCGTCTGCCCGGTGCTGGCCGGCTCGGGGGTGCGGGTCAAGCTGCTCGAAGCGTTCGCGGCCGGCATCCCCGCGGTCTCAACCACTGTCGGGGCCGAAGGCCTGGCCACATCCAGCGGCGAGCTGGTTGAGTTGGCCGACGCGCCGGAGGAATTCGCCCAAAAAACGATCGTCCTGTTGGCCGACCCCCTCCGGGCCCGCGCCATGGCCGAGCGCGCCCGCCGCGAGGTCGAGCAAAACTGGGACATGCGGGTGCTGACCGCCCGTTTGGAGGCGCATTACCGGAAAGTCCTCGCGGCCAAGGTATCAGCCACTGCGGCACACAGGCACAGAGAGCCCTGATCCACTCGGGTGGCTGTGGCCCCCGGAGATCCTCAAGGCCAAGCTACACAGCGAACCGTGATCCCCTTTGTCTCTCTGTGGCTATTTTTCGGTGCCCGCCAGCTCTTTCTTGAGCTGCTTGACGATGTCCCGGGCGGCACGATGCAGGCCGCTCGAGGAGCGGTCTTCGGTCTTCAGATACGTGGACCACAGCACTTGCCGGGAGGCCACT
>JBGOUJ010000202.1:0-11343 GCA_041477005.1 Terriglobia bacterium | reverse complement strand
GCACAAGGACTTTTTCTTTAAAGAGAACGGCGCGCATTTGCGCTGGGAGACGACAGCGACCAATATTTTCAATCACCCGAACTTCAGCAACCCGGGAACGGACATCACTTCGTCCGGCAGCGCGGCGGTGATCAGCGGCGTAGGCGGCGTAAACGGCGAGGGCACGGGCGACCAGCCTGGGGCGCGTGCCTTTCGCATGGCGCTGCGTTTCGAGTGGTAATTGAGCGGGAGAGGATTTGTCCGATCACGCGGCTACCGGTCCCAGGGGAAAGCGGCGGTGGGCGGGTTGGCGTAGCGCTTGGTCTGGAACTCGATCCGCGCCCCCGCGCCCGGCGCCAGACGCGCCTGCACCCAGGACTGGTTGATCGGCGCGGTCCGGCCGTTCAGGGTGGCCGAGCCGAACTGGTGCTCGGCGTAACCGCCCGCCTGAATGACGACGCTGCGGGCCTGCACCTGGTTGGTGTTCACCAGGGTCAGGGTGACGGAGTCGGCGGTGAGTTTCTCCACCAGCGCCCCGACATCCTCGGGCAGGCCGGCGCGCCGCCGCTCGGGGTCGAAGTAGCGGACCCGCGCGTGGAGCGACCAGATATTACCAGGTAGGCAAGCGCCCCAGGTCAGCTCGGTGAGGGGCTCAATCGACGCCGGGTTATAGCCCATCAGGTAGTCGGCCAGCCGGGTGTCGGCGCTGGTGATGTCGTTGTCCATCGCCTGGACGTGCCGGCGGATGAAGTCCAGCGAGCCGCGCAGCGCCTGCTCGGGGTAGTTGGGATTGGACCCTTCGAGGAACCCGATCCAGCCGGTCTTCGGAAGGCGCTCCAGGTCCCGCCGATCCATAGACCAGGTGTAGATCTGGATGAGACGGTCGATCTGCAGGTTGGGGGTCCACAGGTACCACTCTTCCCGGCCGGCGTATTTGTAGCCGCGCGGGTCGCCAAACATCGAGGGGAGCATCTCCCGGCCGTCGACCACCTTCTTCTGGGCGTAGAGGTTGTCCATCTGCTTGCGGAGCGTGGCGATGTAGGAGGGGTCGCCGCTGAGCAGGTAGGCGTTGCCGAAGCCCGGCCACGAACCGGCCTGGTAGCTGTTGCGGTGGGCGATCTGCTCGAGCTCGCCGTCGTAGATGGTGAAGTTCCAGCCGTAGGTGCCCTTGTACCACTTGCCGCCGTACTCGCCGCCGACTTTCCCGTCCAGGCCGATGTTGGTCGGAATGTTGCCGCCGTTCTGGGCGATGCGGTCGCGCCAGGCGCCGGCGTATTCGAGGGCCCAGTCGCGGTACTTCTGCTCGCCGGTGAGCGCGAAGGCGTTCACGCTCAGCCCGGTCGAGGCGAGGTTCAGCGGGTGGTCACCGACGCTGTCCAGGTATTCGGCGCAGTGGGCCAGCATCTTGTCGTAGACCTTCATCAGGTCGAGCATCTGGCCGCGGCCGTTGGGGGAGTGCAGGAGATGAAAGCTGCCGGGAACGGGGTCGCCGACCCAGTCGTAGGTCGTGGCCTTATGCATCATGGGGCCTTTCGACCCATTCCAGATGCTGCGGATGATCTTGTGCTGGGAGTCGTAGTTGGCGGCCTCGGGGTCCTCGTTCATGTAGAGGCCGGCGAAGCGGCGGAAGCGGGCGCGGAGTTTCTCGTCGTAGGGGTCGGAGAGCGGCTGAAACTGCAGGCCGCGCATGCCCTCGCCGGTGTGAAACCAGTCGGACTGGGTGATGAACTCTTTGTAATAGGCGCCATCCTTGGCGATCTCGGTCTTGACCGTGCGCAGCTCCTTGTACTGCTGGAGGTGGCCTTCGTAGGCGTGCTTGAAGTGGCGGAGAACGCTGTCGGAGGCGCCGAGCGCGTGCAGGATGGTCCAGTTATAGAAGGTTTCGATGGCGTCGTCCGGCCCGTCGAGCGTGCCCCAGCGGGGGGTGTGGAGCAGGTAGCCCCGGGCATCGAGGTACTTGTTGCCGAAGCGGTCGCAGGCGAGCGAGTTGGCGCGCAGCACCTCGCGCTCGAGCAGCGCCCAAGCGGGCGGCGGCATGGGGGAGTCGACGTGGAGGGTGGCGGCCGGGGCCAGGGCGATAGTGGAAAGCAGCGTCGCTACGAGGAAGCGCATGATGGAAGTCACTATACCCCAGCGCGGCCGGTGCAGCAATGGCGGAAGTACTAAGACGGAGCCAGGATCATCGTCGGCGCCTCCAGCCGCAGGAAGTCGCGATCAAACGTCGAAACCGTCAACCCGGACTGTATCGCGACCGCTGCAATGTAGGCATCGGACCACGCCCGTCTGTAGGGGAGTTGTCCCTGCGTGAGGCGGCGAAACATCTCCGCCACGCCGCTGGGTTCCTCAAGGTATTGCACGCGGGCATTGCGGCGGAATTCATCGAAGGCCTTCCAGGCTTCGACCTGTGACTTGACCTGGCCGCCCATCACACCTGGGGTGGTCAACAACCGCAAGAAGCCGATCTGCGTCAGGCGGCAGAAGAACAGTCGATCGCGCCCCAGGGAATGGAACCAATCCCGGGCGATCGTGTGATGCACGTGAGCCTGATGGGCAATGGCCAGCCAGACGTTTACATCAGCCAAATAGAAGATCATCGATTTGCTTGTTGGTAAGGCGCAAACTACCCGGCCGGCGGGAGGGGATCAGTGGAGCCTCGTCCATACGGCGTTTCCGGGAGGCAGCCTGGTCAGCCACCCAGCGCCGCAGGGCTTCCTCGACGGCCTCTTGCTTGGTGATGCCCCGGTGCGCCACGGCCACGTCAAAGCCCCGGCGAACCGTGGCATCGATTCTAGCGTTCAAGGGGACCAGTCGCTTGCTTGCTTGCATGCTAGCATTATATCTCAGAACCGGCCCAGCATAGGCCCCACCTTGCAGCGTCCAAGCCTGCGGAGTCCGGTTGGTCCGTTCCCCCGGCTAACTGGCCATTTGCAGGCCCAGCCGCATGGCTGAGGGAGTATATCATGACGACCATTGCATGCGGGATCGGCATGCGGGATAATGAAGCGGATGGCGCAGCCGGCGGGCAGTTCGATTCGAGTCTCGTCCCGGGTCCGGAGGAAGGTAGGGCAGTTAGCCCGCCGCCTGCAGGCCTCCAGCCAGCAGGAAGTGGTGGAGAGAGCCCTGGAGGCCTTAGAACATCGCCTGTTTTGGGAAGGCTTTGACGACGAGGCGCAAGCGTACTTGGAGAAGTATCCACACGAGACTAAGGAGCGAAGACGCTTTGAACGCCTTTCCGCTGATGGTCTGCGGCGGTGAGCCCGGGGGGCGTTGGTGATCGACCAAAGCGGGGAGAAGTTTGGTGGGTAGATTTCTCGCCATCGATCGGCCGGGAGATTCGGGACGAGCATCCGGCGCTGATAGTTTCCACCGATTACCTGAACCAAAGCCCATTTGGGGTTCTCATCGTGATTCCCATTTCGAGCTCCAGCCCGGCGCTGAGAATTCATGTAGACATCCCAGCCGGGGAAGCGGGCCTGCGCAGGCCCAGCCGGATCAAATGTGACCAGATCAGCAAAGCAGACATCCGGAGGTTCAGGACCGGCGGCAGGGTCGGCGCTGTGAGCGCCGAGACGCTTCGCAAAGTGGAGGTTGTTCTACGCCACCTGCTGGAGCTATAGCCAAATCCACGGCTCCAGCGAACCTACGGGGTTCGAATCCGGTCGGCCAGCTCCGGAGCGAGGACCCGGAAGTGTTTCAGGTTCCAGGTGTAGATTGTTTGTGCCTTGGCTTTGGCCGCACAGCGCAGCAGCAGCGCATCGTAGACCCAGCCGCTGGCGAAACCCCGCCCGGCGGCCTCCTGAATGGCCGCAAAATATTCGCGCTCGTCGAGGCTGACCAGGGTCAACCGATTTCTCACCTCCTCCACGAAGAGCATGACCTGTTCGGGTGGAATCATCGGCTTGACCGGCAAGGCCGTCATGACGGCGTATACCTCCGCCAAGCTGTGCAGGCCCCCAGCGGAGCGCTTCCGGCTGGCCACCGCCAAGAGCCTCACGCTGGCTTTATGATCCGGGTGCCCGCCCCAAAACGCAGCAACCAGGACCGAGGTGTCAAGGAACTCCTTCATGGAATCGCCTGACGCAGGCGCTTCTCACGTTCCCGGTCAATCAGATCGACGATCGAAACATCCATTGGCTCACCCTGGTAGACCCAAACCCCGTACTCCTTCCGGAGCGTTGCTTTGGGTCGGATGGGGCGCAAGGTGATTTGCTCGCTCTCGCTTTCCAGTTGGAGGGTGTCGCCCGGAGCCAAGTGCATCTGCTCCCGCACTGGCTTGGGGAGAACGACCCGACCCGCCTTGTCTAGGGTAATCTTGGTGGTCATATTTGGTAGAGCACGGTGGGTCCACCCACTTCCAAATGCCATCCACAAGCATACCACACGCAATACAAGTCAAGGCCCCACCTTGCAGCATTGGATTAGACCTGTTGTAGACTGGAGGTGTAATTACAGTTGGCTCCTATGAGGCGAAGACCAGGCTGCCTGCCCTGCTCGAGCGCGTGGCGCGTGGCCAGCGCGTGACCATCACTCGTCACGGCGTCCCCGTCGCCATGCTGGTGCCCCCCGACTCAACGCGCCGCCGGGACCTGCCGGAGACCATCCGGCAGTTGAAAGAATTCCGCCGGGGTAGAACCTTGAAAGGCGCCTCGATTCGCAGGTTGATTGAGGAGGGACGTCGCTATTGAGCCGCTTCGTCCTCGACACCTCGGTGGCCATGGCCTGGTGTTTTGAGGACGAGTCCAGTCCGGCGGCAATCGAAATTCTCGACTCTCTGGCGCGCGGGCAAGCTGTGGTGCCGGCACGGCGCCTCCCTTCAAAACAAGTCCTGTTTCTCGATTTCAAGGTCGCGGCACATCTCGCGCAACAAACCCTCTCCCAGCTCTTTCTTGACTCCCTCTGAGCCGCTGTCAGGCGCGGAGCGCGGCGGCGAGCGGGCGGGCGAGGTCGCCTCGCTTGCTGGACGGCCACCGAGTCGAGCCCCAGCCAGCCGGCCACCGTCCGCAGCTCGCGAGCGAGGGCATCGGCGACCGCGCCGGAGCGAGGACCGCGGATCCCTCCAGGCCCGGCAGGGGACTCGCACCTGGTCCACGACCCAGCCGGCGTAGCCCGGGTTCTGCTCCAGGAACCTCTCAAAGCCATACGGGCGCACCCGGTGCGTCTCCATGCGGTGGCGCAGCAGCGGCCAGCTCTCCACGGGCAGGATCGACGCCTCGTGGGCCCACTGCTCCGTGAGCTCGCGCCTTCGGTAGAGATCGTCGAGGAGCGACCTCTGGTAGGGACTGAGCCGCGAGAAGAGAACCAGGTAGTGCGCGGGCACGAGAACGTTGACGTAGTCGATCTGCAGCTGCCGGATCGTGCGGCGGAGGTGGTGCGCCCCTACCCGGCCGTGCGGCCGCGGCCGGTCAAAGCCCTGCGCCGCCAGGGCAATGCGACGGGCGTCGCTCAACGAGAGATGGCTCAACGACGGATCATCTTGGGGCATTCGCTCAGCTTCTCTGAAAAGTGTCTCGAGCTTGTGATCGGCGACGGAAAAGCCCTAATCCGGCACGCTCGGGCGAATCGGAGCCGCGACCGTAAGGGAGCGGTCCTTCGAGAGGCACCCTCGCGACTTCGAGAACCGCTTCCTCACGTTCGGAATGGGGGCCGTTCCTGCTATCCGGCTTCGCCGTTCCACTGTTCTTCCAGAAGCTTGGAGTACTCGCCGGAAGCGTACAGCGCGAAATTGAATTCGTGGCCGGCCAGGACCGGAAACTTTAGGGAGTCCTTCCAGCAGACGTAGGCGTAGTCAGCATAGCGGTAATAGGTGCGGAGGTATTCTCGGGACAGGATTTGCCGCGGTGGCGGCTCCTGGAACTGCAGGTGGATTCCGATCGAGCGGGCGAAGATGCGGGAATAATCGGCCACGCCCCAGCGCTGCAGCTTCGCCTGGACATCCGCCGGCGTCTGGGAGATCAGGAATTCAGCGAAGCTTTGTTCCACCAACCCGCGATCTTTCAAACCGTCGGCGCGCTGGGCAAAGTCGAGGCACTGGCTCAGCCAGCGGAACACGTCCTTGCCCACAAAGAACAGCATGCGCAGCTCGGCGTAGCGGCCGTCGAGCAATCGCTGCCGCAACTGCTCCGCCTGGCTTTGCGCCTCCTCCCCGTCGAGCATCATCTGCGCGGCGGCCTTGGCGCTTTCGAGCACCTGCAGCGAGCCGGACGCGTCGGTGAAAGGGTGAAGGATCAAGGGCGGGAGCTGGTTACGCTTTTCCGCGACGGGTGGTTGTTCGGGCATAGCCTCTTTGTTCTTATCGACCGCCGTGCCTCCTGTTAGAAAATTACTTCCGTTGTTCCAGGGTGACGCGCACCACGAGCGGTTTATCCTGGCGCAGCACCTTCACCTCGACCTGGTCGCCGACATTCTTGCTGCGAAGCGCGTAAGTGAAATCGTAGAGGTTCTTGATCGGCTTCCCGTCAAACTCGACCAGGATGTCGCCGCCCTTCAGGCCGGCCTTGGCCGCCGGCGATCCCTCGCGCACGTCGGCGAACTTCACGCCGTTCTCGATCTCGCCGAAGTCCGGAATGGAGCCGAAATAGGGACCGTAGCCGCCGCCCACCGGCCCGCTGGCCGTCCCCAGGCGGTGCGGGTCGCCGACCCGGACAAACTGCGGCCGGCCGGCCTCCTGGTCCAGCTTCTCGGCCACGTCATGAACCAGATCCAGCACGCGGGCCGTGGTCGGGCCGTCGATCTTGTCCCAAGTGTCGGAGGGCTTGTGATAGTCGCTGTGCAGGCCCGAGAAGAAGAATAGCACGGGCACTTGCTTGGCGGTGAAACTGGTATGGTCGCTCGCATCGTAGCCGCCGGCGGAATAGTCGATCTGGAAAGAGAATTTCTTGACTTCCCCCTCGATGAGCGGCTTGAAGGTCGATCCCGTGCCTACGCCCCCGACATAGAGCTTGGAATTCCGCACCCGTCCGATCATGTCCATGTTGATCATGGCCACGGCGTTTTCGAGCGGCCGCAGGGGGTGGTTGACGTAGTAGCTCGATCCGAGCAGCCCGATCTCTTCCCCGGCGAAGGCGACAAAAATGATACTGCGCTTGGGCCGGGTCTTACCGGTCGCAAACAAGCGGGCCAGCTCCATCACGCCGGCCGTGCCGGAAGCATTATCGTCCGCGCCGGGATGCACCTGGCCGATCATGGACGGCGCCAGCGTGTCCCGCTCGCCCAAACCCAGGTGATCGTAGTGCGCCCCGATAATGACGTCCTCGTCAGACGAGCCGGGCCAAACGGCCACCACGTTGTTGACCGTGGCCAGCTTTCGCTCGATGTCCACGCGGATGCGGAGCTCGAGCGAAGCGGGCAGCGCGACCGATTGCGGCTCGAGCGTCCGGTCGATTTCCTGTTGCAGGGGGACCAGCGATTTGCCCACGGCCGCCAGCCACTTTTCCACCTCCGCGGCCTTCACCTGCACCACCGGCAATCCGGCGTCTTCGGGTCCCTGGGTCAAACCGAATTTCACCAGGATATCCTCTTCGGAAGGGTGGGCGGCCAGGTCATTGATGATCACCATCGCCCGGGCGCCCCGGTTGCGCGCGTTGATCGCCTTGTTGATGAACTCGGCGTGGCGGGTGAAGGTCTTGCCGAGGAAGACGCTCTTCTCGTCGAACTCCTGCGGCTCGTGGCGCAGCACCAGGACAATCTTGTCTTTCACGTCCAGGTGGGCGTAGTCGTCGTACTTGTATTCCGGCGCGGTGATCCCATAGCCGGCAAACACCACCCCGCCGGAGACCGTGCTGCGGGCCGAGAAACTGAAAGGCAGAAAATCCTCGCCGGGCCGCAGCCGGCGGGCCTCGGCGCCGAGGCGGACTTCGAAGAGGTTGTCCGGGCCGAGCGTCGCGCCGATTGAGACCGTGAACGGCTGAAAGTAGGACTTGCCGTTCAGCGGCTCGAGTCCGGCGGCCTGGAACTGCCCGGCGATGTAGCGGGCGGCCTTCTCCAGCTCCGGCGTACCGTCGCCGCGGCCTTTCATGGCCGGAGCGGCCAGTTGGCGCAAGTCGCGGAGGTAGCGCTGCGCGTCGGCCCCGGCCCAGCAGCCGGCGGCGGCCACCAGCAGTAGAGCGGTCGATCGCGCCAGGCGAAACATTGGATGAGAGGTCCTATTTGTTCGTAAACAGGTTGGGGAGCTTCACCTCACAACACTCCTGCTCCCCGGCGTCCTTGGCGGTTTTCTGGTACTCGATCTCCTGGTCGATGACGACCTTCAGGTTGGGCCAGAGCGTGGCGCCGGGCAGGCGGCGGCCGTTCACAAAAAGCGTCGGCGTGGAAGTCACTTGCAACGACTTCCCTTCCACGATCGACTTGTCCACCTCGGCCGCCGTCTCCTGTTGGTCAAGGCAGCGGTTGAGCTGCAGCGGATCGATCTCCTTGCCTTGAAGGAACTCGGTCAGCTTGTCCCGCAAATTGGCCGCGGTAATCTCGCCCTGCTTGTCAAACACCCAGTCGTGATAGTCCCAGAAGGCGACCGGGTTCTGCCGGAAGATGCAACGGCCGGCGATCGCCGCCGGGCGCGCCCAGTCGTGGTTGAGCAGCGGAAAGTCTTTGAAATACAGGCGCACCTGCGTGGGATAGGTTTTCAGAAGGTTTTCCCGCAGCGCCTTGGCCTCGTCGCGGCAATGGGGGCATTGGAAATCGCTGAAAGCCACCACCACGACGCTCGCCCCGGGGGAGCCGAAGCTCGGCTGCAAGGACGTGGTCAGCTTGCTCAGAGCGGCCCGGAACGGATTATCGGACGCCGTGTACACCGAGCCGTCCAGGACGTACTTGCCGTCGCTCGAGACGTAAAACACCTTGTCCTGCGACTCCGTCTGATAGGTGGCTCGAACCGTCGTCTGCAGCAACCCGGCAATAGGCGAGGGCGTGAAATCAGCGACGTCGACCTTCACGTCCGGCGGCCAGCCATAGAGGTGCCGCACGTAGGCTTCCAAGTGCTGCTTGTTCAAGCCGGACTTCTCGCCGATGGCGGCAGCTCCCGGACCCTTGGCGGCAGGCCTGGGCGCGCGGGCCGGTTTCTTGTCTTTCTGCGGCGGCGCGGCCGGCGAGACCGTCGCCAACGCGAATCCCAAGGCGAGGAAAGCGCATTTGTAGAACATAAGACAATTGTATCGTAAGTGCGGCCGGTTAACACTTTGGGCTGCCCCCGCCTCTTACCATAGGAGAATGCTCCCGTCGTGTGTGCCGGGAAGGAGGGGAAAATGAAGACGATCGAACTGCTTGTAAGAGCGCTACTTGTATTCGCCGCCGGCGTCGCAGTGGCTTACGCCAGTGATCCCGTGGGCGTTTACGCGCGCGTCGACAAAGTCGTCCTGGAGCCGCATCCGGACTCGCCGGAGACAATCCAGGTTTGGGGCGTGTTCTCCATGGCAAGGCCCAACGACCGGAACGATTATCTGCCGGCGGCCCGCGGCTATCTCTATTTCAAACTGGCAGCCGATAAAGAGGCGGCGCGCAAGGAGTGGACGGATCTGAGGCAGGTGGCCGGCGCCGGTCAGATCGTGTCGTTCGGCAGCCGCTTCGAACTGAAAGCTCGGCTGCGAAAGCGAGAAGAACGGCCGGAAAACCCGGATCCATACGTGGTCAGCATAGGACTGACAAAAGTCCGCGGTCATACGGATTACCCACCTGTCCGCGCACTGCTCGATTATAAAGATTGAGGGCTTGCCGCCATGACTGGTTTACCGGCTTCGATGAGCCTGGGAGTCGCGCGGCGCGGCCTGCTGCGCACGTCCCGGTGGGACACGGTGATGACAGCGCTGGCCGCCGCGCATGCCGCCGTTTTGGTCACGACGCCCAGCGTGCCCGTTATCGCTTTGGGTCTATGGTGGAACTCGAACACCATCTCGCACAATTTCATTCACCGGCCGTTCTTTCGGCAGCGTTGGGCAAATTCGCTGTTCGCCGCCTACCTGAGCGTATTGCTCGGAATTCCGCAGTCGCTGTGGCGCGATCGCCATCTCGCCCACCACGCGGGTATCCACCGGCGCCCGCGTCTCTCCGGCGAGCTGGCCCTGCAAGCGGTACTCGTGCTGTCGCTCTGGGCTGAGATGGCCGCTCGGGCTCCGCTGTTCTTCCTTTCGGTCTACTTGCCCGGGTACATCGCCGGACTCCTCCTTTGCGCGCTGCACGGCCACTACGAGCACGCGCGCGGGGCAACCAGCCATTACGGCAAGCTCTACAACCTCCTGTTCTTCAACGACGGTTACCACGTCGAGCACCACGCCAACCCGGGGATGCACTGGACGTGTCTGCCGGAATCCCACGAACCCGCAGCCCGCGCGAGCGCGTGGCCGGCGCCGTTGCGCTGGATGGAAGCATTCAGCCTGGAAGCTCTCGAACGGCTCGTACTGAGGT
Source organism: Terriglobia bacterium (assembly GCA_041477005.1). GTDB lineage: Bacteria > Acidobacteriota > Terriglobia > Bryobacterales > JACQDG01 > JBGOUJ01. The sequence goes on along the minus strand of JBGOUJ010000202.1, from coordinate 972 downwards.
CGCGCGTCTTGCAGCGGTTCGTGTTGCGTACCCACGCCCGCGCGTTCCGCGGACCAGTTGAGGCGCTTCCGCCCGTCGAGCGCATTGCGATTGTCGGCGGCGGCCTGTTTCCGCGCACGGCCCTGATCCTGCAAGAGCTGCTGCCCGCGGCCCGCCTCACCGTTATCGATGCCAACCGCGCGAACCTTAACGAAGCTCGTGCGCTGCTCGGCGCGCTGCCCGGCGCTGGGAACATCGAATTTGTCCACGCCCGCTACCCGGAGTCTGCGAGCGGGGCCTACGATCTCGTGGTGATTCCGCTGTCGTTCGATGGAGACCGCGGCGCCATCTATGCACGGCCGCCGGCGCCGGCGGTCATCGTCCACGACTGGATCTGGCGCAAGCGCGGCGCCAGCCGTGTTGTTTCGATAGCGCTGCTGAAGCGCATCAACCTGGTGCGACGATGAGAGCGGCGAGCCTGCTGCTGGTATTCGTGCTGGCGAAGGCGACCGTGCTGGCCGGGCGCCACGTACCGTTCTCCTGGTGGTCGCCGATTGCCTACCTGTGGCAAGACGCGGCCATCGTCCTGATTTTCGCCGCGGTCGAGTTCTGCCTGGGGCCACGCCGGCGCGTCGCGTGGGTGGCCTATGCCGCTTTAGCGCTGTACGCCGCCATCAATGTTCCGGTGGCGCGCGTGCTCTCTACGCCCCTCACGTGGTCCATGTGGCGCGCCGCGCGCGGCCCTTTGTCCGATTCCATGTGGCACTCCATGACCTGGCTAAACGCTCTGCTATTAGCTTTGGTCTTGGCCGTGGCTGTACTGGCGCCGCTGGTCTTCCGGCGGGCGCTGCCGCCGCCGCTCGTGGCCGCAATGGTCCTGTGCGTCGCCCTCGGGCCGGCGGCGGTCGCGCGCCTGGACACGCTCGGGCTCGAGCGAAACGCCTGGGCCGCGCTGCTTGCCACTGCTATGCCGCGCATGCCGTCCCGCGCGTC
>JBGOUJ010000201.1:0-11394 GCA_041477005.1 Terriglobia bacterium | reverse complement strand
GCGCGCCGGTGATCGACTCCGCAGCGCCGGCCTTGAGCAGATCCTTGGCCTGGTCCTTCAGATGCCGGAGATTGGGGCGGTCGGGAAGGGGGCGTGGTACTTCTGGAGACTCGGTCGACATAGCGACCTCCTTTCACCGAAGCGCCCGTTGTCCGCACATCGGGCTGAAAGAAGGTTCGCGAAGATTTACTGCAAACGGGTGGGCTTCTACCCTTTCCGCGGACCGGATGCGTCCCTTACGCTACGGCGATCCTACCACAAAGCCCGACGAGGCGCTGCGCGAACCGCGCAGGCTGACCCGAGAATTTAGTAGGCTGGAGACATGACGCTCCTCGAAAAAGCGTTGGAGAAAGTCGGCGCGCTGCCTCAGGATGAGCAGGACGCTATCGCCTCCCAGATTTTGGATTCGCTGGCGGACGAGGAAGCCTGGAAGAGGCGATTCGCGGCCAAACGCGGCCGGATTCGACAGTTGGCCCAAGAGGCGCTTGAGGCGGATCAGCGGGGCGAGACGCGCCCTCTGGACGACCTCCTTTGATTGAGTCGAGAACGACTCGACAATTCTGGGACGCTTTCGCCGAGCTGCCGCCGGAAGCACAGCAGCATGCGAAAAACGCGTACCGTCTGTTCCGGAGTAAACCCCGTATGGGGACGTCCCCCGCCCGATCGCTGCGACGCGGGCTTTGCGGTTGAAATGGTAAGGTGGGGGAGAACAAGGAGGCTCATGCGGAGAAGATCTTTCCTCGGGATGTTGCCCGGAGCCCTGGCGGCGGTTGCCGCGCAGGCGCCGGAACCGGGCCGCGAAGCTGCGGCGCCCAATCGCCCCAAAGTCCCCGGAACGCTCAGCCTGCGGGCCCGCAGCCGCGGCGACCAGCCGCCGGGCAGCGGTAAGGCCCGGGTCTCCGAACGGGTGCTGCGATGGGAGGTGGCTCAGACAGCCATCATCATCTGCGATATGTGGGATACTCACACCTGCAACCTGTCGGCGCAACGTGTGGCCGTCATGGCGCCGCGGATGAACCAGGTGATCAGCGCCGCCCGGAGCCTGGGTGTGATGACCATTCACGCTCCCAGCGACACGATGAAATTCTACGAGGGAACACCCGGGCGACAGCGAATGCAACGCGCGCCCAAGGCTCCGTCTCCCACGCCGATTCTGGATCGTTGCCCGCGCGAGCCCGCCGAGTCGCGGACCTTCCCCATCGACGACACCCAGGAATGCGATGACCCGATCGTGAAGAAATGGACAGGCCCGTATCCCTGGAGGCGCCAGCACCCAGCCATCGACATCGCCGGTTTTGACGGCGTCAGCGACAACGGCCAGGAGATCTACAACTTCTGCAAGCAGGAAGGCGTCACCAACATCGCCCTGATGGGCGTCCACACCAACATCTGCATCCTCAACCGCTCCTTCGGGATCCGGCAGATGACGCGGCTCGGCTTCCAAGTGGTCCTGGCGCGGGACCTGACCGACGCCATGTACGATCCGCGCCAGCGGCCGTTCGTCAGCCATGCGCGCGGCGTCGAGTTGGTGGTCGAGCACATCGAGGCCAAGTGGTGTCCTTCGATCTTGAGCGACGACCTGACGCGGGTCATGTTTGGCACGGATAGCCCGTCCAGCTTGAGCCTGGCTGCCCCGCCCCGGATCTGATAGCAAGCACCCGGAGAGAACAGGCCGTGCCGCAGTGCCGGCGTTCTCGAGTGCATCGGCATGGCGTTCAGCCGCGACGGGCTTCGCGCGCCAAGCCCTCACGTACGAGCATCTTCAAAAGGGTTTGGTAGCCAATGCCCTTCCGGCCGGCGATCTCGCGGGCCTGAGTGAGATCGGCTTCCGGGAGGCGGATCGCGATCTGCACGCTTTTCGCCTTGTTCAGCTTGGCAACCAGGGCCGATCCCGCGATTCTGATTCCTTGCGCCCGCACCTCGGCAGATTTCTGCTTCACGTAGTCCCGCCCCGCTCGACTGGCCCACCAGTCGGCCTCCTCACTCTCACTTCTGAACTTTGGTATCTCAACCGTTTTCGGTTTCATCGTTTCATTCTCCCTGCGCCCGCCTCCGGAGATACTCTCGCTTCTGTCCGGCGTCGAGATCGTAGGCCGTTACCACCCGCAAGTTCCCGCCGCGCTCTGTCACGATTACGGCCAGCAGTCGGCCGGCGTTGGTTTCGCCGTAGTAGACGAAGCAAAGCTCATCATCAACGTCCTGCACCTTAAACACAACGCCGAGGGTTACGAACCTTCTTGCAGCCTGACGCGGGCGGACTCCAGGCGCAGTCATGAAAGGAAGGTCGTAATGGATGCCAAAGAACTACCCGCTCGCCCCAGCCTGGAGCAGTACAAGAAACAGGCGAAGGACCTCGTCTAAAGCCGCAAGTCCGGTGATCGCGAGGCGATGCGGCGTATCCCTCGTTTAGGCAAGCTGTCGGACTCCGAGTTTGCGAAACACATCGAAGGGCTGACCGAAACGGCGTTCGGGGAGATGGATCCCCGTCACGGAAGGAGCGGGGTCGCTGGGGATCGTCGTGCGGTCAGTTTGCCACCCCGACGCGAACATTGGGCAGGACGGCGCGGCGGTCTACCTTCGCGTCGATGGCGAGCTCGATCTGGCCGGTCATCATCTCTTCCCAGGTCTGGTCCCCCCAGCGGACCTCCGCCTTCGGGTCAGGGTTAACGGGATTGTTCGCCGAGTTATCGAAAGTTCCCAGAACCTCGATCCGGGTTCCCTGGGGCAGCAGCTTGGGGTTCTCCAGCACGTAGTCCAGTTGCCAATTGAAATCGTATCGGGGCACGCGCAGAAGAAGCTCCTTCTCGCCGGTGGGATAAACAGCCTGAAACTCCATCGACTTCCCCCGCAGATGCATGTGGGGCCGCATCGAAATCAGCTTGCAATCCGCCTGGAGCGTAAGGGCGCTGCCTACCCGATGGTTGGCTGCGCCCGGCGGGATGGCGAAGGTGTCATTGGAAGCGCCGGCCTTGAATACCCTCTCGAGGGGAGGCCGCTCGGCGAAGACCAAGCCGAGCCGCGTCCGGTCGCGGGCCAGCTTGCCGTTGGCGGTGTAGTGCAGTTGAAAAACGAAATCAGCGTTGGCCGGCACCAGGAAGGCTTGGCCGGAAGGAAGCAAAACGGCGGGCCTTCCGGGAGCGTACCCGACAAGCTGCTCGTCCGCCGACGTGACCCCCGCAAAAGTGGTGCTCACCCGACGGGCCGGGCCGCGCGTCTGTTCGATCGGCACCACGGGCCGGCCGGCCGGGTAGTCGCGCAGCCACCGGGATCCGGGCGGCCGGATCCAGGCCGAAGCGTGGTGCATCACCGCCCGATTTCCCGGCCGGATCTCGGCTCTCTCGATCCAGCGGTCAGCGGCGAACCCACTGGGAATGATGGCGTAGGTGTACTCCACGGTCCCTGAGGCAGGGACCTCGTATTCTTCCGGCATCTCCACCACCAGGTCCGGCCTGCCGATGCGCCAGCCTTCGAAGAACTCGCGCGGCGGCGGGGCATCCTTGGGGTCTCCCTCCGCGGCGCCCGCGGCGGCCCACGCCACGAGTGTATCGATTTCGGCCGGCGCCAGCGCGCCATCATTGCGGAACTTCCCCACTCCGGGCTCCGCGAACCACGGCGGCATCTTTCGCGTGAGCACGGCCTCCCGGATGGCCTTCGCCCACGGCCGGACCTCGCGATAGGAGAGGAACGACATCGGTCCAATTTCCCCGGGACGGTGACACTCCTGGCACCTTTTCTGCAGGATGGGCAGAACGTCACGGTGGAACGTGACCGGCCGGGATCGATCCGCGGGTAACGCGGCGGATGCCACCAGCAGGAACACGGCGATGGAGGATCGAATCATCTCATCTTCCAAAGAGCGGGAAGCAGCCCCAGAACGAGGATATACTTCGAGCAGACCGTGCGTCAATGGCTCGTGCGACGGCGCGCCGGCCCAGCTCGCGGCTACGGCGTGGACTGCCGGTCTTCGGGCGGGGTGGAAGAGCTTAGGACAGAAGCGGGCGGCTCGTTACTTCAGCAATTCTTTCACCGCCGCCGCCAGTTCGTTCCCTCGGAGACCAACTCCCCGTATCCGCCGGTCGCGGTCGAGCAGAAAGGTGGTCGGCGCAGTGGGGTCAACCTGGTATTTTCTGGCCAGTCCCAGGCGGTCGGGGATTTGCGGCCAAGTGACTCCACTTTCGTCGAGGGATCTCAGAATCCGGTTTGCATTGCTATCGAGGCCAATCCCGACCGCATCGAGCCCGCTGTTATGGAATTCATCGTAAAGAGGCACGAGTGACGTTAGCTCGTGTCGCGAGGCTCTGCTGCCCGGCGACCAGAAGCATACCAAAATCGCCTTGCCCCGAAGTCGGGCAAGGCTGAATCGCTTGCCCACCGCGTCCAAGCCGGAGAAGTCGTCGAAGTAGGGCAGATTCCGCGGGGCGGCCAATAGCGGGGCGGCCAATACCGTTTTCGCCGTTTGCGTTTCTGCGGGCGCTGCCAGGATTATCGGGACGGCCGCCTTGCGCTCCTGCTCGAATGCGGCGATGGCCGGCAAACCGCCACCCAGAATGAAGCCTTCCACCGGGTTGCCCCGAATGGCGGCGGTCACGGCATAGCACGCCGCAGAACCTCCGGCCATCGCAAACCGCACGCGGATGGAGGTGTCTGCACCGATGGTCGCGACCACAGGGTCGTCGTTCGAGCAGCCGGAAAGAAGCCGATATTCGGCCGGCGCCGGGTTCTGAAGCAAAGCTGCAAACAAGAGCAGAGAATACATGCGGACACCCGAATCAAGCGTTGATGCCTGCCGCTCCATTCACTGGCTTAGCCTCAATACTTCAGATGCAATCTGAGCAAAAAGCCCGGTGAGCTGATTCTTGTCGGCCGTGACCAGATATCGCCCCTGCTCCTGATTCGTTTGAAAGGCCGGGTTCGCATAGGGCTTGTAACCGAGCGAATCGTATGGCAGCGCCGGAATCGTCGGAAAATTCGCGATGATCGGGAGAAACTCCCGGTCCACGGAGTCGGCGCCGTTGCCGGTCAAATAGATCGAGTTGATCACCACGTGGAACTTGGTGTCAGATCGAATCCTGTAGGCTTCCGCCATGGCCGTGTTCATGCTGGCGGCGACGACCGTATTGGGCTGGTCGGGGCGAAGCTTGCCGGCGTAGGGACCGCTTGGAAAGGAGTTCGAGGCCGAGCCTACCGTGGAGTAATTGGCCCAAAAATCGCCGGTGTTCTTGCAGTTGGGAGATACCGTGGGGTCCGGGCTACACAGCGAGTTGGTTTGAAACAGCCAGCGGTCCCGGGTGACCAGGCCGCCGTAGACGGTCGGACCGGCGCCGGAGGCAACCACGCCGTGTGTGGAGTTCCCATAAACGTCGGCGTCGGGGATATAGGCGATCATCTGCCGGGTGTAAGATCCGGTCTGATTGCATCCGGGCGGATACGTGATCGCCGAATCGGAGTCCATGGGCAGAAACAGCCCCGCCGTTCCTCCCCCGTCCACGTTCTGGTTCGAGACCTGCACGAGGGTGCCTCGGACCGTGGCGCCACCCGTGCAGGTGACCGGCATATTGACGCAAATCCCGTTGTTGCCGCCGTTGGCGCCGCTGGCGCAGCTATTGGACTGACCATAGGTGGAACCGCTCTGAGCAGGCGGTGGCGGGCTGCCGGCCGCCGGACCCCAACGGGTGTCTACGGCCAGCCTCACCGGAAAGCTGGCAGAGATCCCGTTCGGGGAGCCGTCAGTGAAGAACACAATGCTGTTGAGGGCGAGCGGTAGGTTCTGGTTGACGATTTGCTGATAGGCCATCTCGAGGGCCGAAGTGCTGTTGGTGTTGTTTTGGCAAACAATGCCGTTGATGGCGGCGGCCAGCGTGCCGTTGCCATAATTGGGGCTTGGCGGATAGTCCAGGTGCGCCGTGTAGTCGAAGGTAACCATCCCAATCTGGTCGTACGGGCTGAACCTGGTGATGAAATCCTGCGCCGCCGTTTTCATCGCCTCGCAAGCGGTGGGAACTGTGGGCGTATTCATCGAGATCGATTTGTCGAGCACCAGCAGCATGACCAGACCGCGGCGTGACGCCGTGCCGGTGGCGGTCACCGAAACGCTGCTGACGCCAAAGACGTTCATGAAATACGTCGGCGCCGACACCGAAGCGGTCACCTTAATGTCGAGGACGCCGTTGGGATTTCCAGCGCCATCCGTTTCCTGGGTGAAGACGGGCGTGACCGTCGGGGCCGACGACGTACCCATGTAGCCGGTTGGAAAATTTGCCGCGAAGAACTGGTTGGCCATCGAGGTGGCCTGGGAGTTAGCTTGCGCTACCGTGTTGGCCATGTTGACCGAGCGTCCGGCCGCCAGCGCCGCGGCATCGACGGCAGCGCTCATCCTCGCCTTGATCATGTAAAGGGCTCCGCCGTCAATGGCAAGGCCGACCACGCCAATCATGAACACCAGCATGGCCGCCGTCATTACTATGACGAATCCCTTCGGTTTGTTTCGCCAGCCGCGTATGGGTTGCATAATCCTCCCACTGTCCGCTAGGAAATGTTCCGGCAATAGATGACCGGTTTCGCCAGGATGGAGAACAGGTTGAGCTGGCTCACATCCACATACATCTCCGACGTCAGCGCAAAAGTACTTCGAATCAGAGTCACCATGCCGCCCGGGCCGAACCTCTGCGCCCGGTTGGCAGTATTAGTTGCAATATCCTTCGCCGAGATGCTGCCATCCGATTTCACCGTCCCGGTGGGCGGATCTCCCAAAAGGCTGGAAAACCGCGAACCGTTTCCGATAATGATGCGGTTGGTGAAAACATAGCTGTCATAGTTGGGGCAGTTGCCGGCGTTCCATGGCGGAGCGCCGACCGGAGCCGGGACGACCCCCGCAGAGCATTCTGCGTCCCCGACCCGGATTACCTTTGACAGGATCACCGCGCCCTTACCGTTCGGGTCCGGCAGGTTGGTGCCGGGCTGGTTCATGCCGAGCCCGGCTGCCGCATGCACGATCATGGACTGGTTAGACGGTAACGAAAGGTCCAGCCCCCCGGCCGGATCGGTGGTCGCCCTCACGAACAGAACGGCTCCTTCCCGGCACACGTTGGAAACTTGAATTCCTTTGGCCAGCGTCATGCCGATAGTGAACGATCCCAGCAGCAGCGGCATCAGAAAGAAACCGGCCACGACTGCGAATTCCAGCATGGTGTTTCCCTGCTCTCGATTCGATCGCCGTTGCTTTGGTCCCATTGCGTTCACTCCTGTTCGTCAGGCGGCAAACTACGGATTCGGAGGGACAAGGGCGCCGACCGCCAGGCCGCCCAGCACATCGCTCGCCGCTGCGCTCAACTTCAGTCCGGCGCCCGGCGAAAAGCCGGCGATCGGCACCAGCCAGTTCCACGGATAGTTGTTCACCACAACCTCGATCAGGTTTCCAGGCTGGTTCGCAAAACTGACGGTCTTACCACTCGGCAGAGCCTGGGGTAGCGCGCCCGTTTGGGTACATCCCCCGCTGGTGCATTTCATTACCGGGTTCGCCAGGTCATTCGCCGTGTAGTAATTCACTGCGATGTAGGAGGCGTTCGCTCCCGAGAGAAAACCAGACGCGTTGTCCTGCGCCACCTGGATTATGCAGGCGGCCTGCGAGGAGTCACAGTTCTTCGTTCCGTACGTTGACCGGAACGTGATGGCAAACCGCGCGGCCTCTCTGGCCGCGTGCGTGAAGGTGCTCTGAAGGTAGACAACGAATGAAAAGTCGATGATGCCGAAGAAGAGCGCCATCATCGGCAGAAACACCAGGGCGGCTTCGACGAAGGTGTTTCCCCTCCGGCCACGGCGGCGTTGGCCCGACCGTTTAGACGTTGCGAACTTGCGCGGACTTACTTGAACTGGAATAACATTCTCCATTATCATGACCAGATCCCCATCGCCGGCGGCCCTGAGAGTCGCAACCGGTCTCAATCACCGGAGCGCCTTAATGATGGGCCACCGTGCCCGCCGGCCCGTGTTCGGCTCGCAAGCCATTGAGGCTCACAAGCTACATCTGGATGATATTCGATGTCGCTCGGCGGGCGCAATAGTGCGACTGATTCATTTTGTGGCAGGTATCAACACTAATACGGCAGTCGTATTACTTTTTATCCACCTCCCAACCATCCAACGAGTGTGACCGCAGGTCTTCTAAAGTGTAGACCTGAGCTTCAGACGGTACCCCTGATCCATTGACGGTTGCCGTCGTCGAGTAGAAACTAGGTCTCGAGTGGATTGAAGCGAAAGCGGCATTGGCGAGGGGCGCCAGTGTCCGGAAAATTTAAGACAAGGAGAGTACATGACGAAGCTTTACATCGCAATCGAGAGGATGCTGCGGGACGAGCGAGGCCAGGATCTGGTGGAATACGCCCTGCTCGCGGGTTTCATCGCCGTCGCGGCGGGTGCATTACTGCCGGGCATTTCGACCAGCATCAGCACGATCTTCAGCCGCATGGCTTCCGTTTTGTCCAAGGCCGCGTCGTAAGAGCCGGCTGGTCATCTGGGGAGGTTTGAGGCAACCGGGCTCGTCCAAGTGCGCCGGCCCCACGCGACTGCGGGCCGGCGCCCTCGCAAACTGCACTTGCTTCTTCCCTGCACTGCCGAGGCGCAATGGCCCGGCGGGCTACTCTACCGTTGGTTGAGAAGAGACTGGTCAGCTTACGGTGCGGAGCGGGGAGATCACCCTTGAGGAGGCGATGGCGGGCGTCAGCTTGGGCGCATCCGCCGGAACAATTCCGCGTGTTCACGGACAATGCGCTCCGCCTGCGCAGGATCGGGATCGAGGTTCCAGACGCCTTCTTCGTGGGTTCCGCCCAGCAGGATGCCATCGCGGCGCGGAAACATATAGAGATCTCCGGGGCCGACCGTGCAGTAGTCCACCTCGGGCTGCGGAATCAGGAACGAGAGCTGGCCTTTTACCGGGGTCAGCTCCGCATCATTAAAAAGCGCCTTCGCGCCCAGCCCCGTGCAGTTGACCACGGCGGGCTCCTTTAAGGCCAGCACGGCTTCGAGGTTCTGGAAGTCGCGAATCACCAGCTTGCCGCCGGCCAGGAAATAGTCGCGCAGCAGGGCGTTCAGGTAGACGGGCGGCTCGATCAGCATGGACCAGGAGCGGTGCACGCGAGCTGCGGAAAACGGGTGCTCGTTCGCGTTCAACTCCCTGCTATCCGGGTAGAGCGCCTGAATTTCGGGGAACGGGTCCTGGCCCGAGGGAACGCGGCGAGGCCCGTTGCTGAGCGCATACATGGGCAGCCAGCGCACGCCGTAATAGTCGTTCGTCAGGTTCTGATAATAGCGGTGCGCGAATTTCGCGGCGCGGACGAAGCCGGCGCTGAACTCCGGTCCCTGGCGGCCCGGCTCGAAGAGGGTCACCGGCGCCCACCAGCCCCCGGCGATGTTCGAGGTGGTGTTGGGCGGCGTGTCTTTGGAGTAGATGGTGACCGTGAATCCACGACGCTGAAACAGGCGGGCGGTGGTGAGACCTATCACGCCGCAGCCCAGCACAGCGAACTCGGTGTGACCGCTGTGCTCGGCTTCTTCGAGCGCAAGCTGCGCCGTGCCCCAGGAGAGCGTAATTCCGGCGCCACCGTGGCCGTAGTTGTGGATGACGGCTTTCCGCTCGAGCTTGTCGGTCCGGACCAGGAAGCCGGAGGGCCGGAACGGGCGGAGTCCGGCGACCGTGCGGATGACGCGCTCGCGCGCGCAGTCCACGGGGACCAGGCGGCGCGCGGAAGTCTGCGGGAGGGAAGAGACCGGCTTACGCCGGGCCGCACATCCGCCTCCCAAAGCAGCAAGCGTTGCAGCACCCGCTGCCTTCAAAATGTCCCGGCGGGTCATTCGGCTATTGTAACCGGGCGTGCCGGGGAGTCAAAGATAGCGAGGGAGCCTCATACGTCGAGCGGCCTGGTGAGGCGTTGCATCACAAGATTCCAAGCAGTATTGAGACAATTAATGTGGGAACTTCTCTGCGTCTTCCGCGGTTGATTGTAAAGCCGAATTAACCGCAGAGGCGCAGAGATCTCCTCTTCTTATTCTAGAGGTCGCCCGCGGCGTCAGGCCGTGGCTCGCGAGGTTCTCGTCCGGTGGGGTACAGGCTCACCACTGGCAGCGAGGGAGCATTCCGCTGAGTCTTCGCACCTTGGCGTCGCATACAAATCTTCCTCACCTAGGAGATTCCGTGAGTACGATGCAGCGAAACCCAAGGCAGCCGGGTTGCCTACTTCTTCGGGGGGTTGATCATGATGTGCGCGCCGATGGTCCCCGGGTACATCAGCCACGGCGCGTTTTCGCTGGGCTTGGTCGATAGTCCCGTGGATTCCGGCGTGGCGAAAGGCACGTAGATCACCCAGCGCAGGTAGGCATCCGTTACTTTCCCACTGCTGGAATCGAAGCCTTTGCCGATCAGTACGTAAAGTGTCCGCGGCTCGCGCGGCATGGCGAGCTTGCCGTCAGCGATCTCCTTCCATCGGACGTCGTTGCGGTCTTTCCCGATGATCTTCTGGGCCAGAAGCTCGCGGCCGCGAGCCATGTATGGCTCGAGGTCCCGGTGGTAACAGGCGACGCTGAACGCTTTCTTGCTCGGGTCGCTGGCGAGGCAGATCAGCTCGTTCTTGCCCTCGCGAAGCTTGACCAGAGTCCCCTGCGCGTCGTAGCCGAGAACCGCGGCGCCGGCGCGAAGCTCCTCGGGCGCGGCAAGGATGGCGGAAGCGATCTGGGCCGCCGGGGGCGGCACGTCGGAGGCGGCGCACAGCCGCGACGCCAGCAGCCCGGTCAAGAGCAGTATATTGATCGTCTTCACATTGAATCCTTTCCCAAAAGACCATCCTGGCGTGGCGCCGTCGCCCCTCCGTTGTGGACGGGCCGCACACCAGAGCCGATGTTCGTCTGGAGCAGCTATTTTACACCAAGGGTAACAATCCTGCACTGGTGTTCCACGAAAATTGGACGCAACTGCAGCCCGTCAAACGGTAGCGGCGATCGGCGTTCGAGGCGCGACCGATATCTCTACCGGACAAACCGCCGGTGACTTCGTTTTCTCGTTAACACTTCGGCCCCTTCCGGCGTCTACAGGGCAGGAGGAACCATAATGCGCGCAACCCGGATGTTTTGCTTGGGGGCAATTCTGCTCGTTTGCCCGGCGGCCGCCCTGGCGGCGACCATTCCGGCGAACAACGGCCTGGTCGTTCACGAGTGGGGCACCTTCACCTCGGTCGTGAACCGCGACGGCTCCGCGCTTGACTGGCGGCCGCTCAACGGCCCGGCCGACCTGCCTTCGTTCGTCTGCCGCATCGACCCCCGTTACAGCGTCAAATCCTATTCGCGAGCGCGCGTCCGGATGGAAACGCCGGTGCTCTACTTCTACGCTCCGCAGGAGACCGCCGTTTC
>JBGOUJ010000200.1:0-11424 GCA_041477005.1 Terriglobia bacterium | reverse complement strand
GGCGTTCTGGATCCTGGTAAGCGAGCGGGCGAAGAATCACTCCGTTGATCACGCTGAAGATCGCGGTGTTAGCGCCGATGCCAAGCGCGAGGGTGGCAACAACGACGGCGGTGAAGCCGGGGCTCCTCCGGAATTGCCGCACGCCATAGCGCAGATCCTGCGCAAGCCTTTCGACCGACGTCCATCCCCACATGGCGCGCGTGTCCTCCTTCACTGAGGTTGTGTTGCCGAAGGCCCGCCGGGCGGCGTAGCACGCCTCGTCCGGCGGCAAACCTGCACCTTCCTGCTCCTCGACCTCCAGGTCCAAGTGGGAGCGTAGCTCCCGATCCAGGTCCTTTTCCCGGCATTCAGGCCAAGCCCACGAAGCGAGCCGGCGAAACCAATGCATTTCAGCTCTCCTTAGCCGGCCACATCACGCGCCCGATGGCTTCCGCCAGTTGCTTCCATTTCGATTCCTCGATCGCCAGCCGCTTCCGGCCCGCGGCCGTGAGCCGGTAATACTTGAATTCCCGGTTCCCGTCCTTGGCCGTTTCCCACTTCGAGGCCACCCATCCTTTCCGCTCCAACCGATGCAGGGCCGGATAGAGCGAGCCGTGCTCGACCTGGAGCACCTCGTCCGTCGTCCGCTGGATGTGCTTGGCGATCTGGTGTCCATGGGCCGGGCCGAACAACAGCGTGCGGAGAATGAGCATGTCCAAAGTGCCCTGCAGCAGCTCGATCCGGTCTGGTGATTCCTTCGGCATAGGCGTTGGTAGACATTCTACCTCCAAACGCGGCCACCAGGGTAGACGGGCAACCCTCGCGGCGGTTAGCCGCCTAAAAGAGATTTTTCGGGTGGGATAAGCTTCGGGCGGACCCAACCCCCCTCGGAGTCGGGTCCCGCGGCCCGCACGTCATCACTCTCTATTTCGTTTTCTTGGGTGAAATGATGACGTGCATCAGCCGCCCTTCCATGCGGGGCCTGCCTTCGACCATGCCATGATCGCCCAACTCGGCGACCAGCTTCTCCAGCAGGCCGCGGCCGAGGTAGGCGTGGGTGATTTCCCGCCCGCGGAAGGCGACCGTGGCTTTGACCTTGTTGCCCTCCTGCAAGAAGCGCAAGGCGTGGTTTCGCTTGAAGGCGTAGTCGTGCTCGTCCGTGTTCGGACGGAACTTGACCTCCTTCAGCTCCATGACATGCTGTTTCTTTTTGGCTTCGTGCTGGCGCTTCTTCTGCTGGTAGGCGTATTCGCCGTAGTCAATGACCTTGGCCACGGGCGGATCAGCAGTCGGCGAGACCAACACCAGATCGAGTTCCAGCTCTTTGGCCCGGCGCACCGCCACCGGGGTCGGCAAGACTTCCACTTGCCCGTCGGGGAAAACCACCCGCACTTCCTTGGCCCGGATGAAGTGGTTTACGTTATCCCGCCGGAAACTACGTCGTGGTGCGAATGTTCGTGGCTCGATGGGGACCTCCTCGTGGGGATGGGCTGGGCCGGAGGCGTCGGACCGCACTCCGGCGCCAGGTTTTGCACAATGCTATGCCACCAGCGTGACTTCCTCCGCTTGCAGACCTTTGGGGCCTTGCTTGACTTTGAACTCCACCGTCGCGCCCTCTTCCAAGGACCGATAACCATCCGCCTGAATGGCGGAAAAGTGAACGAACACGTCTTCGCCCGCCGACCGCTGGATGAATCCATATCCTTTGGCGGCATTGAACCACTTCACTGTCCCTCGTTCTTTCATTGAGAAACTTTCTCCTTAGATTCTTCCGCTCGAGCTAGCGGATGTTCCCTTCGTCGAAGGCCCCCTCCTCACAAATAAAAAAGGATCGCGCGACCTCACTTGGTCCGCAATCCCTGACTCACTTGCCGGTGATGAAAGCATCCAACGAAAATCCGTACACTGGGCGGGATCCGCTTCTGCAAGTGGCCTCTCCCACCCTGGGGGCTATCTTAGCATGAAAAAATTGATTTCCAAGCGTTTTCTACTCGCTTACAGCCGGCGGGTTTGACGGTGATCCGCGGCTAATCGGCCACCTTCACCAGCAGGGAGAGTTGGCGGGCCATAGCGGGCTGACCCAGTCGGCCGCGTTCCTTTCGACGCCCCCACCGGCCCGCTTCCAGCCCTGTCGAAAGTGTCACACCCGGTCGGTTGTATCGCCGCCGAGCTACGGCCGGCATCCGGCCCGGAAAGATCCCCGCACCCGGCAGGCGGATGTTACAGGGAACAGCGCCGCCCCGCGGCTAATCGTTACCATAAAGACCCTTGCGGCGACTAAGCGATCCCCTCGCTTTCTTTCTTGACAAACCCTAACCCATTCCCTACCATAAACTTCTGAACCAGAGCGGGGATGCCCGCGAGGCCGTCATGATCAAGCTCGACATCATCAACCAGGTCGTCAACAAGACCGGCATCACCAAAACGAAGGCGGAAATGGCGGTGGAGACCGTCTTCGAGTCCATGAAGCGGGCCCTCGAGCGCGGCGATCGCATCGAGCTCCGCGGCTTCGGCGTGTTCAACGTGAAGCCCCGCAAGACCGGGATTGGCCGAAATCCCCGCACCGGCGCCGAAGTCAGCATTCCGCCCGGCAAGGCGGTCCGCTTCAAACCCGGCAAGGAACTGCAAACCCTCTAGTCTCTTCGCCGAGCCGAGCCGCAACCGCGGTCGGTTTCCGTTGATCCGGAACCGCTCCCTTAACAATGGCCCATTCAGACACTACCCAACGCTGGACTCCGCCCACCGGAATGGAACAGAATGACTAGAGGGTGGTTTTTGCCCGCAGCGGGAAACCTGCGGGTCAGAGCCGCTCACGGAGCCTGAGTCCGATGGCCGACCACGACGCCTATCCGGGGCCCGAGTATGGCTGGGCGCCCTTCGCCCCCACAGCCTCGGCCTACGCCGCCCTACCCGCCCGCTTTCCGCAGCGCTACTGGCTCCACGCGTTGCTCTTCCTGCTGACGCTCTATTCCACCACCCTGGTCGGCGCGCGCCTGGCCCACAACTTCGCCCACAATCTCCCGGCCTTCGACCTCGAAGCCGACATCCCCGCTTACGCCGAAATCTGGAACAGCCCGGCCCGGCTTGCTGCCGGTCTTCCGTTCTCGCTGACCCTGCTGACCATCCTGCTCGCTCACGAGTTTGGCCACTACCTGGCCTGCGTCTATTACCGGGTGAACGCTTCCCTGCCCTACTTCATCCCCGCCCCCACGCTGATCGGCACCCTCGGCGCCTTCATCCGCATCCGCGGTCCCATTTACTCCCGGCGCGCTCTGTTCGACATCGGTGTGGCCGGACCCATCGCCGGCTTCGTGTTCCTGTTGCCCGCCCTTTGCATCGGCCTGGCATACTCGAAGATCATCGCCGAAGTGCCTCGCGAGGGAACCATTCTGTTCGGCGTGCCACCGCTGCTTTGGCTGTTCCAGAAGGCGATCTACCCCGGCGTGCAGAGCGGCCTGATTTATCTCCACCCGATAGCCCGCGCGGCCTGGATCGGGGTATTTGCAACCGCCCTGAACCTGTTGCCCATCGGCCAACTCGACGGCGGTCATATCCTTTACGCCTTCGTGGGCGAGCGCCACCGCAACCTCTCGCGAGTCTTCGTTTTGCTCCTCGTGCCGGTCGGCCTCATGTTCTGGTGGGGCTGGTTGTTTTGGGCCGCCGTGCTCTTTTTCCTCGGTTCGCGCCATCCGGCCATCTACGACCAGGACCCGCTCGGCGCCGCCCGGCGCCGGCTGGGCGCTCTGGCGCTGTTGATTTTTTTCTTGTCGTTCATGCCCAACCCGTTTGTCCACAACTGAGGGGGCGGTCGTTGCTGAAAATCTCCGCCACGCTGGTTACGCTGAACGAACAGTCGAACCTGCCCCGCGCCATCGAATCCTTGCGATGCTGCGATGAAATCATAGTCGTTGACTCCGGCTCGAGCGACGGCACCGTCGAGATCGCCGCCCGCGTCGGCGCCCGCGTGGTCGAAACCGAGTGGCGCGGTTACGCCGCTCAAAAGAATTTCGCCGCCCAGCAGGCCGCCCACGACTGGATCCTCTCCCTCGACGCCGACGAGGCCCTCAGCGAAGCTTTGGAGGCCGAAATCTGGGAAATCAAGCGCTCCGGACCGCAGGCCGACGCCTACACCATCCCTCGCCTGGCCCAATATATGGGCCGCTGGATTCTACATTCCGGCTGGTACCCCGACCGCAAGGTCCGCCTCTACGACCGCCGCAAGGCCCGCTGGGTCGGCGAATACGTCCACGAAAGCGTCAAGGTGGACGGCCGCGTGGCCCACCTGGACTCAAACCTCCTCCACTACACCTGCGATTCGCTTTCTGCCCACTTGCGGACCACGGACCGCTACACCACCTTGGCCGCCCAGGAGCTGGCTGCTCAGGGAACGCGTATCCCGCTGTGGCGCCTGCTGCTTTCGCCCCCCTGGGCCTTCTGCAAGGCTTACTTCCTGCAGCGAGGCTTCCAGGACGGCACCGAAGGCCTGATCATCGCCTACATGGCCGCCACCTACGTCTTCATCAAGTACGCGAAAGCGCGGAACATGAGCTGATGCGCATCCTTCACCTGGACACCGGCCGGGAACTGCGCGGCGGCCAGCGGCAGCTCTTGCTGCTCACCCGCGGCCTGCGCGACCGCGGTCACGACCAGGTGATCCTGGCCCGCAGCGACGGCGCCGTCTACGCCCAGAGCAACTCCCTCGGTTACAGGACCTTACCGGTCGGTCTGTGGGCGATTGCGCACGAAGCCCACCAAGCGGATGTGACCCACGCCCACGATGCCCGCTCCCACACTCTGGCCGCCCTGGCCGCCCCCGGCCGGCCGCTGGTCGTCTCTCGCCGCGTGGCCTTTCCCATCAGTTCGAGCCCTCTCTCCCGCTGGAAGTACAGCCAAGCCGCGTGCTTCCTGGCCGTCTCGGAATTCGTAAAAGAGCAGTTGCTCGCGGCCGGCATCGATGCCGGGAAGATCTCGGTCGTCTACGATGGAGTCAAGCCGCCGGCGCCTTCGGACCCGGAGCCGCGCGAGCCGTTCGTCCTCGCCCCGGCCACCTCCGACCCGCAGAAAGGCAGCGCCCTAGCCACGGAAGCCTGCCGCGCCGCCGGCGCGGACCTGCGGTTCTCAGCCGAGCTCGAGCGCGACCTCCCGCGCGCCGCCTTGTTCTTGTACTTGACCCACAGCGAAGGCCTCGGCTCCGGCATCCTGCTGGCCATGGCCCACGGGACGCCCGTAGTCGCCACCCGCGTCGGCGGCATCCCCGAGATCGTGGAGCACGGCCGCACCGGCCTGCTGGTGGACAACACCCCCGCCTCTGTCACCGCCGCGATCCAAAGCGTGCTGGCCGACCCGGCTTCCGCCGCCGCCCGCGCCGCCGCCGCCCGCGCCCAACTCCTCGCCCGTTTCACCGATGTTATAATGGTCAACCAAACCGAGCAGGCGTACCGGATAGCGGCGAGCCGTCGCAGTGCTGCAGAGGTCAGCCATTAGCCGTCAGCAGTCAGCGGTCAGCAGTCAGCCCTCAGCAACCAGCTTGGCTGAAGCGTGATACCTGAGGCCCGACGACGGCTCAGAGCTGATGGCTAAGGGCTGAAAGCTGACGGCGAGAAGCTGATTGTTGAACCTGCTGGCTGACCGCTGATCGCTGCTGGCTGACCGCCGCTGGCTGACCGCCGCTGGCTGATCGCCGCTGGCTGATCGCCGCTGGCTGATCGCTGCTGGCTGATCGCTGCCGGCTGATCGCTGCTGGCTGACCGCTGATGGCTGACCGCTGATGGCTGACCGCTGATGGCTGACCGCTGATGGCTGCTTGCTGCCGGCTGATGGCTGACTCTCTGGTGCCGCACCCGTGATCCCACTGCTGGCATTTTTCTCCGGTCTACTAATAGGTAGTTTCCTCAATGTTTGCATTTACCGCATGCCCAAGGACCAGTCGGTCGTCCGGCCGGGCTCCCGGTGCCCGCTCTGCGGTCACCCCATCCGCTGGTACGACAACATCCCCGTGCTGAGCTTCCTGCTGCTCGCCGGCCGCTGCCGCGACTGCCGCGGCGCCATCCCGTTTCGCTATCCCATCGTCGAGGTCCTCACCGGAATTCTCTTTGCGGTCATCGCCGGCCGTTTTGGCCTGACCTTCATCGCACTGAAGTGCGCTCTGTTCGTCGCGATGATGCTGATCCTCGGTTTCTCCGACCTGACCGACCGCCTCCTGCCGGATGAAATCACCCTCGGCGGCGCCGCCCTGGGCCTGGTCTTCAGCTTCATCAAGCCGCTTCAGCCCGGAGCCGTCGCCCTCGTGCTCGGCCTGATGACCGTGCCCGTCTCTCCCCGGCTTGTCTCTCTGGCCGAATCCCTGACCGGCGCCCTGATCGCCGCCGGCGTTCTCTACTTGATCGCCGAAATCTACTACCGGGTCCGCTTTCGTGAAGGCATGGGCCTGGGAGATGTAAAAATGATGGCTATGATCGGAGCGTTCTTCGGGCTGCGTGAAGCCGTCCTGGCCCTCATGTTCGCTTCCATCCTGGGGGCCGTGGTGGGCTTGCTCTTCATCTTGATCTTCCGCAAAGGCACGGCCTACGAGCTGCCGTTCGGCACGTTCCTCGCCTTTGCGTCCATTCTCCAGGTCGTGGTCTGAAGAACATGCTTTAAGAAACACGGTGCGAAGAAATGAAACTCCAAGAAATTGCCGCCCGCCTCGGCTGTGAGCTGGCCCTGCCGAGCCGGGGCGCCCCCGGGGTCCGCCAGGAAGCGGTTTCTGAAGCCGACATCGAAATCACCGGCGTAGCCGGCCTGGACGAGGCCGGCCCTTCCGAATTGAGCTTCCTGTCGAACCCCCGCTATCTGGCCAAGGTGAAGACCACCCGCGCCGCAGCCATCATCATCGGCCGCGACGCCAAGCGGCTGGGTCTCCCCGCCCTGATTTCCGAGAACCCCTATCTCGACTTCGCTCGCGCCCTCGAGCTGTTCTACCAGCCTCCCCGCCCCGCCCCCGGCGTCCACCCCACCGCCGTGATCGCCCCCACCGCCCGGCTCGGTGAGGGGGCGAGCGTCGGCCCTTATGTCGTGATCGCCGATCGCGTCCGCATCGGCCGCGACGCCGTCCTGCACGCCCATGTCACGGTTTACGAAGGGGTCGAGATCGGCGACGATTTCCTGGCCCACTCCCACGCCGTGGTGCGCGAGTTCTGCCGGATCGGCCACCGCGTGATCCTCCAGAACGGCGCCATCATCGGCTCCGACGGCTACGGCTTCGCCCGCCGCGCCGACGGCGGCCACCACAAGATCGTCCAGGCCGGCATCGCCGTCATCGAAGACGACGTCGAGATCCAGGCCCACACCTGCATCGATCGCGCCGCCGTAGGGGAAACCCGCATCGGCCGTGGTTCCAAGATCGACAACCTGGTCCAGATCGGCCACGCCTGCCGCGTGGGCGACAACGCCATCATCTGCGCCCAGGCCGGCATCGCCGGCAGCACCGTGCTCGGCTCGAACGTCGTGCTCGCCGGCCAGGCCGGCATCATCAACCACTTGACCATCGGCGACGGCGTCCAGGTCTACGCCCAAAGCGGCGTCGGTCATGACGTCCCCGCCGGCCAGAAAATCTCCGGCTCCCCGGCCTTCGACAACCGCCAATGGCTCCGCTCGACCGCCGTCTTCGAGCGCCTGCCCGAGCTTCAGCGCGCCGTCCGCGAGCTGCAGGCCGAGCGAAAGAAGTAAAGCCAGCGCGACCGTTTGGGTCGTCCGGTGTTTTTTGCAAGGTGTTCTTTGCAGTGTGCCCTTTCCACATGACGCCACACTCCCGGGGCAGGTTGGAATGGTGACCGAGCGTAGCCGGATCGCGGCCGCCGCTTGGGCTTGGGTTGCCCTGCTGATCGCCGCCTCCGCCAAGCCGTTCTGGTGGAACCTTCGCTACGTCCAAAGCGGCACTCCGTACTTTTCCCTTTACCTCGGAGGTTTGCTTCTCCTGCTCGTTCTGGTGGCGGCCTACTTGTGGGCGCGGGAAGCGTTCCCCGTGTTGCGCCGCTTCGAACTCGCCGGACTTTCCGCCCTGCTGCTCGGTTTCTATCTCGTCGAGGCGCCGGCAGCCACACTGCTCGCTCTGTGGGTGGCGTTCGTAAGCTTTTCCGCCGGCCGGGCGCTATTCCTCTTGCTGGGCGCGGAAGTCGATTCTTCGATCGAACGGCTGACCCTGTGGACCGCCGCCGGCCTCGGTCTCGCCAGCGCCGCAATGTTCTTGCTCGGCCTGCTCCAACTCTACCGGCGCTGGCTCCTGTTCCTCATCCTGGTCCTATTGACCTGCGTCTGCCGCCGGGGCTTCGCGATCCTGGCCGCCGATTTGCGCCGGGTCTACGCCGCGGCTACCGAGACCGGCGTCCTCGCCGGTCCGCTGATGGGCGGCTGCATCCTGTTCGGGGCGCTCGCCACGGCGCTCAGCGCGGTGGTGGTCCTGACACCGGAGACTTCTTGGGACCCCATCTTCACCCACCTTTACGAAGCCCGCTTCTACGCCGAGACCCACGCCTTTCATCCGCCCCCCGAATTCACCTATCACTACTTCCCAAAGGCCGTGGAGATGATCCAAACGCTGGGCTTCGTGCTCCACTCCCAGCCTGCCGCCGAGGTGCTCGGTTACCTATTCACGCCCCTCGCTCTGGCCGCCGTGTTCCTTCTGGCGCGGCGCTGGTTTTCCACCGGCGGCGCTGTCTTGGCGATGAGTCTGGCTGCGGTGACACCCCTGATCGTGCTTGATGGCGCCGTGGCCAAGAATGACTTGGGCATGGCGCTCTACCAGTTGTTAAGCCTCTACGCGTTTCTGCGCTGGCGCGAAGAGCAAAGCTGGGGCTGGGCCAAGGTGATGGCCGTCTTCGTCGGGTTCAGCTTCGCCGTGAAGCACACCGCCGTGCTCGGCTTCGTGCCGCTTTCCCTTCTGATCGGGGCCGCGCTCTGGAAGCAACCGGTCCCCCTGCGCCGGCGGCTCCTTGCGGCCCTAGTCTTGATTGGCATCGCCTGCCTGGCCGGCGGCTTTTGGCACCTCCGCACCTGGGCCATGACCGGCAGCGTCATTTATCCCACCAAACTGCGGGGTGGCGCCGGTCCAAGTTATACGAAAGATCTCACCGACTATCCCCGGGCGCTGTACGGCATGTTCTATCGGCCGCGCTATCGCTATGCCGAGTCGCCATCTCCCAACCCACTCGGCTTCGCGTTGCCGGCTCTGCTGCCGTTTCTTTTCTTGGCCCCCCGCCGGCGCGGCGCAGCGGACGGCGCCCTGCTGTTCTTCACCTGCGGCGCCTTTCTGCTTTGGGTTCCCCTTGCCGAGAATCTCCGCTTTCTGATTCCGGCGCTGCTGGCGCTTTCGGTCGTACTGGCCGGCCGGGCCTGCTCGTTCTACTCCGAGGCCGGTCGGGCCGCGAAGGCTGCCTGCCTGGCCGGTCTCGGCTATTGCTTGGTCTTCGCCTTCCAGGTGAGTGTCCTGTTAACGGTAAATGTCCCCCGCCTGAAATATCTCGCCGGAAAGCTCGATCGTGAGGCTTACCTGACCCAAGCGCTCTCGGTTTACCCCGCGCTTTCCTTCCTGAACCGCACCGCCGGCTCCGGAGAACAGATCTACGCGGTCATCAGTTGTGCCCGGCTTTATTCCAAGCTGCCGATTGGGTGCTGGTTGACGAACGCCGACCGCTTCTCGTACCAGTTCATCGCCAACGAGGTAGCCAGTGGACGCTACACCTACCTCCTGGTTCCTGCCGCCATCGCCCCGCGCCTTCCGCCGGAGATCCACTCACGACAGATCTATCAGGACGCGGACTCCAGTATCTTCCGCCTGGGATCCGGCCTCGGCCCCACGCCATCCCACCCCGTGGCGCATTGACGGTTCGCCATTTACCTCGGAGTGCGCGGTCAGGGGCCTCCTCAGCGCGCTCGGCGTCTCCGCGGTGAATCGAATCGGTTTTTCAGCGGCCTGCTGGAGAGTCCCCGTTTTCACAAGTGTGCTCCGCCAGTGTGGCGGACACTTGCGGTCTGCCCAGGGGGTTATGAAGAATGGGGCAACTTTGTCACCACAGATCGTGGCCCGCAATGCTGGCACTGTGCGAACGATCCTTGCCCTGACTAGACGATGGTAAGAGGTAACGGAAGAACGAAAGCTTTCTTTCGTTACCGCCGTGGCTTGTAGGGGACGAGAAACTTTAACCCGTTGAAGTGAATCATGTGGTCGGGCGTTTCGGCAATCCAGACCTCGGTTTCCCACGCGATATCGCCAGCGTACTTTCGGAATGCCTTCACGTCGAGGAGAGCCGTCACGTAGACCTGCTCTGCCGGACAATCTTTCAGCATGGCCTCGATCTCGCGGCGGCGTTTGGGAGACGCCGGGCCGTGTGAGGTGACGGCGGATGCCAAGCGGCGCGCCCAGTAGTCGATCGTGAAGCCCGGCGACCAGGGGCATCATCAGGCCGCCCGCTTGCGACCCGGCTTGCTACCGTTACCTGATCTGGTAAATCGTCATGCCCGTTCCGGTAGCGGCGTAGATATAGTTGCCGGAGACGGCAATATTGCCCAGCGCCGGAACGCTGGTGAGCGGGGTCACTACGAGATTCGCCGGGTTGCTGGCATCTACGAAGGCCAGTTGGCCGTTGCCGGCCGGGCCGCCGTTCGTGTTGTCGGCGGGGGGCGCAATGGCCAGGGCGAAACGGCCGTTGCCGATACCGTACGCAATGTAGCCAATGTCGAATGACGTCTGAATGTTGGTCACCTGGGTGCTGATCACCGTGGGGCTGCGAGGATTGGTGATGTCGAGCGCCGTGATCGTCAGCAACCCGGTGAAGTCGAAATTCGGTACGCCTGGGTTTCTCCAGCTCTTGGTGTTGCCAACGACCAGCGCGAGATTACCCTGGATGCCGATCGCCGTGGCGACCGTTGCTTGCGGAATATCGACCTCGCCAAGCGCCTTCATGCTGGCCGGATTGCTGATGTCCACGATTTCCACCCGAGCCATACCGCCGCTGGGATCTCCACCCGTCGAGGTCGTGCTGGCGATATAGGCCGTTTGGCTGTTCACGGCAACACCCGCAAAGCGGGGCGACAGGTTGGAGGAGGCCGGCTGGCCTGAGACCGGCTGTAGATTTCCAACAGAGCCCGGCTGTGCGGGATTGCTGAAATCATAAGCGTAAAGCTCGCCGTGCTGGCCGAAGATCGCGTTGCTGCCCACGCTGTAGTCGAACCAATCCGTGGTGAAGAAGCCGATATTGCCAGAGAAAAACAAGTAACCGGCGAATGGAAAGTTCGGCGTGAATGAAGTGAGAAGCTGCGGTTGCGTGGGTTTGGCGATGTTGTAAACCACCACTTTCTGCGTGTTCACGACCTCGACGAGGCTGTTTCCCAGTTGCGCGCACCCGATCCCGCTGCCGTTCAAATCGCCCTGGCCGATGTTCGCAATGAGATTCGGGGCCGACGGATTGG
>JBGOUJ010000199.1:0-11462 GCA_041477005.1 Terriglobia bacterium | reverse complement strand
GCGCCGGCGTGCCTGGTCGGATCAACGCCTGCCTCGCCGCCACGGTGTTCTGACCGTGAAGATCGGGGATTCGCGGCCCTACTAGAAGGTGCATCACGGTATACTTTGTTCTACCCGGCAACCAAACTGGAAACCCGGGTTAATCCGTTTCTTAAGAATGCCCTGATTATGCCTCAAACCGGAAAGAGTCCCTCAGCTTCGAAAATGGCGCTGGCAGCGGGCCTCGTCGTGCTCGTTACGATCGCTGTTCTAGTCCTACTCAAGGGCGCGGGCGGGCGGGAGCCTGTGGGGCTGGCGGCGATTCACGTGCCGCCGGGCTTCACCGTCGAGCGCGTGGCGGGGCTGGGCCTGGTCGCCTACCCGATGATGGGCACGCTCGACGATCGCGGCCGTCTGTTCCTGTGCGAATCGTCCGGCGGCACGGTCAGCAACAAGCAGATGACCGAGCACCCCGATTTCCGCGTGCGGATGCTCGAAGATACCAACGGCGACGGCGTCTACGACCGCAGCACAATCTTCGCCGACAAGCTGACGCTGCCGGCTGGCGCCGCGTGGTATCGCGGCAGTCTCTACGTGGCGGCGCCGCCCGCCTTGTACCGCCTGCAGGATACCAGCGGACGCGGCGTAGCCGATGTTCGTGAGGTCGTGGTCTCGGGGTGGACGCTTTCCTACAACGCCGCGAGCCTCCACGGCCCCATCTTTGGCCCCGACGGCTTTCTCTATCTGACCGACGGGCGCCACGGCTTCCACATCAAGACAAAAGACGGGAGAGCCTTTGATGGTCTCGCCTCGCGCATATGGCGCGTGCGGCCCGACGGCACCGGCCTGGAATGGGTGGCCGGCGGCGGCTTCGACAACCCGGTCGAGGTGGTCTTCACCCCCGCCGGCGAGACGATCGGCACCATGACGTATTTCACCGATCCCAGGGACGGCCAGCGCGACGCCCTGCTCCACTTCGTGGAAGGCGGCGTATATCCGAAGTGGTATTCGGCGGTCAGCGAATTCAAACGCACCGGCGACCTGATGCCGGTGATGACGAAGTTCGCGCGCATTGCCCCGGCCGGGCTGGTCCGCTATCGCGGGGCGAGCTTCGGCCCCGAGTATCAGGGCAACCTCTTCAGCGCCCAGTTCAACCCGCACCGCGTGCAGCGGCACAAGCTTTTTCGCGAGGGGGCGACCTTCCGCACCGAGGACGAGGACTTCCTCACCTCGACCGATCCGGATTTCCACCCCACCGACGTGATGGAGGACGCCGACGGCAGCCTGCTGGTGATCGACACCGGGGCGTGGTTCATTCATGGCTGCCCGATCTCGCGCATCGCCAAGCCGCAGTTCAAGGGCGCGGTCTATCGCGTGCGGCGGCAGGGGGCGGCGCCAGTGGCCGACGCGCGCGGGAAGAATCTGAAGCTGGAGGCGATGCCGCCGGCTGAGCTCGCGAAGCGGCTCGGCGATGCGCGGCCGGCGGTACGCGATCGGGCGGTCGAACTGCTGGTGGAAGCGCAAGAAGCGGCGGTCGCGCCGCTGGCGGCGTTTCGCGAGAGTGCAGCATCGGCCGAATTCCGCTGCTCGGCCGTGTTTGCGCTGCAACGGATCGGCACGCCTGAGGCCCAGCGGGCGGTGCGCGCTGCGTTGAGCGACCCGGATTTCACAGTCCGCGTGGCGGCGGCGCGCGTGGTCGGCATGAATAAAGATCGCGAGGCGGTGGACCGGTTGATGCAAATGGCCGAGCGGGACGAGCCGGCAGCGAGACGGCAAGCGGCAACCGCGCTCGGCCAGATCGGCGAGCCCCGCGCCGCCAAGGCGCTGCTCGCCGCGGCGGCCAAGGCGGACGATCGCTTCGTCGAGCACGCGGTGATCTATTCGCTCATCAGCTTGCGGGATCAGGCGCCGGTGATGGCGGCCCTGCGAAGTTCCCAGCCGCGCGTGCGCAAGGCGGCGCTAATCGCTTTGGACCAAATGGACGGCGGCCCGCTGCAGCGGCGGGAAATCGCGCCGTTCCTGGGCGATTCCGACAAGGACCTGCGAGCGGCGGGGCTGTGGGTGGTTTCCCACCATCCGGATTGGTCGGGCGAGGTCCTCAGTTTTGTGCGGACGCGCCTGCGAGCGCCGGAACTGCCGGCCGATGAAGCGGCCTCCGTGCGCGAGGTATTGCTCGCCTTTTGCCAGAACGCCGAGGTGCAAAAGCTGGTGGCCCAAGGGCTCGGCTCGGCCCACGAATCCGAGCGGCAGCTCTTTCTGCTCGACACCATCGCTGCCTGCCGGACGAAAGAGTTCCCCGCCGTGTGGGCCGAGCAAATCGGCAAGCAGCTCAGCGCGCCGGACCTGCCCGTGCGGCTGCGGGCGGTGGCGCTCATTCGGTCGCTCGGCATCACCACGTTCGATGACCTGCTGGAGCGGCTCGCCGCGAGCGGCGCGGAGCCGGATGATCTGCGCATGGCCGCGCTCAACACGCTGGTGGCGCGCCATCCGAAGCCCGGCCCGGCGGATTTCCAGTTTCTGCTCGGGCGGCTGGGGCCAAAATCCGACGCCGCGTTGCGGCTGGCCGCCGCCGAAATACTGGGGCGCGCGGAGCTCACCCACGAGCAGTTGCTGACGCTCGCCCACGACTATCTGCCCCAGGCCGATCCGCTGGTGCTGCCTTCGCTGATGGGGGCGTTTCGCAATGCCGGCCGCGACCCCGACAGCGAGCAGGTCGGCCTGGCGCTGGTAGCGGCGCTGCTCAAATCGGCCTCCGCGGTCACCGACGTCGGCGGCAAACAGATCGAAGCGCTGCTGAAAACCTTCCCGGGGAAGGTGCAAGCCGCTGCCAAGCCGTTCTCCGCGCGGGTGGAGCAGGAGCAGCGCTCGCGCATCGGACACTTGCGAGAACTCGAGCCGTTGCTCACCGCCGGCGGAGACATCGGCCGCGGGCGAGGGATCTTTTTCGGCCAGAAAGTTGGCTGCTCGCGCTGCCACACCATCGGCAACCAGGGTGGCCACGTGGGGCCGGATTTGACCGGCGTCGGCGCCATCCGGTCCGGCCACGACCTGCTCGAAGCGATCGTTTTCCCCGGCGCGAGCTTCGTGCCGGGCTACGAGGTTTACCACGTGGAAACCGCGACCGACAGCCTCACCGGGCTGATTGTCCGCCGCTCGCCCGAGGCCGTCGTGCTGCTCACCGGGCCCAACGGAGAAGAGCGGATCCCGCGCAGCAAGATCGTCTCCATGCGACGCTCCGAGGTATCACTGATGCCCGAGGGCTTCGACCAGGCACTCACCTCGGGCGAGCTGACCGATTTACTGGCCTTCCTCCAATCTCAAAAATCGCGCGAAACCGCCCTGGCGGTGGCCCAGTCTCGCACTGACTGATACCGCGTCCCACGCTCAGATTCCGAGCGGCGACCGCAAGGGAGCGGTTCTCCAAGCGGCGGCTGGGCCTCTCGAAAGACCGCTCCCTCACGGTCGCGGCTCGGAACGGGCCCACTCCTGCTCTCACTATTTATGTGGCGCACCCAGCCCCGTCAGCCAGCTTGACACTCCGCCAAGGCAGGTGTAGCATCCAGTAAGCCTGCACAGGGATCGCGTTTTGGAACTTTTGGGAGGAACCTCATGAGGTCTTCGTTCTTAGGCTTGGCCCTTTTTGGTGGCTTGGTTTTCTGCGCCGCCTTGTCCGCACAGGAAACGTTATCCACGCTCCGCGGCACGGCAACCGATGCGTCCTCGGCGGTGGCCCCCGGGGTCGAAATCAAGGTCGAGGAAGTTTCCACCAACATCCTGGCCCGCAAGGTCACCACCGACAATCAAGGCAATTACGAGATCCCCGGCCTGAAGGAAGGCACCTATCGCTTGACCGCGGTGCTGACTGGCTTCAAGACCTTTGTGGCCAATGGCATCATCCTGTCGGCCAATCAAGTGCGCCGAGTCGACGTTCGCCTGGAGGTCGGCGCCGCCGCGTCCGAAGTGACCGTCACCGCCTCGGCAGCCGTGATCGAAACCGAGCAAGGCAAGATCGCGGCCGAGTTCACGGGCGACCGGTACAAGGACATTCCCATCCCCGCCAACCGCTACGGCGCCCCCACCCCGGTTTTGGCCCTCTTGCCCAGCGTGCAGCCCGTGGCCGGCAGCGGCAGCAACATGTACCTCGGCGGGCACAATGCAAATCAGGTGGACATGGGGATGGACGGAATTAAGGAAGAGACGCTGAACTCTCAGACGATCAACATGGAGTTCGTCGACGAGGTGAGGCTGGTCGCCGTTAACAACAGCGCCGAGTACAGCCGGGTCGGCTACTACAACACGATCAGCAAGCGGGGCGGAAACCAATACCACGGCGAGGCTTCCTACTATCACCGCAATTCCGCCCTCGGCGCGCGCGGTTTCTTCGAGAACCCCAAGCCGCGCAGCCTCTACCACACCTTCAACGGGAGCGCCTCGGGCCCCGTCATCAAAGACAAAACCTTTTTCTACGTCCTCTGGAACGGCGAGCGCGTGCCCGGCAAGAGCTTTCTGCAGGCAAACGTGCCCACCCCGGGCGAGCGAGGGGGCGACTTTTCGCAGTTGCTCGGCGGTTCCAAGCCCCTCACCATCCTCGATCCGCTCAGCGGTGCGGCATTTCCGGGCAACATTATCCCCACCAGCCGGCTAAGCCCGGTCTCTCTGAAAGTCCAGAGCAGCTACCTCCCCCTCCCGAATCAGGGCGCCCCCGGCGCCCTGGTCAACAACTTCGGCTGGGTGCACCCCTATCCCGGCGACCAATATCTCGCCGACGTCGTTACCACTCGCATCGACCACAAATTCTCCGACAAGAATTCCGTTTACGGCCGATTTTCGGCCTATTTGCCGCGCTATGTTTTGGCCGGAACGTATCCAACCCTGCTCGCCACCAAGCTGCGCCAGAGCCACTCCTGGTCCATCGTCGACAGCCACGTGTTCTCGCCCAACACCGTCAACACCTTCACGTTTGGAGGGAATCGCGACGCCTCCCAAAACAACATCGAGGTCGATGGCCACCTGCCGCCCAGCGGAGCGAAAGTCGTATCCGATCTCGGCATTACCGGCGTTAATCCCCACGGCTACTCCACGCCCGGGGGCTTTCCGATCATGGCGATCACCGGCGTCGGTACCCTCCAGGTGAGTCCCGGCGGCCCCACGGCTCCCAGAAGCTTCACTTTCGCTGATTCCCTGAGCTGGTCGCACGGCCGGCACGTCGTGAAATTCGGCGGCGAACTGAGGACTTTCCTGAACTTCGACGGCACCGTTCCCGCCAACAGTTACGGCATGTTCACCTTCGATGGAAGCCTGACCGGCAACGCCTATGCCGATTTTTTGCTCGGCCTGCCCTTCAGCAGCCAGCGGCTCGATCCGTTCATCAACCGGAAGACGACTTCTAAGGAATTGGGCCTGTATGTGACCGATTCCTTCAAGGTCAGCAGCCGGCTCACCATCGATTACGGACTCCGCTGGGATTACTTCTTGGCTGCAAGACTTGCGGATGGGCTGGAATACAACTGGGATCCCAAGACCGGCAATGTCATCGTCCCCCAAGACACCCTCTCCAAGGTGAGTCCTCTCTACCCCAAAACGATCACGGTCGCGGGCGGTCAAGTAATTCCCAGCCCCTCGAAGACCAATTTCGCGCCGCGTATCGGCGGCGCCTATCGGATCACCGACAAAACGATTATCCGCGGCGGCTATGGAATCTTCAATGAGTTTCAAGGGCGGTTTGCCTGGGCCCAGGGGACCGGCCCATTCCAGATCAGCGAAACGTTCATCAACAGTATTCAAGGCGGCCAGCCGCTGTTTGCATTTCCAAACCCCTTCCCCGCCGGCGCCGGCAGCATTGCTTCTCAAAGCGTCAACGGCTACCCGGTGAACACGACCAACGGCAAGGTCCAACAGTTCAACGTCACGGCCGAGCGGCAGTTTCATGACACCGGTTTTCGGCTGTCCTATATCGGCTCGCGGGACAGCGGCCTGAATTACAACCTGAACATCAATAAGCCCCTGCCGAGCACGACGGCGTTCGCGCAGAGCCGCCGGCCGTATTCTCAGTTCGTGGGTGCGACTCTCGACCAAACCAACGGCGAGGCTAGGTACAACTCGATGGTGTTCGAGGTTCAGCGCCGCGTCGGGCTGGTCACGTTGGATGGTTTTTGGACCTGGGCTCACAGCATGAACAACTTCTCCGATCTGGAGAATCCTTACGATCCGAACCACTGGAACCGCGATGTCACTCCCAAGCACCGCGTTGTGCTGAATACGCTATGGCAGTTGCCGGTCGGCCGGGGCTCCCGTTTCCTGTCGAATATTCCCGGCCCCCTCAATCAGGTGATCGGCGGCTGGAAGTTCGCCTGGGCGAGCGTCATGCAAACCGGCCAGTATTTCTCGCCCAGCTTCTCCGGTTCCGATCCATCGGGAACCAACACCTCCGGCGGATTGCCCGACCGGACCGCCAATGGCAATTTGCCGACCGGGCAGCGCTCTATTGCCCGTTGGTTTGACACTTCCGCATTCGTCAAGCCGCCCGTTGGGCGATTTGGAAACAGCGGGGTCAACGTCATCCAAGGGCCGGGCGAGATCACGCACAACATCAGCCTTTCCAAGCGCTTTGCATTGAGGGAGCGGCTCCACCTGGATTTCATGGCCATGGTCTCGAACCTGTTTAACCACCCCAACTTCCTCCCTCCCGCCGCTACCGCTCCCGGGGCTGCCTCCCCGGTGAGTAGCTCTACTACGCCCAACATCTCGCTGTCCTCGGCCGGCGTGATTACGAGTCAGTACAGCTACTTCGACAATGACAAGAGCGGACCCCGGGCGATCGAAGCGCGCGTCCGCCTGGAATTCTGAGCCTATACCGCGCGGGCGGCCTGCCTCCGGCGCAGAAGCCGCGCGGCCAGGGAACCCGGAGGGCCCTTGTCGTCGGCGAGCCAGTGACGGGGGCGCCCGTTCCCGTGGCAAATCGTGTCGATGCTGCCGTCGCAGATTCTTCGTTCACGGCATTGCGTTCACAGCATTTGACAATGCGCCAAGTCAGGTGTAGCATCGAACAATCCTGCACAGGTATGCGCTTTGGAAGCTTGGGAGAAACCTCAGCAGGTGTCCGTGGTTAGGCTTGGCCCTTTTGGGGCTTGGCGTTCGGCCTCGCTTTGAGCGGACGGGAAACGTTAACCCAGGGTCCAAAATTGGAAATCCTGGCTTACGTACTTCTGCCCGGCCGGAGCCTGGAAAGCCGACGTGTTCCAGAGACTGCGACAAACGCGATCTCGGGACAACCTTTCTCACGGGGTATCGCGGGGGCTAAGCTCGTGCATACTACGCGTGAACGGGAGCAAAGTGGCAAGTCCGGTCTCAATCTGGAAATCCTATCTAGGGAGGTTCTCATGCGAAACATTGCAACGGCGATCGGCAGTCGCAGATCGCGCTTCTGCGGGCTGCTGGCAGCCCTGGTTCTGTGCTCCACGCTGCTCGGCCAGTTAACCTTGTCAACGGTACGGGGCACCGCCATGGACCCCACCGGGGCCGTGATAGCCGGCGCCGCTATCAGCTTGACCAGCCTCGCAACCAACGCCAAGCGGGACGTGAAGACCAACGGCGCGGGCGACTTCGAAATTCCGGACCTGCAGCGCGGAACGTACCGGCTGAGCGCCACGGCGCCCGGGTTCAAGACCTTCGTTGCCGATGAGATTATCCTGGAAGGCAGTCAGATCCGGCGCATCAACGTTACCTTGGAAGTCGGCGCGGTGGGCACCGAAATCACCGTGACGGCCGGCGCAGCCGTCATTCAGACGGATAGCGCCAAGATCCAGACCGATGTGGATACTTCCAAGCACTTCGATACGCCTTGGGTGGGCGGCATGGCCACCCTGGACCCGAGCCTGTTCATCACCACCGCGCCGCTGGTATCGCAATCGAACGGCGTGTGGAGTTCGCAATGGGCAGGGCAGAACTCCAACCAGGTGCAGGAAGGGCAGGACGGCCACACGAATGACAACGCCGTGAACCAATTGAACGATATCCTGGATGCCCAGGACGTCACCGTCGTCACCGTGAATAACACGGCGGAGTTCGCCCGAGTGGGCTACATGAACCTGGTGACCAAGTCCGGCAGCAACCAGTTTCACGGGCAGGCGGCCTACTGGAACCAGAACTCGGCTTTGGCCGCACGCCAGTTCTTCGATGACGCCAAGGCCAAAGTCCTGATTCACACCATCGCGGTGAACGCCGCCGGCCGGATCATCAAGGACAAGCTGTTCTTCTACGCTTCGGCGAACATTCTGAAGATTCCGAGCAAGACCTTCTTCCTGCGGGACGTGCCGACCGACCCGATGCGCGGCGGGGATTTCTCCCAGCTCCTGGCGCAGAGCCGTCCCATCGTGATCAAGGACCCGCTCAGCGGGCAAGCGTTCCCCAATAACGTGATTCCCACAAGCCGGATCAGCTCGGTTTCGCAACTGGTCAATCAGAATTACCTTCCGGCCCCGAATCGGGGCGGCGCGAACGCGCTGGCCAGCAATTACAGCTTCACTTTCCCCTTCCCGCAGGACTACCACCTGCGCAAAGACTTCACGCAGCGCATCGACTACCAGATCAGCAGCAAGAATCGCCTGATGGGCCGCATCATCGAAGACTGGGGACTGTACGTACTGCCGACGAATTTTCCCGCGTTCTCCTGGACGCGCGTGCGCTTTAACATCCACACGGTCGTGGAGGACACCCATGTCTTCTCGCCGACCTTGGTCAACACCGCCCGGGCCGGTTTCTATAAGGAGAAGTACACCGATGGCGATCCGCTCTACGGCGTCACTCCGTTCAAAGGCGACCAGGCGGTAAAGCAACTCGGTATACAGGGCGTGAATCCGAAAGGCTACAGCGCCGAGGGCTTCCCGCGGATGGACATCGCCGGCTACCCGACCCTCTCCACGCAGCCGGGCGGCCAGCGGCAGAACGATCACAACTGGGGCTATGCCGATACGGCGACCTGGTCCAAAGGCCGCCACGTGTTCAAGTTCGGCGGCGAGTTCAAGCCGCAGTCGCGTTTCTCCGGCTTCATTCCGGAGGGCACCTACGGCAGCTTCAACTTCAACGGGTCGCTTAGCGGTTACGGGTACGCCGATTTCCTGCTGGGCCTGCCTTTCACCAGCACGCGCCTCGATCCGATCACGAATCGCCTCCAGCGCGACAGTGAGCTGGGGATATTTGTCCAGGATTCCTTCAAGGTCAATAACCGGCTGACCCTGGACCTGGGCATTCGCTGGGACCGCTTCGGTTCTCCGAATTATTCGGACGGCCTGATGCTGAACTGGGATCCCACGACCGGCAACGTGATCATCCCGAGTGGCAAGCAGAACAACATCAGCCCGCTCTACCCCACGAATATCACGATCGTCACCGGTCATGTCCCGATGAACCCGGACGGGCACAATTTCGTGCCGCGCATCGGCGTGGCCTACCGTCTGACCGATAAACTCGTTGTTCGCGGCGGCTACGGCGTCTTTACCGAGACGCTGGGCCGTTACGCGCGCCTGCAGGGCACCGGTCCGTTCCAGATCAGCGAGACGTATCAGAACGTGATCACCAACGGGCAGCCGCTGCTGTCTTACCCGAATCCCTTCCCCGCCTCGCTTTCCAATGCCAGCGTCCCCAGCCAAAGCGTTACGGGCTACCCCAAGGACGCCACCAACGGCAGGATTCACCAGTTCAACGTGACGTTGGAGCGGCAGTTCAAAGACACTGGCTTCCGCCTGTCTTATGTAGGCATGCGCGATTATGGCATGAACTACAGCCTCAGCATCAACAAGCCGCAGCCCAGCCTGATCCCGTTCACCGCGGCGCGGCGGCCGTACCAGCAGTTCGTCGGCGCGACGTTTTACCGCAACAACGGCGAAGCGAAGTTCAATGGCGTGACTTTCGAAGTGATCCGCAAGGTGGGGCAGGTGACCTTCGACTCGCACTGGACTCTGGCTTCGAGCTACAACAATTACGACACTGGTTCCGGCACGATCAACCTGGAGAGCCCGTACGCTCCGCTCCGCATGTCCCGCGACGGATACACCCCGCGGCAGCGGGTGGTGATGAACGTAGTGTGGGAGATACCGATAGGCAAAGGGCGGCGCTACATGGGCAGCGCCCCGGCGGTGGTGAACGGCGTGCTGGGGGGCTGGCAGTTGTATTGGATCGGCTACATGGAGACCGGCCACTTCTTTACGCCGACATTCTCGGGTTCCGACCCCTCCAACACCAATACGGTAGGCGGCCTTCCCGATCGCGTATGCAACGGCAACCTGCCTTCCGGTCAGCGCAGCGTCACCCACTGGTTCGATCCCAATTGTTTCAAGGTGCCGGGGCCGGGGTCGCTCGGCAACTCCGGAACGCGGATCCTGGAAGGGCCGGGATACAACAACCAGAACCTCTCAATCGCCAAGACATTCCTCATTACCGAGCGGTTCCGGTTCACCTTTACGGCATCGGCCTCGAATGCTCTCAACCATCCCAACTTCTATTTGCCTGCCGCGAATATCTCGGTACCAGGCAGCGTGGGAGTGGTCAGCAGCATGGTGGACGGCGCGCAGAGCAGACAGGTAGAACTACGCGGTCGTATTGATTTCTAGCGTCGAGCGTACCAGGTAGATCTGAGGCTTAATGAGGCAGGTGCGGCGACGAGGCGCACGCACTCCTGCGTGCAGCGTCGAGACTCGTCTCGACGCCTTCTCGCGTTACGTACGATAGCTCGCATTGATGCGAATGTAGCCCTCAGTCAGGTCGCAAGTCCAGAACTGCACGTCGCCCTTCCCGCCGCCCCGAATGACGAAGCGGATGAGGCACTCGGGCTGGTCGAGCTTCTGCGTCAGCTCCTGTTCGGAGAAGTCGGCCGCGAAGCCGCCGCGACACACCGGGACGCCTTGCAACATGATGTCGACGCGCGCCGGGTCGAAGGGCACTCCGGCGTTGCCGGCAGCGGACAAGATTCGGCCCCAGTTGGGATCCGAGCCGGCGATCGCGGTCTTCACCAGAGCCGAGTTCGCGATGGCCCGCGCGATGCGCGTGGCGGCGTCGTTGTCGGCGGCGCCGCTGACCCGGATGGTGACCTTCTTGGTCGCGCCTTCGCCGTCGCGCGCGATCTTCTCGGCCAGGTCCTCCATCACCCAGCACAGCACTTCTTCGATCACGAGACGTTCTTTTTCGTTCGGACGCACGCCCGAAGCGCCGTTGGCGAGAAGGAGCACGAAGTCGTTTGTAGAGGTGTCGCCGTCGACCGAGAGGCGGTTGTAGCTACGGCCGGCGGCGCGCGTGAGCATGGGCCGCAAGTGCACGGGAGTGATGTCGGCATCCATCATGACGAACCCGAGCGTCGTGGCCATGTTGGGATGGATCATGCCCGAGCCTTTGGTCATGCCCGCGATCCGGATGATCCCGTCGCGCAGCGGCACTTCGCCCTCGGCGGCCTTGGGCACCAGATCCGTGGTCATGATGGCCCGTGTCACATC
>JBGOUJ010000198.1:0-11551 GCA_041477005.1 Terriglobia bacterium | reverse complement strand
GTTTGGCGCTGGACGAAATAAACCTGGAAGGGAAGCTCGCCGCGGCCGGTTCGTACGAGGGTCCGAACCTTATGGTCCGACGCCGGGGCGATGGTTGCCTTCACGCCAAGCGCCTGAGTGATTTCTCTCGTCACTTCGCTGAGGGTCGCCCCCTCCTGCAGCCGCTCGGTGCGGTAGAGGTGCGTGGCCAAGTCGCGATCTCCGAGCTGAAACCAGGTTTCGGCACCGAGTCTTCCCAGCGATTCCAGGCAGTGAAAGCTTTCGCCGGCCAGTCCCCAGCCGCGCCGGGGATCGTTCAAACCGGCCAGGGTGTAGGTCACGGTGTCGAGGTCGGGCGAAATGTGCAGGCCGTGGATTTCGGCGTCGTCGCCGGTATTGACAATGACAAACAGCCGCTTGGGGTCAACGACCCGCGCGAGGCCGTCCAGAAAGCGGGCTGCGCCCACGCCGCCGGCCAGGGCCACGATTTTCCCGGCGGCGACCCTCTTCATGGCAGACCGGTGATGCGAACGCCTGCGCCTTTCACCTTGTGCCGGATGTTGAGCGAGATGAGCAACGCGGCGAGATTCTCGACCAGGCGCGCGTTGTCGAGCGGCCCGGCGTCGATGGCGCGGGCTCCGGGCAGCAGCTCGACCAACCCTCGAACAACCTGCTTGGCCTCGGCGCTGTCGCCGCAGATCAGCACGTCGCTATCGACCGGGCGATCGATCTCGGCGAGCAGCTCGGCGCTGAGGCAGTGGAAGGCAGCCACCACGGCGACACCTTCGGGAACGTGCTGGGCAGCCTGCTGGGCGGCCGAGCCGGCCCAGAGAGTCAGGGTCCGCGAGACGCGGCCGCCGATGGCGGCTTCGAGGGGCACGGTCGCGTCTACCAGGATCGCGCCGGGCTGGAAGCCTTGGCGAATGGACTTGAGAGTTGCAACCTGGGCTGCGAGCGGCACGGTCAGAATGATGACCTCGGCGTCGCGCACCGCGTCGGCGTTCAACCGGCCTTCGGCACCGGGAATGCGAGCCGCCGCGGCCTGCGCGCGGGCAAGGTCGCGCGAGCCGATCCGCACCGGCGCGCCGGCCCGGGCGAGCCGTTGCGCCAGCCCGAAGCCTTCGGCGCCGGTTCCACCGACAATGGCAATGGTCCGCATAATCAAGGCTTATCCGGAAAACCTCGACAAGGCAAAGAACTTATCGACCCCCTTCTTCCCCAGGACCATCTCCGCCACCCGCTCTCCGATCACGGGGCCGTGCTTGAAGCCGTGCCCCGACCCTCCACCAATCAGCCAGACATTCCGGGCGCCCGGATGGCGGTCGAGAATGAAGTGGTGATCGGGGCTGTTCTCGTACTGGCACACCCTCGCCTCGACCAGCGGAGCGCCGCGCATCGCCGGAAAGTGGGAATGCAAGTAGTCGCGGACCATGGAAAGGCGCTCCGAAGTCGGGAGCCGATCGCTGGTGGCCGGGTCGATGGGATCAGGGGCGCGTCGTCCGGCGCCTTATAGACGATCTTGAATCCGCGCCAGTCGTTTCCGGGAATGCCGTAGAAGTGGGGTAACCCGTTGTCAATCCACACCGGCAGGCGCTCTTCAAAGAACAGTGGATCGCCGGCCGGAGTGCCGAAGAAAAAAACCTCCTGGCGGCCCGTTCGGACGCGATCCCCGATCACGTCGGGGAACACCCTGCCCAGCCACGGCCCACAGGCGAAAACGTATTGGTCCGCGGAAAGCTTCGAGCCGTCGGACAAGGCGATCTCCCGCATCTCGCCGGCCCGGATCGTCATAGGCTTCACCGCGAGCTGCCGATACTCACCGCCCTCTTGCAGAAAACCGGCGAGCACGGCCTCGCAGGCCCGCCGCGCCGTCAGATATCCGGCGTCCGGCTCGTAAAGGACCCAGCTCACCCTGTCGAAGTGAAACTGCGGCCAACGCTTCTCGGCCTCCTTGCGGTCGATCTCCTCGGCCGCCAGGCCCGCCTCGCGCAGCAGCCGCGCCGACGCCTTTTCGTAACGGTCGTCCGGGCCGGGGAGGCGCAACACGCCGGTCCGGTGGAAGAGGCGGAGCTTCCACCGCGCGTCGTTCTCGCGCCACAACTGTATGGCGCGCGCCGCCATCAGCGTGTAGACCCGGTCCGCTCCATAGGAGGCACGGAGGATGCGTGTCTCGCCGCCCGAGCTGGCCCGCGAGTTGCCGGGACCCCAGGCGTCGAGCAGCGTCACGCGCGCGCCCTGCCGCAGAAGCTGGAGCGCCGACCAACCGCCGAACGCCCCCGCCCCGACCACGGCCACGTGCAGCTTGGGACCGGGAGAGGCGACGAGCGCCGGCATCGTCGCCTGTAACAGGCCCGCTTCGAGGAGCGCGCGCCGGGAGGTTTCGAGGCGTTTCGTCATGGCGACTCTATTGGGGAAAACGGGCCAGCGCGAAGAACGGATCCACGTCCTTCTTGCCCAGCACCATCTCCGCCACCCGCTCGCCGACCGCCGGGCCGTGCTTGAAGCCGTGGCCCGATCCGCCGCCTATCAGCCAGACACCTGCGGCGCCCGGATGCCGGTCGAGGATGAAGCGTTGATCCGGCGTGTTCTCGTACTGGCAGACCCGGGCCTCGACCAGTGGGGCGTCCTTCATTGCGGGAAAGCGGAAATGCAGGTAGCGGCGCGCCGCCTGGATCGCTTCGGACGAGGGTATACGGTCGCCGGAGGTCGGGTCGAAGGCCGTGCCGCGGCTGTCGTCGGCGACTTTGAAACCGCGCCAATCGTTGCCGGGAATGCCGTAAAACACCGGCTCGCCGTGATCGATCCAGACCGGCATCCGCTCTTCCACAAATCGCGCGTCGCCGGCCGGCGTTCCGAAGAAGAAGACCTCCTGCCAGCTCGGGGCGAGGCGCGCGCCGATCACGTCGGGAAACAGCTTGCCCAGCCAAGGCCCGCAGGCGAAAACGTATTGGTCCGCGGTGAGCTTCGATCCGTCCGACAGGGCCAGGCTCTCCATGCGGCCGTGCCCGATCGGCCCGGGCGTCACGGCCAACTGCTTGTACTCGCCGCCTTCCTCGATGAAGCCCCCGAGCACCGCCTCGCAGGCCCGCCGGGCCGTCAGGTAACCCGCGTCGTGCTCCAGGATCACCCAGCTCACGCCCTCGAAGTTGACCTGCGGGAAGAGCTTAGCCGCTTCCGCCGCCGGGATCTCCTCGAAGGCGAGGCCGGCCTCGCGCAGCAGGGGCAGCGTAGCCTTCTCGTAGCGATCGTCGCGGCCGGCGAGCCACAGGACCCGCGTCTGCCGGTAGAGCCGGCAATTCCATCGCTTCTGGTTCTCCCGCCACAACTCCAGCGACCGGGCGACCATCCGCACATAAATGCCATCGGGTCCGTAAATCGCCCGAATGATGCGGGTCTCGCCGCCGGAGCTGGCCCGGGAATTTCCCGGTCCCCAGGCGTCCAGCAGCGTCACCCGCGCGCCGGAGCGCAACAAGTGCAGCGCCGTCCAACCGCCGAACGCGCCCGCTCCGACGACGGCCACATGGGGCTGTTTTGGCATGGACTCCCAAGTATCGCCCAACGGGTGTATCCGTGTAAACGGAAGCACGCTGTAAAGAAGCTAGCCTATTACCAATGAAATAGCCGGCACGCACACGAGTCCAGCGGAAAGTGCAACCGTTTTGGACTTGGCCAGGGAACAAAACCTCACCGTTACGAAACGGAGTCCGGGCTGGCTTAGAATTAGTGATACTGCAGGAGTCCATTTAGAGGTGATCCTCGACTACATCCGCGCCGACAATCCCGCAGCCGCCGAACGGTTGGGGCCTCCTTATATAACCGTGGTATTCTGACGTGGATGACCCCCTCGACATTCCCGACGATCTCGCGGCCCAGCTCACCGCTCCCGGCCAGGAACTCTCCCGTGCCGCACTGGAAGCGCTGGCGCTGGAAGCTTACCGTCGCGGCGCGCTCACGCAATTGCAGGTAGGCCAGATGCTTGGCCTGTCACGCATCCAAACGGAAGACTTCTTGGCGCGGCGCCTCGACCTGTACGACTACGAGCCGGCCGAGCTCCAGCGGGAAGCCCAGGCGTTGTCGAAGCTCGCTGACCGTCCGCGCTAGGGGCAAAGCGCCCGCTCATGACCGTCGTCTCCAACACCTCACCGCTGCGCTACCTGTTTTAGCTGGAATCGGCGCTGTGTGACGATGACCCACGGGGGCGTGGTGGCGTGTTGAATGGGGAATGGCATCCGTGAGCGGCGTCCGTAGGCGACGTATGCATCCAGCTACTCGTGGCGTAACGCGTGCATCGGATCAATTCGGGATGCACGCCGAGCGGGGATGTACGCTGCGGCGAGCGAAGCGGCCAGCAGGGTCGCGACGCTTATCGCGTAGACGGGTGGGTCAGCCGCTTTGACACCGAAGAGCTGGGTCTCGACAAACCTGCCGCAGAAGATGCCGGTGACCACGCCCGCGGAGATTCCCAGCAGGATGACGAGGAGCATCTCCTTCATTACCAGGCGGATTACGTTGCCTTCCTCGGCGCCCAGAGCCATGCGGATGCCAATTTCCCGCGGGCGCCGGGCGACCACAAACGCCAGCACACCGTGCAGTCCGACCACGGCGAGGAGACTGGCCAGGAGCGCAAAGCCAACAGACAGGAACGAGAGCAACCGTTCGTTGGCAAGACGCATGTTGAGCTGTTCGTCCAAGGTGCGCATGTCCGAGACGACCAGGTTCGGATCGAGGCGGCGCATCCGATCGCGAAGCAGGGGCATGACTTGGCGGGGGTCGCCTTGGATACGCGCATAGACGTTAATGGACCCCATGAAGCGCATGCGCGAATCCATCGCTACGAAGGTCTGGCGGGGGATCTCGCCGCGCACGTCGTGATATTTTGAATCGGCAAAGACACCGATGATCTCGGTATCCGGGGTCGCTCTGGTTCCCTGCGCCATCATGCGGCCCACCGGGTTGGCGCCGGCGAGATACTCCTTGACCAGCGCTTCGTTCACCAGACAGAGCTTGCGCGAGCCGCCCCAATCCGCCCAAGTGAGATCCCGGCCTGCCCTGATGGGGATACGCAGCGCCTCAAAGTAACCGGGCGTGATGGCGTTGAAGAAGCTCCACGGCTGATTGCCTTCCTTCGGCTCGACGCCGGGAATGGTGAGGCTCGAGTCCCAGCGTCCTCCCATCAGGAGCCTGGTCGAATTCGCGCCGACCGCTTTGACTCCCGGCATGGTGGCCAGACTCTCCACCACGGAACGGAACACCTGGAGCTTGCGAGTCTCCGGGTAGATCGTGGCGGGCCGGACGCCGAACATCACGACGTTTTCCGTGTGGAACCCGAGGTTCACGTTCTGGAGGTTCCGTATTGTCCGTGCGAACAGACCCGCGCCGATCAGCAGCAGGCACGACAATCCGACCTGCAAACCGACGAGGGTCTTTCGCAGGCGCACGTGCCCATGACCGCCGGCAATAGCGCCTGCTTCTTCCTTCAGGGTTCCGCCGGGTGAAACGCGCGAGCCCTGAAGCGCCGGCACAAGTCCGAAGAGCAATGCAGTGAGCAATGTGATTCCGCTGGCAAAGAGCAGGACCCGCAAATCCGGCGTGGTGGAGAGGGACATATTTGCAGGATCGAAGGGCAGGAATCGCACCAGACCCTTGGCCACCCAGGAGCTGAGGAAGAGTCCTGCTACTCCGCCGGCGATGGCGAGAATGAGACTCTCGACAAACAGTTGCCGGATGAGCTGGCCGCGGGTGGCGCCGAGCGCTCCACGGATGGCGACTTCTCTCTGACGCGCGGCGGCACGGGCGAGCAGGAGGTTCGCGACATTGGTGCAGGCGATGAGCAGCACGAATCCCACGAGCCACTGCAGAACAATCAGGGGACGCTCGAACCCGAACCGAAGAGCCGACTGGCCGCGCGCGGCGGGAATCAGGGTGGGACTCCCCCGCAAAAAACGGGCCTTCAATTCGGGAAACTTCGCAAAGAAGTCAGCTTTGAGTTCCTCTTCCTGGCGCTGGCGATAGAGCACCTTGATCGCGGCCTGCGCCTGCTCTATGGTGACGCCGGGCTTGAGGCGGCCGAAGAGATAAAACCACGCGTTCCTTTCGTTTTGGAGCTCATCCCACGGCGGCGTGAGAGCGGGTCTCATCGTTATGGGCGCCCAGATGTTGGTGGGCAACCCGACATCGGTGCCTTCGAAGCCGGGGGCGGCAATGCCGATCACGGTGAACGGGGAGCCGTTCAGGCGGATGCTGGAGCCGATGATGGCCCGATTGCCTCCGAAACGGTTTTGCCAGAAGTCGTATTGGAGAACCGCGACAGGATTGCTGTTCTTGTTCCGATCATCATCCGGCGTCAGCAGACTTCCGAGATGCGGCTGCACGCCAAGAACTTGGAAGAAGTTTCCGGCCACGAGCCCGGCCCGGATCATCTCACTACGGTCTTCTCCAACCAGACTGACCTGCTCCACGACCTGTCCGGTGAGTCCAGCAAGAACGGTGTTCCCATCGCGAAACGCGAGGTACAGGGGATAGGAGAAGGTGTGCAAGCCATCGCCGCTCTGGGAGCCGACGCGTCCGCCCTCCAACCGAAGCTGGACCAGTTCGTGGGGATTGTGGACCGGCAGCAGCCGTAGCAGGATCTGATCGACCAACGTGAAAATTGCCGTGTTGGCGCCGATCCCAAGGGCCAGAGACAGAATGGCAGTGGCCGCGAAGCCGGGATGCAACCGAAGTTGCCGCATGCCGTACTTCAGGTCCTGCAGGAAAGAATCGACCAGGGTCAGGCTGTTCATGGGGCTTCTTTGCTATCAGACGGCCTTATGAGGGATCGGTTAGCTCCAGAACGGCGCTCGGGGAGACCTTATTTAGAGGTCGTCCTCGCCGACAACCCCGCAGCCGCCGAACGGTTCGGCACAGCCCTTCTCAACCTCGTCGAGCGTCTGCAAGTATCGCCCAACCGGTGTATGCTTGTCTCCACCTGAAAGAAGGCTCCCATGCGCGAGCGATTCACCGCTTCCGATATCCGGTTCCTGATCGCGTGCTTGCTGATTCTCGCCGTGACGGTGGGGTTCTCGGCCAAATATTTCTACCGGGCCTTTCCCGAGGCCTCGATCGAGTTTGTGGTCACCAGAGACCAGGCCCGCGTCAAGGCGGAGCAGTTTCTCGCATCGCAGGGGCGGCGCGTGGAAGGCTATCGGCAAGCCTCCCGCTTCAACTTCGATAACAACACCAAGACGTTCCTGGAGCGCGAACTGGGGCTGGCGGATGCCAACCAGCTCATGGGGCGGCGGGTTCGGTTATGGCGGTGGTCCTACCGGTGGTACCGGCCGCTTCAGAAAGAGGAATACCGCGTCGAGATCACCACCAAAGGCGAAACGGTCGGCTTCCAGCATCTGCTGCCGGAAACGGCCCCCGGCGCCACGCTCCCCTCGGATCAGGCGCGCGCGCTGGCGGAAGGTTTCCTCGAGCGCGCGATGCAGCGCGATCCGGCCGGGCTCGAGTTCGTGGAGTCCGAGAGCATCGCCCGTCCCGCCCGCACCGATCACGTCTTCACCTGGAAAGAGCGCGACCTCAGCGTGCGCGATGCCACCTATCGCGCCGAAGTCACCGTGGCCGGCGATCAGATCGGCGGCTACCGCGAGTATCTGAAGATCCCCGAGAACTGGCTGCGCGACTACGAGCGCCTGCGGTCGCGCAACGAGACCGCTCAGGCCGTCGATACCGGCGTGATGGTGCTGCTGTGCCTGGGCGCCCTGGTGACCCTGATCGCTCGCATCGGGAACCGGGACGTGCGGTGGCGGCGGGCGTTCGCGTTCGGCGGCGCCGGGGCGGCGCTGATCTTTCTCGCCTCCTGGAACAATTTTCCGCTGGTCGCCTTCGATTACCCGACTACCGATTCCTATTCCAGTTTTGTGGCGAGCCGGACGATGCAGAGCCTGCTCGGCGCCCTGGCCGGCGGCGCGCTGCTGCTGGCCCTGACCGCCGTGGCCGAGCCGCTCTACCGCGAGTCGTTTGGCCCAAGGCTTTCGCTGGGAAATCTTTTTCGGTGGCGCGGGCTGCGCACCAAGAGTTTCTTTAAGGGTGCGGCCCTGGGTGTCACGCTGACCGGCGTCTTCGTCGCCTACCAGATTGTTTTCTACTTGACCGCCACCCGCCTGGGCGCCTGGGCGCCGGCCGATGTGCCTTACGACGACCTGCTGAACACACGCTTTCCCTGGTTTTTCGTCCTGCTGGGAGGGTTCTTCCCGGCCGTCTCCGAGGAGTTCCTGTTTCGGATGTTCTCGATTCCCTTCCTAAAGCGCCTGTTGCGCTCGACCTGGATGGCCGTGGTGCTTGCCGGCTTCATCTGGGGCTTCGGTCACGCCGGCTATCCCAACCAGCCGTTCTACATCCGCGGCGTCGAGGTGGGGATCGGCGGAGTCGCGCTTGGATTGGTGATGCTGCGGTGGGGCATCCTGCCGACCCTGGTTTGGCACTATTCAGTAGACGCCCTTTACACGGCGCTGCTGTTGCTGCGCTCCCACAACTCGTATTTTGTCCTCTCCGGCGCGGT
The DNA here is from genome assembly GCA_041477005.1 of Terriglobia bacterium. Taxonomy (GTDB): domain Bacteria; phylum Acidobacteriota; class Terriglobia; order Bryobacterales; family JACQDG01; genus JBGOUJ01. The sequence goes on along the minus strand of JBGOUJ010000198.1, from coordinate 3,030 downwards.
GAGCGCGGGTATCGTGGCGCTGCCGCTGGTGGCCGCCTGGATCGCCTACCGGCGAGGCAACGGCTTCGAGCCGGAGGGCGAGCTGACCAACGAACGAGAGGGCACGTCGGTTGCTCCGTCCGGGCCGGAAGCGCCCGTTGCGGCGCCGGTCGAGACCGCCTACCAGCCCTGGAGCGCCCGCCGCATCGGGGTGGCCGGGGTGCTGCTGGCCGGCCTGATCGGATTCCTCCTGGCGCCGGTCGAAGGAATCATCGACCCCGATTTCGCCGTCACGGCGGCAAAGGCCCGCTTGAACGCCGACGCCTTCGTCCGCGAGCACGGCGCCGACCCGGCAGCCTTTCGCTCCGTGGTTTACGTCGAGCCCGAGCTGACACGCCCCTCCAAGTGCTGCGGCGACGGACCGCGATCGGTGGGCAAATACTTCCTGGAGCGCCGCCCGCCCGGGCTGGTGAAGGACTATTGCCGGCGCATCGTACCACTGCATAGCTGGAACGTCCGCTATTTCAAGCCGCTCCAGAAAGAGGAGATCCGCGTCGCGCTGCACCCCGAAACGGGCGACGTGATCGGCTTCGAGCACCGGTTGCCGGAGGATTCTCCGGGTGCGGACCTCTCGGCCGACGCCGCCCGCGAGATCGCCGCGAACTACCTCACCAAACGTGCCTTCCACATCGGAGACTTCCAACTGAAAGAGACCACCTCGGAAAAGAAGAAGGCCCGGCGCGATTACAGCCTGGCGTGGGAAGCAAACACCGCGGACCCGCGCAATGTGGATGAAGCCCGCTATCGCGCGCAGGTGCAGGTGGCCGGCGATCGCGTGGTCGGCTTCCGAACTCTCTGGAAACTGCCGGAATCGTTCCTGCGGGAGAGGTCCCGGCGGAACGCGGTGACGATCACGCGGCTGGCCCTTCTCGGGGCGTTCCTCATCGCCGCCGTGGTGGCGGGCTTGTGGATCCTGGCTCAGCGGACGCGAAAACGCGAAGTGCGCTGGCGAGCGGCCCTGGCTGTAGCCCTTCCCTTGACCGCGCTCGCAGGTCTCAGCGCCGTGTCCGACTTCCCTTCCGTGTTTCGCGCTTACGATACGGCCATTCCTTTGAACCTGTTTGAAACGATCATGGCGGCGGTCCTGATCATTGGCCTGATCGGAACCTTTCTGGCTGCGGCCTGCGGCGCTGGCCTGGTGCTGGCCTTGCGGCCGGACGCCTTGGCGGCGTTTCGCGCCGGGAGCCGCCGGTTGTTGGGACGCGACGCCCTGCTCGCGGCGGCGTTGGGAGTCGCGCTGGCGCTTTCGCTCGGTCACCTCCGCGAGCTTCTTCTGCAGTGGTTCCCCCGGCTCGCCTTCCTCCCGGCGGATGCGCCGACCCAGTTCGCTGACGCCGTGCCCGCTCTCAACGCTCTCTCCAGCGCCGCGACCGCAACCCTGTTCCGGCTGGCCCTGCTCGTCCTGGCGGTCTATGTCGTCGAGACCGGACTTCGCCGGCGGTGGCTGGTCGCGGTGCTGGCGCTGCTGGGCATCGCCTCGATGGTTCCCGGCCAGGTCCACACGCTTGCAGAGTTCGGCATCCAGTACGCGGTCAATCTGGTGGCGGCGGCCGCTTTCTACCTTTTCGCAGTTCAGTTCGCTCGCGGCAACTACCTGGCTTACGCCCTCGGGATCTGGAGCTGGTCTCTGGTGAGCCGGGCGCTGGAGTTCTTGTCCCAGCCGGCTCCGGCGCTGCGGCAACAAGGGTGGCTGCTGATCGGAGCGCTGGTCCTGACGGTTGTTTGGGCTGTCGCTCCCGCTTTCGGGGGCGACCGGAAAGCGCCGGAGATGGGACAAGCGGCGGCCGGGTAGGCAGGGCGATTATTCCCGGCTCAGTAGCGCGTGCCGCCACCAAGCTTCTCGACGACGGGGTAATGGGAGATGATCTGTGTCAACAATGCACTTGAAGAGTTGTCTCTTACAGGTGGGATTTCAACGGTTGCTGGCCCTGGCGCTGTCATTGGCCGGAGCCGCCGCACTCGATGCGCACCGCCCGGCGATCGACGCCTCGCGCGTGGTTGACCTTACCTATGACCTCGAAGAGGGCGGCGTCTTCTGGCCCACGGCGAAGCCGTTCCAGCGGAACCAAGGACGCCTGGGGCGTTTCGCCCGGCGGCTACTGGTATACGTCGGCGAGCTTCGCGGCGAGCGAGCACGGCGGCACGCATCTCGACAGCCCCATACATTTCGGAGAGGGCCAGGCGACGGTCGATCAGATCCCGCTCTCGAAGCTGATCGGCTTGGCCGAGGTGATCGACGTCGCCGCGGCGTGCGCCAGGAATCGCGATTACCAGTTGACGGTGGAGGACATTTCCGCCTGGGAGAAGGCGCACCGGACGATTCCGGCGGGATCGATCGTGCTGGTGCATACCGCGTGGGGAAAGTTCTGGCCCGACAAGCTCCGGTACCTCGGCAGCGACAAGCCGGGCGACGCCTCGAACCTTCATTTTCCGGGGATCTCGAAGGCCGCGGCCGAGCTGTTGGCGGCGAAGCGAAAGGTCGCCGGCGTGGGCATCGACACGGCCAGCATCGATCACGGCCCGTCAAAGGACTTCCTGACCCACCGCGTCCTGAACGGGGCCGGAATCTACGGCCTGGAAAACGTCGCCCACCTGGAGAAAGTGCCGGCCACCGGCGCAACCCTGGTCGCGCTCCCGATGAAGATCAAGGGTGGGACAGGAGGGCCGGTGCGGATCATCGCCATACTGCCATGAAAATTTGTTGATTTGGGGATTTGTTGGTTGCTACCCCGACATCGCCGCCAGGAACTCGGCGTTGTTGCGGGTCTTGCCGATTTTGTCGAGGAGCAGTTCCATGGTCTCGACGCTGGAGAGCGGGCTCAACACTTTGCGCAGCACCCAGACCCGGTTCAGCTCTTCCTTCGACAACAGCAGCTCTTCCTTGCGCGTTCCGCTCTTGTTCACGTCGATCGCCGGGAAGACGCGCTTGTCGACCAGCTTCCGGTCCAGGTGGATTTCCATGTTGCCGGTGCCCTTGAATTCCTCGAAGAT
>JBGOUJ010000197.1:0-11570 GCA_041477005.1 Terriglobia bacterium | reverse complement strand
CGGCTAACGCTAACCGCCGGCCCAGGACACCCAACCCAAGACACCGCCGGCCCGGGACGCCCAGCCCAAGACACCAAGACCTGGTTCAAATCGAGGTGGTTCAAATCGAGGTAGTTCAAATCGACGTGGTTCAAATCGAGAGCGTGAACATCGGCGGCGGCGCGCCGCTGGGCCTGATCGCCGGGCCCTGCGTGATCGAGAGCGAAGAACACGCCCTGGCCCTGGCCTCGCGCCTGGCCGACATCTGCCGCCGCCAAGGCGTTCCCCTCATCTTCAAAGCTTCCTACGACAAAGCCAACCGCACAAGTTTGGGGTCCTACCGCGGTCCCGGCTTGCAAGAGGGGCTGCGCATCCTCGCCGGGATCAAGCGGGCCACCGGCCTTCCCGTCTTGACCGACGTTCACGACCCGTCCCAGGTCGGCCCCGCGGCCGAGGTCGCGGACGTGCTGCAGATTCCGGCCTTCCTCTCGCGGCAGACCGACCTGCTCCTCGAAGCCGGCCGCAGCGGCCGCGCCGTGAACATCAAGAAAGGCCAATTCCTGGCCCCCTGGGACCTGCGCCACGCCGTAGAAAAGGTCACGTCGACCGGCAACACTCGCATCCTGCTGACCGAGCGCGGCTCCAGCTTCGGTTACAACAACCTGATCGTGGACATGCGCTCGCTGGTGATCCTGCGGGAATTCGGCTTTCCGGTCGTGCTGGACGTGACCCACGGCGTCCAACTCCCCGGCGGCGCCGGGGCCGCGAGCGGCGGCCAGCCCCAGTTCATCGAGCCCCTATCACGGGCGGGTGTCGCGGCCGGTGTGGACGCCATTTTCCTCGAGGTCCACGAGCAGCCCGAGCGCGCCCTCTCGGATGGCTCGAACGCTCTCCGCCTGGACCGTCTCCCCGAATTGCTCGCCCGCCTGAAGCAACTCGACGACCTGATTAAACCCTGGAGCTAGATCCTGGAGCGGTCCTTTATAACCCTAGCTAGGACCACGACATCCAGATCGTCCATCCTGCGAAACCCGGCATCCATCGTGACCACGGTCAATCCTCGGGCTCTCGCCACAGCCGCCAGATAGGCGTCCGGCCAGGCGCTGGTCGCCGGTTGGGAGCTTTGGGTGAACCGGCGGAAGAACGGATCCAAATTCGAGGGCTCCGGATGGAAGGCGATGCGGGCGTCCGAGAACCAGCGGTCATAGACGCGCCATGCCTCCTTTTGCGACCTCACTTGATTTCCCATAACGTGGGAGTTAGTCAGCAGGCGCAGAAACCCCAATTGCGTGAACCGGCAAAAGAACACCTGGTCCGAGCCGATCCCGTCAAACCACTCGCTGGCAACGCGATGGTGCACGTGAGCTCGGTAGGTCAGAGCGATCCAAACGTTTACGTCAGGGAAAAAGAATTTCATTGATGTCCGCGTTTGTCAGGTGCAGGGAGCCGGGCCGGTCCGACTCGATCAGCGGCAGCTTGATCCGCCCTTTCTTCGGAGCGGCGGCCGCCAGCTCCCTCTCGACGACCCTCAGAATGATCTCCCTGACGCTGCAACCGCGCAGCGCGGCGGTAGCCTTGAGTTGCCGGTAGACCGGGTCGGGAATGTCAATCGTCGTTCGCATAAATATAGAATAGCATCTTTATGGTCACAGGGATTTGTGGCGCGAAAACCTCCCAGATCTCCTTGACTTTACCTTACAAAGTATCGTACCATTGTAAAGGTAGTGGCCTTGGGACGCCTGGAAATATGGCCACGGGAAGAAAGGGACAGCCAATGAAGAGGATCGGAATACTTCGCCTCGCAGGCCTCTGTGCGGCCCCCGTTCTGTTCTGGTCCTGCAGCCGCTCCAACAACCTGTTGCTGGGCCGGGTCGAAGCGACAGTGGGCGCTCACACCGTTGTCGTGACGGACTGTTACCGAACCGGCGTCGCCCCGCCGGAAAGGGCTGACGGCGCCCCCGCAGGCCAACCGGCGTACCGCTTTACGCCGTGCCGCGATGCCGACGTGCTGATTCGCGGCGACGAGCTGTCCGTGAATGGGCAACCCTACGGACACCTCGCTCCGAATGATTCCATCCTGGTCGATCATGGCGTCGTTTCGACGAGCCACGGCGACGCGGGGCGAAATTGAACAGCGGAGCGCCCACCCACCAGTCACTGACACGGACGCCGGAAGCTGGATCTCATGAAGGTAAAACGTTGGGCCGGAATCAGCATCTTCAGTCTGCTTGGATTGATGCTTGCGGCGGCGTGCGGTTTCTTTGCTTTTTACACGCTGCGGCTTCTTTACATAAAACTCGCGGTGCCGGCTGTCGCCCAACATCGGCAATTTGGAATGTACATTGGCATGGTCGCGTTTCCGATAGCAACCCTCGGCTTCGGTTGGTCGGCCTTCCGGTGCGTCAGAACGGTTGCGCGCGCGGTGCGCCGCTCAAAGTCTGACGCTGAATCGGAATAGGTTGTGCCGTTCCCGCTGCTAGCCCGTCCGTGTGCAGAGGCGGAAGAAACTGCTCCCAAGGTCGCCGCTATCAACTGGAGCATGTACCTGGTGCGGGAGCGCCTGGTCGCGGCGCTGTCGAGCTTCTTTGGAGCGCTTGCGCTGCTGCTCGCCGCGATCGGCCTTTACGGCGTTCTCTTCTACGTTCCCAACATTCGCCTCCACGCTCCGGCCCCCCGCACCGTCACTCCTTGTATAATGTCGGGCGTGAGGAGTCCTATGTCTCGGCGGCGCTTTCTATCCCGCGGCTTTTCGCTCATCGAGCTGCTGATCGTGATCGCGATCATCCTGATCATTGCCGCGATCGCCATGCCGAAGCTCACCAAAGCCCGGATGTTCGCTTACGAGATGGCGGGGATCCGGACCCTTCACACCATCAACACCGCCCAAACGCAGTACTATTCCACCTACGGCCGCTACGCCATCAACCTCTTGGAACTTGGCCCCCCGCCCGGCGGCGCCGGCGCGCCGGCCACGGCCTCGGCCTCCGATCTCATCACCGGCGACCTGGCTCTGGGCACCAAGTCCGGCTACAACTTCGCTATGGTCGGTTCGCCCCAAGGCTACGGTGTCAACGCCAACCCGACGGTTTACAACACCACCGGCACGCGCTCCTTCTTCACCGACCAGTCCACCGTCATCCGCGAGCACCTGGGCAACGAGCCCGCTTCAGCGACCGACCCGGAAATCAAGTGACCCTTCGGAAAACGTAGCTGCCCAACCACACAAGGGCACGGAGGAACGAAGCAACAGCCTGCCTGCACATGGGCCACCTGGCCCAGCCAATCGCAGGGGGCTGCAGAGAGCGCCGCCAATTCACGCGGCGCTCTCAATGGTCTGCTGTCCTTTGGAAAATCTACTGGTAGGTCACCGCTTTGCTGAAGCCGACATAGTAGGTGAAATAGCCGGCGTCGAGGCCCGTTGCAGTGAACTCGCTCTGATTGTACAAGGGGACGTTGGACACGCCCAGGAATCCCGTGGGAGTGTCCGAGCCGGTCTGGCTCGGCGGCAGCAGGCTCAACACCTCCGCCGGGACGGTGAACTGTCCGACGTTGGCACGCTGGGTGCAGATGAACGAGACCGACAAAGTGGGATTGCTGAGGCTCGAACTACCGGTCATGACCACGAACGACGACGGGTCCGCGCCGCTCCAGGTAATGTTCAGACCTTGACTCCGCGGCACGTTATCGATGCTGTCCTGGTTCGTCCAGGTCAGCAGAGTGGGCACAGTGATTGTCTTTGAGAAGGCTCCGACGTCAGCCCCTCCCGGACCGCTGGCCGTGTAAGAGCCTGGATCGAGAAATAGGGGAGCTGGAGCCGGACCGCCGGGGATTTGCGTTCCCCCGCCGAGTTGGGCGCCGTAGAAACCGGGAACCAGCGCCTGCTTGGTGAGCTGCTTGGTTCCCTTCGGGCCGGTGAGGGTCAAGGCCGTGCCTGCGTCCAGCGGCGTAACCGTGCCCAAGGGGTTTGGAACGGTCTGGCCCTTATAGACGGACACGATGCAACTGCCGAAGACCCCATAACCGGAGATCCCGCCCGAAGTAATCAAGTTGCCATAGTTCACGCGGAAAAAGCCCGCGGAACCGCTGTCGGTAGTGCTCGTGATCGTTCCTATGGGCGCCGGCAGGGTGAATTTTGTGCTGCTCCGGCTCATGACTACACTGCCGGTGCTGAACGTCCCGGAGCCGGACAGAATCTTCGTCAGATCGTCCGACGAAAACCCGGTGGCATCCGAACAGATTTTCCCGGTGGAGCTGACCGCAATCGTAGCGAAGTTGCTGACCACGCCCCCGACTTTCAGGTAGACCGGCACGTTGCACCCGGCCACCCCCGAAGGCACGACGAAATTGATCTGGTCCAGGCCGGCGCAGCAGGAAACCCGACCGGTGTATTGCGTGGGGACCAGTTGGCCGCCGACGAAAAGCTGGGCGCCGACATTCAGCGCGCCCGGCGGCGGAGCGGAGGCGTCGCTGCCGGTGATCGGGCCCAATCCCGTTCCGTAGATAATCGCGTTTTCGCCCGGCGTGAAGGCGTTGGTCAGGGTCTTTACCTCAAAGGTGACAGCGTCCTGAGCGGCTGCCGGGCCGCTCCCCTGCTGGTTACTGGTGAAGATTCCGAAACTGCCGGCGGCAACCTTGATCGGCGCGCCGGCGCTGGTCTGGCTGCCGTTGGTCACCGTCAGGGTCCCGCTTCCCACCGGCGTGTTGGACGGCAGAATAGCGCCCACTTGGGTGGCCACCGTGTAAAGAATAATGGCATTCACCGTGGTCCCGCCCACCGTGACCTTGATGGACGTCCCGCCCAGTAGGGTCGGAAGGGGGAAGGAAGAAGCCTGCGCCAACGCGCTTGGGCCGAGTCCGGTTCCGAACACCGCGAAGATGGAACCCTGCGCGATGGCCCCGCTAGGCAGCGCCGAGGAGAAGTAACTGGCGTTGCTGACGATCCCATCCGCGCCGACCACAGGCTGAGCGCTCACCGCGGCAGCGCCGAGCAGCAGAATGGCAAGAATTTTCCCCGCTATTTTCATATCGTCTCCTTGTGGTTGAGCGTTAAGAGTTCTGTGCCGGCTGCACCGGCTCGATTCTCCCCATCAGCAAATGCACACCAAGCAATGCCAACGGGTGCAGCAGCCCCATCAAGATAAACACAGGGGCATACCCAAAATAGGTTATCACAAAACCAGGGATGATGGCCGAGAATAGAAATCCGCCGAAGCCGCCCGCCGAGGCCCCGATGCCGACCACGGAGGCCACGGTATTGGCCGGAAAGACGTCGGAGGCGGTGGTGAACAGGTTGGCCGACCACCCCTGGTGGGCCGAGGTCGCCAGGCTGACCAAAACGATCGCCAGCAACGGGCTCTTGACGAACACCGCCGTTACGGCGACCGGCATGCAGGCGGCGGCCAGCAGCATCGCCGCTTTGCGGGCGCGCCCGACCGGCCAGCCGCGCCGCATGAAATACCCCGAAATCCAGCCTCCGCCCACACTCCCGAAATCGGCCGCCAGGTATATCGCCGGCAGGGCCCAGCCGATCTCTTTGAGGTTGAAGTGCCGTGCGTCGTAGAAGTACGGTGGCAGCCAGATCAGGTAAAACCACCAAACGGGATCGGTCAGGAACTTCCCCAGGGCGAAGCCCCAGGTCTCTTTGTGGCGCAGCGCGGCCAGCCAACCTACCGCCGGCGCCTCTTCCTCGTGGTCCGACTGGATGTAGGCCAGCTCGGCGGCGTCGATTCCGCGATGCCGCTCTGGCCGATCGTAGTAATACCACCACACCGGAACCCAGAGCAGCCCCAGCGCCGCGGTGATCAAGAATGCCGCTCGCCAGCCGTAAGCGCCGGCCATCGCGATGATCGCCGGCGGGCCGACCGTGGCGGCCACATTGGTTCCGGCGTTGAAAATCCCAGTGGCGAAGGCGCGGTCCTTGCGGGGAAACCATTCCGCCACCGACTTGATGGCCGAGGGGAAGTTGCCCGCTTCGCCCAGCCCGAGCAGAAAGCGCCACACCCCCAGCGCCAGCCCCGACCCGGTTAAGGCGTGCAAGCCGGCCGCCACCGACCACCAGGCGATCGAGAGCAGGTAGCCGGCTTTCGTCCCCGCCCAATCGATGAACTTTCCCATGAAAAGAAATCCGACGGTGTAGGCAAGCTGGAAAGCGCCGTTGATGTACCCGTATTGGAGGTCGCTGAGGTGAAGGTCTTCCCGGATTGTGGGGATCAGCACCGCGAACACGATCCGGTCGAGGTAGTTGACCGTCGTGGCCAAGAACAGCAGGCTAAGGATGATCCACCGGACGCGGCTCGCGTGCATCGAGTCACCACTGGGCGCACGGCGGCAAAGCCCGAGCGCCGGCCTGTCCCGGATTCCGCGCGGCGACCGTGAGAAGCTGTAAAGGAATCGACTTCAGCCGCGAATGCACGCGAATGCACGCGAATAAGGCCGTTGTTTTCATTCGCGTTTATTCCCGTTCATTCGCGGCCATCCATTCCTTTACAGCTTCCGAGGGAGCGGTTCTTCGAAAGGCCCAGCCGCCGCTCGGAAAACCGCTCCCTTACGGTCGCGGCGCGGAGTGGGATGTCGCGCACCCGCCACCACCTTAGCGCATCGGCAACCCGCCCCGCCAATCGACAGCCACGCCGCCAATCGACCAGCGCCCCACCAATCGACCCACCCGCCCCACCATGCTAAAATCAAGGTTTTCCGGAGGGATCTTGAAGCGCAGGCCATCGGCGGTGGTCGACGTGGGCGGCGTGAAGGTCGGCGGGGCGCACCCGATCGTGGTGCAGTCGATGACCAACACCGACACCGCCGACGTCACCGGCACCGTAAACCAGGTGATGGCCCTGGCGACGGCCGGCTCCGAGCTGGTTCGCGTCACGGTGAACCACGACAAAGCGGCCGAGGCCTTGCCCCGCATTGCCGACACGCTCGACAAGTTCGGCGTCCGCGTCCCCATCATCGGCGACTTCCACTATAACGGCCACATCCTGTTGAAGAAATATCCGGAGTGCGCCCGCCGGCTGGCCAAATACCGCATCAACCCGGGCAACGTCAACATCGGCCAGAAGCACGACAACAATTTCCGCACCATGATCGAGGTGGCGATCGAGTACGGCAAGCCGGTGCGGATCGGCGTGAACTGGGGCTCGCTCGATCAGGTGCTGCTGACGCGGCTGATGGACGAGAACTCGCGCCTGGCCGAGCCGCGCGACGCCGCGGAGGTCACCATCGAGGCGATCGTCCGGAGCGCCCTGAACTCCGCCCGCGCCGCCGAAGAGTACGGCCTGCCCCACGACCACATAATCCTGAGCGCCAAGGTCTCGCGCGTCCCCGACCTGGTGCGCGTTTACCGCGAGCTGGCCGCCCGCTGCGACTACGCGCTGCACCTGGGCCTGACCGAGGCCGGCATGGGCGCCAAGGGCGTCGTCGCCACCACCGCCGCGCTCGCCATCCTGCTGCAGGAAGGCATCGGCGACACGATCCGCACTTCCCTCACCCCCCTACCCGATGGCGACCGCACCGAGGAGGTGCGCATCTCGCAGCAGATCCTGCAATCACTCGAGATCCGCAGCTTCACCCCGCAGGTCACCGCCTGCCCCGGCTGCGGCCGCACCACCAGCACTTTCTTTCAGGAGATGGCCGACCAGATCCAGACCTACCTGCGCGAGCAAGTGCCCGTCTGGCGCGAGCGCTATCCAGGAATCGAGGAGCTCAAGGTAGCGGTAATGGGCTGCGTAGTGAACGGCCCCGGCGAATCCAAGCACGCCGACATCGGCATCTCGCTGCCCGGGACTTTCGAGGAGCCGAAAGCCCCCGTCTACGTCGACGGCCGCCTGGTGGTGACCCTCAAAGGCGCGCGCATCGTGCCCGAGTTCATCCAGATCCTCAACCAATACGTCGAAACGCGCTACGCCGGCCAAGCGGCGGTAGCAGAATTGAGGAATTGAGGAGGCGTGTGCCAAGCCGCGCCAAGCGGCCCGCGTTTTCCTTTCTCAATTCCTCCATTTCTCAATTCCTCAATTCCTCCCTTTCCTCCCCACATCTGGCCGGGGATCACCCACGAACCCGTCGCGGTTCGGCATTCTCACCTTGGGCAGGGTCTTGGCGTTCAAGACCTGGCTCTCCCCGACAATGCCGTTGAGGTAGAGAATGTACGACACCACAGCATAGACCTCCGAGTGGCTCAACAGACCGGGCTGGTTGAAAGGCATGGCTCGGTTGATGTAATCCCAAACGGTGGTCGCATAGGGCCAAAAGCTGCCGACGGTCTTGCGAGGCTTCGGCGTATTGAGCGTGCCCTGGCCGCCCACCAGTGCCGGCCCGACGCCTCCCTCACCGCCCTCGCCCTTCGCCCCGTGGCATTTGGCGCACCGCGAGGCGAAGACCTCTCGTCCCTCCACTGCCGTCCCGGAGCCGTCGGGCAGCCCGGTCCCATCCGGCGCGACGGTGAGGCCCAGGGTCCGGATCTCCTCCGCCGTCGGCGCGCGTCCCACGCCGTACTTCGGCGATTGCGCCATCAGAGTCGCGGCGCCCAGCAGGGCAATGGCGAGAACGCTGCTGCTGCCGTTCCTGCCGGACTGACGCCAACGGCGCAGGGGCGCCGGCCGCGGCGGACACGCCGGCGCAGGCGCCGAAAGGACCGGGCAAGCGGCGAACCTACCGCCGGGATTCGCCCGTGGCGGCGCACCCGGGCCCGCCACAGGGCCGCGAAAAGTTGGAACGGCGCTAAGCGTCGGCATTGGTAACACTCCCATCCGCCCGCACCTTCCACATCTTGATGCCGTTGTTGTGATATCCGGAATTCGTCCCGCGCACCGCGATCAAAGCTTCCCGCGTGGGCTGCACGTAGCCGGTCTCGTCAATCGATCGAGACGCAATCGCCGCCTCCCGCCCGTCCCACCGCCAGGGCAGCCGGAACCGCGTAAACGCGATCCGAAAGCGCGGCTCCTGCAGCCGGGCATCCTGCCAGCTCCGGCCTCCGTCGGTCGTAATCTCGACGCGCTCGATCCGGCCTCGTCCTGACCACGCCAGCCCGGTCAGTTCATAAAGGCCCGGACCGGGCAATTTCTGCCCGCCGGAGGGAAACGTCACCACCGATTTTGCTTCCATCGCATACGTGAACAACCGCGCTTTCCCGTCCGGCATCAGGTCGCTGTACTTCGAGGTTTCGTCCCGGGTCATGTGCGGCTGATCGGTGACATAGAGCCTCTGGAGCCACTTCACGTGCGTGTTGCCCTCCCACCCCGGGAGAATCAGCCGCAGCGGATACCCCTGCTCGGGACGAAGCGCTTCGCCGTTCTGTCCATAAGTGAGCAGGATATCGTCCAGCGCCTTCGCCATCGGGATGCTGCGCTGCATCCGGCAGGCGTCCGCTCCCTCGGCAATGATCCAGTCCGCCCCCGGCCGCACCCCGACCTCGGAGAGCAGCAGCGACAGCGGGACGCCGGTCCATTCGCTGCAACTGACCAGGCCGCAGCTTCGCTGCGCGTCGGGCCCGGTCTTCGGCCCCCATTCGCCGCCGCTGTTTCCACCGCATTCGACAAAGTGAATCCGCGACACCGACGGCAGCCGCTGGATCTCCTCTACCGTCAGGATCAGCGGGCGCTGCACCAGCCCGTGAATAATGAGCCGGTGGCGCCCCGGATCGATCGCCGGAATCCCCGCGTGGTGCCGCTCGTAGTGCAACGCCGAGGGCGTCAGAATGCCGTAGGAATCCTGGAGCGGCGTGAAGCTGGACCCCGTCTCCGGCGTCTTGCTCACCCGCGTCCAACGGACCGCCTTTCCAAACGGCGATCGCTCCCCATAGGGCCCCAGTGGCCTTCCCAACTGCCCGGGGCCATTTTCCGCGGCGCGGGCCGCGTCCTTGCCTGCGAGCAGTCCACCGCCCAAAGCAGCCCCGAGTCTCAGGATCCGCCGCCGGCTGGATCGTTCCGAGTTTTTCATGACAGTCCTCGTACAGATTCTACTCCGAAGTTCGGGAAGGGAACAGGCGTAAGGTGCACGACACAAAAGTGACCTCACGGCAAAGCCTCAACCCTGCACACTTGGCCGAGCGTAGACCCTACGCCAGGAATCGGAGCCTGCAGAGGCGCAACCGCCACTTGGAGAACCGGGTCCTTGGAACGTTTAGGAAAAATGCCGATCTCACGCAAAGGCGCTACGTACGCCAAGAAAAACTCTTTGTCTTCCTTTGCGTTCTTTGCGCCTTTGCGCGAAATCTTTCGGTCGGCTCGAGCCTATATAGGGCCGCAAGCGAGCTGCCAGAGTCCAACTTAGAAACCATAAAAGAATCGACTTCAGCGCGCTGCTCTCACTTGCCGCGCGGCGCCTCACCAAAGGATCTCGATCGGATACCGGCCTAGGGCGGCGTCCGAGGCGATCAGCGGGAGTTTTTCGGCCATGCATTGGGCGACCAGCACCCGGTCAAACGGATCCCGATGGTAATCGGGCAGGCGGAACAACTCCAACACGTGGCTCGCTTCCATCGGCAACACAGCCTGGATTCCGAGCAGCGCCATATGCTCCTGGAAGAACTGCCGCTCCTGCGGCAGCTCCAACTTGCCGGCCCGCGCCTTGATCGCGATTTCCCACAGACTCACGGCGCTGAGCAGCAATTCGGTGTTCTCGTCTTCGACGGCCCGAGCCGCCCGAGCCGACAGACGCGACTTCTTTCCGGCGATACACCAGAGAAAGACGTTCGTATCCAGCAGCGCTCTCACCGTTGGAGAAACTCCTGGAGTTCCCGCTCGGTCATCGGAGCATCCCAACCCTTGCGAAACTTAATCTGGCCGGCCGCGCTTCCGAATACACGCTTGCGGCCTTTCCGTATGGGTACCAGCTTGACGACCGGCTTGCCGGACCTGGCAATGATGATGTCTTCACCGGACTGGGCGCGCTCGATGAGCCGGGAGAGATTGGTCTTGGCGTTGTGGATGTTGACTTGCACACGAAGATGGTAACTAAGTTTTGTTAGCTAAGTTAAGCTGCACGCGGCCCAGCGCCGCGCCCCAGAGGGAGCGCTTTTTCTCGAGGCTCAACTGCCACTGGGAGAACCGCTCCCTCGCGGCTCGGAAGCCGATCCGCCGTATACTGGAGCTCAGGATGGCGATGCCGCACAAAATGAAAGCGCTCGTCAAAAGTCAAGCCGCGAAGGGGTTGTGGCTGTGCGACGTCCCCGTGCCGGAGATCGGCATCAATGACGTGCTGATTCGGGTCGACCGGGCGGCCATCTGCGGGACCGACCTGCACATCTACCAGTGGGACGGCTGGGCCAGCAAGACCATTCCCGTCCCGATGGTGGTCGGCCACGAGTTCGTGGGAGAAATCGTGGAAGTTGGGGCCAATGTCTCGGATTTCTTCCCCGGACACCTGGTGAGCGGCGAGGGCCACGTGGTCTGCGGGCGGTGCCGCAACTGCCTGGCCGGGCGTCGCCATCTGTGCGCCCATACCAGCGGCGTGGGCGTGAATCGTCCCGGCGCCTTTGCCGAATACATCGCTCTGCCCATGACCAACGTCTGGCACCACCACGAGTCGATCGACCGCGACGTGGCCTGCATTTTCGACCCGTTCGGAAACGCGGTCCACACGGCGCTATCGTT
>JBGOUJ010000196.1:0-11585 GCA_041477005.1 Terriglobia bacterium | reverse complement strand
TGAAGATGGGGCTGTCGCGGGAAATTTCGACGCGGCTGGCCGAGCAGACCGTGCTCGGGGCGGCCAAGCTGGTCCGCGAGACCGGGCTGCATCCGGCCATCTTGAAGGACCAGGTGATCACGCCCGGCGGCGTGACCATTTCCGCGATTCATGAGCTCGAAAAGCACGGCCTGCGGTCGATGCTGATCTCGGCGATTGAGACCGCCACCCACCACTCGCAGAACCTGACGCGGTCGCTCGTGGCGAAGTTCGGGAAGGAAGGGTGAGGGTTGTGGTGGCTTGTGACCAGCGTTGCCGGAGCCTGCGGACGTAAGGCAGGCGGGGAGATCGGACCTGATTCGATCCTGGCCCTCCGGGGGGACCGGGCCGAGATCTGCCAGGACGGAGACGCGGACGAACATGATTCACCCTGCTTCATCGTTCTCCCGACCTGTCTCTGTGAAAGCGCAGTGAAGCTGCGCAGCTTCGCCAGGGAATCCACTCGAAGCGCGGGTCGTTGATAGGCTGGATGTTGGTGACTTCCAGGTCGAACTCCAGCACCATGTTCGTGAAATCGTCGTCCGGCAGGTACTTGAACTTTGCCCGGTTGCCCAACGACCCGCAAAGGGGTTAGCTTGGATGTATGAGCAAGCAGACCGCGCAACTTCTGGAAGCCTTCGAAGCGCTGCCGGAGGACGAAAAGCGGCTCTTCACGGTGGAGTTCCTACGAAGGGCCATTCCATTGGATTCGGGACCACTGGACGATGAGGAAACCGCCCAAGCTGCCGATCAGCTCTTTGCCCCGTTGCATGCGGAAGAGACAGAGTGACGCCGGCTCGCGGTGAGGTCTGGCTGTTCGATCTCGGCATGGCCGGGAAGGTCCGGCCCGCCTTGGTGGTTAGCGTCCGCTACGGGGATATCGACCGCGCCTTGGTGACCATCGTCCCCCACACGACCAGTCTTCGAGGCTCCCGGTTCGAGATTCCGGTGAATGTCCCGTTCTTGAAGCCTGGTGCGTTCTTGGTCCAAAACGTAGCGACGTATCCAACCGCGAGAGCGATCCGGAGGCTGGGGACGCTGAAATCCGAGCAGTTCGACTTGGTCTTCGACGGCTTGCTACGCTGGCTTGGACACAGTTTGAGGTAGAAGCGCAGCGCATACCTTGACCACCGACGAGTTTACCTGGATCCAGACGGGATTCGTCAAGACCTGCTGCGAGCGAACGCCAGGCGCGGCCCACACCCACCCGTTCATTTGTGACGCTGCGCCTTGCGAGGGGATCTGGGGCGTGGTACAGTAGCCCCACCTCAATTCATCTCAAGGAGGAGCATCCCATGAAAGCTCCACGGGGATCACGAAGGTCGTTACTCTTACGCGCTGGTGTCGTTGTGCTGGCGCTCGCCTCCGCAACCTTGTGCCTGGCACAGTCTACCCCGCCGCCTGCCACGCGGTTGGTGGCGATCGCGACCCAGGTGAAGCCCGACATGCTCAATGAGTGGCTCGACCTGCAGAAGAGCGAGGTCAATCCCGCGCTCAAGAAGGCCGGGATTTCCTCGCGCACCGTGCTGGCGACGTCATTCGGGAACACCTATGAATACGTGAGTATCTCGCCACTCGAAAGCTTTGCTTTGCTTGACGGCGGAAGCCCGTATGCCCGCGCGCTGGGCCCGGAGGCTGCCGCGCGATTAACGGCGAAGCTCCGCAAATGCGTCAACGGCCAGCGCACCTACATCATTAACCGGGTCAGCGAGCTCAGTATTCCCCCGGACCCCGCCGCGCCGCCGCTGGTAAGCGTGACGACGCGGGTTCGAGTCGCGCCGGGCAAAGTGGAGGACTTCGAGAACTATATCAAAACCGACCTTCTGCCGGTTTACAAAAAGGCCAAGGCCGAGGGAAAGATCGCCGGCTACGTTGTGAGCCGGAGGTCCCTGGGGACCAACGCTCTAGAGCGAACGCAGACAGTCTATTTCAACAAGTTCGCCGATCTGGACGGCGGACCTACCCTGACTCGCATGCTGGGGCAGGAGGGGGCCGGCAAGCTTCTGGCCAAGAGCGCCGGGATGGCCACTCTGATCGAACAGGTGGTCCGGCGCCGCGTCGCCGACCTGAGCTTCTAAGCCTGGCTCACCACACAGGGACGCTCATCTGAAAGATGGAATCGGTTAGGTTGCGCTTCCTAATCCCTCGCCATCTTGGCGCGCGTGTAGATGATCCGGAAGCCCTGGCGCTCGGCATTGCGCTGCGAGGTGGAGCCGGGGCGCGTCATGGTCACGGCCAGATCGCAACCGGCCGAAACGGCGAGGTGGAGGCGCGCCTGCGAGAGCGCCGCCTGCACTCCTCGATTGCGCCAGGCCGGCAGCGTGGCGGCGCCGGCCAGCAGGGTTGCGCCCTGGTGCAGGACCATCCCCGCGCAGCCGGCGACGACGCCGTCGAGCGATCCCAGCAGGCCCTCGAACGAGGGAACGTGAAGGGACGGCTCGATGAGGTCCCTGGCCTGTTGTGTGATTTCCTCCTGCTCGAGAAAGCAGCGGGTCATGATGCCGGTCCAAACGCCGGCATCTTCCGGCCCCGCCCGGCGAACCTGAACGGCGGACGCTGGAGGCGATCCCACCCCTGCGGCATCGAGGGACCGGACCAGCACGTTGCTCCACTCCAGGACCCGGTACCCCCGGCGGCCGAGCAGCTCCAATAGGGATGCATCCGCCAGGGGGCAAACTTCGATCTCCGTGCGGGCGCCACGGCTGCGGAAGAACTCCTCGAGCTCGTCGAGCTGCCCTTCGGCGACGGGCCCGTCGAGACCCAAGCCCATCGCCTGCGTCACCGGCGATCCCACGCCGGCGTAGACGGCCGCGCCGCCCGCCACGCGAATCGCCGTCGCGCCCGACTCCGGCCGCAGCGCCGCCAGCGCCCGGGCGTACTCCGGTCCGGCATGAGCATCCACGGATTCCACGCGGCGGGCCAGGTCCAGATCGCTGAAGATCATGTCATTCCACCGGTATCATTCCAGCAGACGAGTCTCAGAAGAACTCAGTAATTCATAGGTCACGCCGCGCCACTCGATCCGCCGGCGAAACAGAGAGGCGAGAAACACCAAAAGCCAGACCCAGGTGACCAGAGGTATCAGCCAGATATAAGCCCAGCCGTAGCGCCCGAACCAGGCGGCGCGCTCGGGGAACATCGCCGCAGCCGCCCGCCGGCGCCACGCGCCCCGCCCCATGCCCGGCGCGACCGCCAGCAGCAGCATCGGCGCGGCCCACCAGGACCCGCCGGCCAGCATCAGCACTCCGGCCGCCATGGCCCCGCAGTAGACTACGTGCGCCGCGAGGCCCGGCCACCAGATCCCCGGGCGATAGACACGAGTGATGGTCATCTGCCGGATCGCCCAAGGCAGGAACTCGGAGGCCGAGCATTCCCCGGGGCTCGCGACCATGGCTCGCGGCGTATAGACCACGGGGAGCCCGGCCCCGCGCACGGCTTCGGTCAGCCGATAGTCGTCGCTCACCGCTCCGGTCCAAAACTCGGCCACGCGCGCGGCGTGGAGAGTCTCCCGGCGCAACGCCATCGCCCCGCCCCAGGCAAACGGCGCGGCGCCCGACCCGAAACTGCCGGCGATCGTGGAGTTCCAAACGCTGCGCAGCAGGGGCCAGAAGCCGCCCCGCTCGGGAAAGTACCAGCGATATCCAGTGACGGCGCCCACGCCCGGATCGGCCAGCGGTCCGACCAGCGCGCGAAGCCAGTCCGGGCCGACGTGTCCATCGGAATCGGCAAACGCCAGGACCTGGCTCGACGGCCGCGCCTGCGCCACGGCGGCCAGGAGATTGCCGATCTTCTCGCCGGTATTCGGCGGGCCCGCCCCGGCCACAACCAGCCGGATCTGGCGCCCGGCCGGCGGGGCTCCCAGCAGCGGGGCAACGTCACCAACCGCCGGGTCATCGCCCGCTCGCACCGTGACCAGCATCTCAAAATCCGGATACTCCTGCTCCGCCAGTGACCGCAGGTTCTCCACCAGCCCTTCCTCGCGCCCCTTCACCGGAACAATCAGCGTGGCCGGCGGCGTCCATCCCTCCGGCCCGGGCCTCATCCCGTCAAGCACCGCGCGCCAATGTCTCCGGCCGGCGCGTAATGACGCCAACCCCAGCAGCGACGCCACGCCGGAGAAAAACCAGAACAGTACGGCCAACACGCGTCGAGTCTATCACGGGGGTGCGCTGCGCCCGCCGGCGCCGGTGGCGCGGAGGTGGCCCAGCCGCCGTGTCCCGAAACTTCTTCGTCTGCTTCCGGCGAGGGCGCGTCGCCAACCTCAAGAAGCCCGGTTCAGGCGGGAGCAGCGACCAGGGTCAGGCACGTCGAGCGCGTCATGGCTGCCGGACGGTGCAGCGCCGCCGGGGTTTCGCGTCTCCGTGTCCCCGTCCGGTCCCCCCCGCCTCCCCCTCGCACCCTCGTGGCTCCTGGTGCCGACTCCTGCTATCCTGTTATGGCAATTCCCGGGGTGAACAGCTTTGTTTGGCCGACACAAGAAGAAAGTCATCTTCCTCTTTGCCCTGGCCGACGTCATTCTCATCCTCCTGACCTTCGAGGCGGCCTACCAGGTGCGCGTCTACCTGCCCCTGGAGCACGTCTTCTTCATGATTGTCCCGGTCAAAGCGCTGGTGCTGGTCGCAGCCATCCTGGCCTGGGTCGGCATGGGATTCCTCTTGCGCGTCTACGAGCGGCTCGAAACGGGCGAGCCGCTGACCGCTCTCACCGACTCCTTCAAGCAGGTGGCCGCCGGCGCCCTGCTGCTGATCGGGTTCCTGTACCTGATGAAGCTCGACCTCAGCCGTGCTTTCATCGCCCTGTTCATGGTCTTCAACCTGGTGGCCTTGATCGCTTATCGCAGCAGCGCCCGCTCCTTGCGCGGCTATTTGCGCCGCCAATTCGGAGCGATCTCCCACTTCCTCATCGTCGGCGCCAGCCCTACGGCCCGCCAGGTCGGGCAGGCGATCGAGCAAGCCGAGCAATACGGCGTTCAGTTGCTGGCCTTCCTGAACGCCGGCGAGCCGAGCGAGGAAAAGCAGATCGTGCTCCGGCAAACTTACCCGATCTATCCGCTCGACCGGCTGCACGACATCCTCCGCCAGCAGGTGGTCGATGAAATCATCTTCGCCGTGGACCGCGAGAAGCTGCCGGAACTCGAAAACATTTTCCTGCTCTGCGATGAGGAAGGCGTGCGCACGCGCGTGGTGGTGAACTTCTTCCCTCACGTCAACAGCGAAGTCTACCTCGATCAGCTCGGCAGCTTTCCCCTGCTGACGTTCTCGGCCACGCCGCACGACGAAGTCCGCCTGTTCCTCAAGCGCGCCCTGGACGTCGTTCTCGCGATGATCACTTTGGCCGCCGTTTCGCTGCCGCTGGGTCTCCTCGCCCTGCTCGTGAAGCTGACCTCGCCCGGCCCGGCCATCTTCAAACAGATCCGCTGCGGCCTGAACGGCCGCTCCTTCACCTTCTACAAGCTGCGCTCGATGTGCCACGATGCCGAGGTCCGGAGAGCCGAGCTGGCCCCGCTGAACGAAAAGGACGGCCCGGCCTTCAAAATCTCGAACGACCCCCGGCTCACCCGGCTCGGCCGCTATTTGCGGCGCTTCTCAATCGACGAGTGGCCGCAGTTGTGGAACGTGCTGCGAGGCGACATGTCCTTCGTCGGCCCCCGCCCGGCCGTGCCGTCCGAAGTCGAGCAGTACCAGGGCTGGCAGCGCCGCCGCCTGCGCATGAAGCCCGGCCTCACCTGCCTGTGGGTGCTGCAGGGCCGCGACCACCTCGATTTCGAAACGTGGATGCGCCTCGACATGGAGTACATCGACAACTGGAGCCTGCTGCTCGACCTGAAGATCCTGCTGCGCTCGTTTCCCAGGGTTCTGCTGGGGCGAGGGGCCTCCTGACGAACACCACCCATGATCCCGCTGCGCGATAACATCCCTTCCCGCACTCACCCCTTCGTGAACACCACGCTGATCGTAACCAATGTGCTGGTATTCTTCTACCAGGTGATGCTGGGACCGCAACTGGACGGCTTCATCAACGTGTTCGCCGTGATACCCTTCCGCTATTTTCATTCCGTGTATTTGACGTCCCACGGCGTGGTGCACCAGGTGACCCCGGAGCAGCTCGTGGCGCCGATTTTCACCTCCATGTTCCTGCACGGCGGCTGGATGCACCTGATTGGTAACATGCTTTACCTGTGGATCTTCGGTGATAACGTCGAAGATCGCCTCGGCCACGGGCGCTACCTGGTGTTTTATTTGCTGTGCGGCATCGGGGCGTCACTGGCGCACATCTGGTTCAACCCGGCCTCCAAGCTGCCGAGCCTGGGGGCGAGCGGCGCCATCGCCGGCGTCCTCAGCGCCTATCTGATCTCGTATCCTCGTGCCCGCGTCCTGGTGCTGCTGCCGTTGTTTTTCATCTTCCCGGTGATCGAGGTGCCGGCCCTTTTCTTTCTGGGCTTCTGGTTCCTGCAGCAGTTTTTTTACGGGGTCTTCAGCCTGGGGGTGTCGGCGGTCCAGACCGGCGGCGTAGCCTGGTGGGCGCACATCGGAGGTTTCCTCTCCGGCGCCGTGCTGCTGTGTATTTTGGCGCCCAAGCGCTACCAGCGCCCTTACAGCGCCTGGACGTAAACCCGGTCCTAAAGGTCCGGCTCGATGAAAAACCTCACCGAGTTTCTAGGCCTGCGGCGCAACGTCGTGCTCCTGCTGGCGGCGATCCTGGTGATCAACGGCGGCGAGGAGCTCTGGACGCGCTTCCTGCCCAAGTACCTGGAGTCGCTCGGCGCCGCGGCCCTGATCATCGGCTCCTTCGACGCCCTGAAGACGCTGCTCGGCGCCGTCTATGCCTATCCCGGCGGCGTGCTGGTGGATCGCTGGGGCCATCGCCGGGCGCTCACATCGTTCACCGTGCTCTCCATCGCCGGCTATCTCGCCGTGCTCCTGGTCCCGCACTGGGCCGCCGTGTTGCTGGCGATGTTTCTGTTCCTGGCCTGGAGCAACCTGTCGCTGCCGGCGATGTTTTCGCTGGTCGCCTCCAACCTGCCCGCGGAGAAGCACACCATGGGGATCGGGATCCAGTCCCTGATCAAGCGCCTGCCGATCCTGATCGGGCCGATCGCCGGCGGCCTGCTGATCGATCGCTACGGCGTGGTCGGCGGCGTGCGCCGGGGATTCGCGGTCTCGGTGGCCCTGGGCGTGCTGGCCCTGATCGTCCAGCAGCGGATGGATGACGAGCGTCCGGGCGAGGGCGCGCGACCATCCGATTTCCGGAGAGTGGTCCAAAGCTTCGACCCGCGCCTGAAGCGCCTGCTGGTGAGCGATATCCTGATCCGGTTTTGCGAGCGCCTTCCGTATGCCTGGGTGGTGATCTACGCCATGGATCGCGTGGGCGTGAGTGCGACGCAGGTCGGCATCCTGACCGCCGTCGAGATGCTGACCGCCATCCTCTGCTACGTTCCGGTAGCGCACCTCGCGGGCCGCTTCGGGCGGGAACCGTTCGTGATCGCCACATTTCTTTTCTTCACTCTGTTCCCCCTCACGCTCCTGGTGGCGGACAGTTTCTCCTGGCTGCTGGTGGCCTTCGTCGTTCGCGGCTTGAAGGAGTTCGGAGATCCGGCACGAAAGGCATTGGTGGTCGGCTACTCGCCGCCCGAGGCCCGCGGCCGCACCGTCGGCGCCTACTACCTGATAAGAGATGCGGTGGTGACCTCCGGCTCGTTCCTGGGCGCCGGCCTCTGGAAGCTGGGACCGCATGCGAATTTCTGGGGCGCTGCCGCCATTGGCGCCGCCGGGACCATCTTCTACGTGGCGACGCTCCGGGGCGGCCGCGCCAGACTGGCCGCAACATGAGACTGGAGACGCTCCGGCAGCAAGTCCGGCCCGGCCTGCGCAGGCTCCGGAGCCCTCAAGCCGTTAGTGCCCTCTTGACATCCCACAGGAGTTTTGAGAGACTCCTCTATGCAACCCACAGGAGATGACATGGCGGAGAACAAGTCGGATATTCTTCAAGGCACCCTCGACCTGATGGTGTTGAAGACCCTTGACGCGATGGGACCGCTCCACGGATATGGCATCGCCCGCCGGATCGAACAACTCAGTAAGGAAGCGGTACTGGTGAACCAGGGGACCATTTATCTCTGCCTCGTCCGTCTCGTGCAGAAGGGCTGGATTAGGGCCGAATGGGGTACGTCGGAGAATAACCGCAAGGCGAAGTTCTACTCGATTTCGAAAGCCGGCCGCAAACAACTCATCGCCGAAACCGAAAACTGGGAGCGAGTCTCCGGTGTGATCGGAAAATTGCTGCAACTCAGCGCCCAGAGCTAATCCCATGTTGACCCGACTCAAGCAGATGGGTGCGCGCCTGCGTGCGTTCTTCCGAACCTCCGACCTCGACCGCGACCTGGACGACGAGCTCGCATCGCACGTCACCCTGCTGGCCGCGGACCACATTCGCCGCGGCATGACACCGGACCAGGCCGAACGCGCGGCGCGGCTGGAATTGGGCGGGCTCACACAGCTCCGTGAGGCTCATCGCGAAGCCCGAGGCGTCCCGTTCATCGATAACCTCCTGCAAGATCTGCGCTATACGTTCCGCACCCTTCGCCGTGACGCTGGTTTCACCACCTTCGCGATTCTCATCGTCGGACTCGGGATCGGCGCCAGCTCAACCATTTTCAGCGTAGTGAACGCTCTTCTCATTCGCCCTCTCCCGTTCAGCGATCCCGGCCGCCTGGTCTGGATTGCGAATGATGGGAAGGAGGGTGTCTTATCGGGTCAAACCGTACCGGTGGGCCCCTTCCTCGACCTGTGAGCGGGCGTCTTCGCCCGGCTCTCGTTGTGCTCGCCTGCGCTGTTGGCGTGGTGATGCTGATCGTGTGCGCGAATCTTTCGAATCTGCAGTTCGCCCGCACCGCGACGAGGCGAAAGGAAATGGCCATCCGGGTCGCGCTGGGAGCGGGGCTCGGCCGCCTGATCCGACAGATGCTGACCGAGAGCGTTGTGCTGTCGTGCTGCGCCGCGGCGCTCGGTCTGATTCTCGCCGTGGCAGGAACACATTCTCACACGAGCGCTTGGTGGTCTGTTGTTCGGAGTGACTCCCACCGACCCCGCAACGTTCTTGGGGATGTTGGCCATCGTTACGGCGGTTGCGGCCCTGGCAGGTTATCTTCCGGCCCGCCGCGCATCGCGAATCGATCCGATGATAGCCCTCCGCGCTAATTAGCTGCGTCCAGATCCGGAACGCGTAGACGTCCTTCTTCCCTGTTCACGGGCGATTCCGCAGGGTCAATCGGTCAATCCGAGATTCTGGCCGGCTGACGGCGCCCGGCCGCCACGCCACCAGCCTCGAGGATTGGGTTCTTTTTTCCGGAAAGTCACTCCGCCCCGGTCACGTCTCAAGCGCTTTCAGCACGGCCTTGCGGTTCCTGGCGATCACCGCGAGATACGCGCGCGTCGTTGCGTCGGGCTTCCGGCGCCCCTGCTCCCATTCCTGCAAGGTCCGTGGGTTGATGCAAAACGCTCGCGCGAACTCGGATTGCGACATCCGGGCCCCTTCGCGGATGCGCTTCACATCCACGTCGCCGGGCAGTACGATCCGCCTCGTGGGAAGAGTCTTTTCACCCTTCATGTGAGCCAGGATTTCCCTGGCGCTATCTTCAAGCTCCAGCCCGAGCCGGGTCCGTTTGCCAGCTTTCGTCTTCGGCTTGGGCCGCTTCATGGCCGTCGCCCTCCTTTTGCTGCGCTCTTGATCTGTGCCGCGAGCTTTGCGAGTACGTTCTGATCGGCCGCCGAGAGTGTTTGTTTTCGGGACTTGGCATAGATCGACGTCATGTAGACACGCCCTGGCTCCGGCAGAAAGAAGTAGATGACCCGAAAACCGCCGCTCTTTCCCCGGCCGCGCCGCGCCCAGCGAGCCTTTCGGAAGCCGCCGGCACCGGGGATCACCGGATGGTCTTCCGGGGAGCGAGCGATAAAGAACTCCATCGCCGCCCGCTCCTCCTCATCCAAGAGCGGTGAAACCTGAGCCTCGTAGGCGGACAGGCTTACGATTTCCGCGATCACTTCCTGAAGTATACGGCGTTGACGTATAGAAGTCAACTCACGTCACGGGTGCGCCAGAGAATTGCTGCCAGAGCAACTTGCGCTGGTATCAGGGGACCCTCTTGGTCCCGCTAAGCGGAAGTTGCTGGGACTGTGGGCGTCGTTGGGAGCGCCGGCACCTTAGGTCTGTGGGAAGCTCTTCGCGAGAGCTGAGGAGCAACGGCTTGACCTCTCGATTCCTGTTGGACACGCGCGTTGTGGCTCGCCAAGCGTGGACTTGATTTCGCCGGGAACATCCGGCCCCTTCGCTGCGTACCCCAAGAGCGTTTCCCGATTTCAGGAAGGTGCGAAACCCATGAACAAGCTTTTCGCTCTACGAAGAACCCTGCTGCTCTTGCCTCTCCTCGCCTTGCCGAGCGTTCGGGTGGACGCCCAGGCTCCGCCAAGTATCTCCCCCCGCGATGAACTCTTTCGTACGATCGCGGCGCTTGACGGCGCACTCTTCGATGCCTATAACCAGTGCGATCTGGAGAAGCTCGTCACCTTCTTCGCAGACGATTTGGAGTTCTATCACGATCAAGGTGGAGTCACCTTCGGCAGGCAGACAGTGGCCGAACAGGTGAAGAAGAACATCTGCGGAAAAGTGCGTCGAGAACTCGTCCCGGGGACGCTTGAGGTGTATCCCATAAACGGCTATGGAGCGGTCGAGATCGGTGTTCATCGATTCCACCAACCAAAGGTTGACGCGAGCAAGCCAGTCGGCGAGGCGAAATTCATTCACTTGTGGCAGAAGAAAGATGGCGCGTGGAGGATCACGAGAGTCATCAGCTACGATCACGCGAGTTTAGGGAAGTAATCGTCGCTGGCCGCTCCTGAACATCTGCGTCCCACGAAGCCTGTTTTCAATGCCTCCGCCGCGGTCTTCGGCGTGGTAGGCTCACATCCTGGGCTTACATCCTGGGCTTACATCCTGGGCTTACATCCTGGGCTTACATCCTGGGCTTACATCCTGGGCTTACATCCAATGCTCTCCGAATTACGCCAGGCGATCCGAACCCCGCTCCGGAATCCCGGCTTCGCCCTCTCCGCGATCCTGATTCCCGGCCTGGGCCGCGCCGCCACCACCGCAATCTTCTCCATCGCTTACGGCATCCTGTTGCGCGATCTGCCCTTAGAAGGGAGGAGCAAATGAGCCAGATAAGTCGAAGGTCGCTGCTGCGCCAATCGTCCGCTCTGGCGGGAGCCGCGGCCACATTACTGCCGCTGGGACCAGCCAACGCGCAAGGGAAGCGCCCCGAGCCGGACCGGAAGCTGAGGGTGGTTGCGGTGGGAGCCCACCCCGATGACCCCGAAAGCTGTGCCGGCGGAACCTTGGCCCTTTATGCCGACCAAGGGCACGACGTGGTGGGCCTGACGCTGACCGGGGGACCGCCACCTCCTCCTGATGCGAATCCCGAAGAACCGCGGGTAAAGAATCGCCGGAACGCCATCAAGATGGCTGAAATTCTGAAGATTCGCTTGGATTGCTTGAGCTACAGCGGTTCGAAT
>JBGOUJ010000195.1:0-11602 GCA_041477005.1 Terriglobia bacterium | reverse complement strand
TCGGTCGTGGACGAGCGATGGGGCAAATCGTGGATGGCGACGTCGATGGGGCCGGCGCCCGGCCAATCGGTGGGCAAGTGCGCGGGGGGGCCTTCGCCTGGAAGCAGCGCCTCCGGAGTTCGCCGCGGATGAACTGATGTCGACACGCAGGCCCCCCTGATCGTAACCGAGGGCAAGCGGCTTGACAATACATCTCGCCGGCATCCTCTTGGCCCGCATCGAGCTACCGCGACGAGAGCCGCCAACCATAATGGTAATCTGGTGTTATGGCGCCTAAACTCGGTCGGAGCTTGTTGTTGATGCTGACCGTCTGGAGCCTGCAGGCGGCAACCAACGAGATCAAGCCGGGCTTTAACCTGTTTTCGAAGGACCAGGACATCCAGCTCGGCAAAGAGGCTGGGCAAGAGGTGGAAAGGCAACTGCCGGTGGTCCGCAACCAGCCGGAACTCCAAGACTACCTTTCCCAGTTGGGATCCCGGCTGGCCAAAGTCTCCTACGATCCCAGTTACCCGTACAACTTTCACATCGTGGCGGACAAGGCGATCAACGCCTTTGCCTTGCCGGGCGGGCCGATTTTCGTGAACACCGCGACCATCAATGCCGCGGAGAACGAGGCGCAACTGGCCGGCGTGCTGGCGCACGAAATCTCTCACGTCGGGCTGCGGCACTCGACCAATCAAGCCTCGAAGGCGAACTTCTGGCAGATTCCCCTGGCCATCGCCGGCCTGGCGACGGGCGGGTCGCTGCTGGGAGAACTGACCCAGATCGGCCTCGGGCTGGGCGTCAACTCGGTACTGCTGAAATACTCTCGCGACGCCGAGCACGACGCGGACATTCTCGGCGCGCGCACCATGGCCAAGGCGGGCTACGATCCGGTGGAGATGGCTCGCTTCTTCGAGAAGCTCAAGGCGCAGTTGGGGAGTGGAGGCAGCGTGGCCCAGTTCCTTTCCGACCACCCGGACCCGGGCAACCGCGTGAAATACGTAGAGGATGAGGTAAAGGCCCTGCCGTCCCGCGAGTACACGAAAGGCTCCGGCAACTTCGGCCGCTATCGCGACCTGGCGGCGCGCGTTCCGGCGCCCGACAAGCAACAGGCCCGCCACGGCGAGGCGGGCGGGGGCCAGCAGCACCCCGAGCCTCCGTCCTCGGAAGTACGCGAGTTTCGCGGCGCCGGCTTTCGCTTCAGTTATCCGGCCAACTGGAAGACCTACGGCAAGGAGAAGGACGTCACCATCGCTCCCGAGCAGGGACTGGTGCAGTCGGGCGGGGGAGTGCAGATCGGCATGGGCGCCATGGCGGGCTTTTTTTCTGCGAAAGCGACCAACATCACCGCAGCCACGGACCAACTGATCCAGGACCTGCGGTCCAAGAACCCGGACATGCGCGAGGTGCGGGGGCAGCGGCAGAGCGTGACGGTCGATGGGTCGAACGGCGAGACGATACTTCTAGTTGGCTCCTCACCGCTGGGAAGCCAGCAGGAGATGGACTCTCTGCTGACGGCCACACGGCCGGAGGGCCTGTTTTACCTGATCCTGATCGCCCCGGAGAGCGACTATAACAACCTTCGCCCCACTTTCCAGAAGATGCAGAACTCGGTGCGGTTCCGGTAGACGCCGTCGTCCGATTAGCTACGGAGACACCGAGGCGGAATCAACGTCATGATCCGCGCTATTTTCTTCGACTTCGATGGCGTGCTGGTCGATAGCGAGCCGCTGCACCTGGCTTGCTGGGCTGAGGTCCTGGCCGGCTACGGGATGCCGCTTTCGGCCGAGTTCTACTATGCCAATTTCGTCGGGGTCAGCAATCAGGAGATGATCCAGAGGCTGTGCCGCCAGTTTGGAAAGGGATACGACGCGGAGTTTTTCGGGCGGTGTTACACGGCCAAAAAGATCCTTTACCAGGACCGCGCGCGGGGGCATTGCCGGATGCCCCAGGAACTAGTCACCTTCATTCAAACGGGCCCGGAAAACTATCGCTTTGGCGTGGTTTCTTCAAGTAGCAGATGCGAGGTGGAACCGCACCTGGTGGGGCACGGGGTGCGGGAGGCGATCACGGCGCTGGTTTGCCAGGAGGACGTCGCGGAGTTGAAGCCGGCGCCCGATCCGTATCTGCGGGCCCTCGAACTGGTCAACGCCGGAGCCGACGAGCGGATCGGGGCGGGGGAGTGCCTGGTGATTGAAGATTCGGGTCCCGGCGCCGAGGCGGGCCGGCGGGCCGGAATGCAGGTTCTGCGAGTGCCGGGGCCGGGGGAAGTGCTGGGGTTGCTCCGAGCGGAACTGGGGGGGTGAGGCGGGTCGCGGCGGCGCGGGTTGAGTACATTAGAGACATTAGAGGTATTAGCTTGACTGGCCGGATTAAGAAGATACACTAAAGCCGAGGGCGGGAGTGTATGCCGAGAGGTGTCCGAAGGGGGTAGGAAACCATGCCGCTGAAGACCTCGCGAAAATTCAAAGCGGTTGTGTGGTCCCTGCTGGCGTTGACGATCCTGATCGGCGCCGCGACGCAAACCAGACTACTCATCGCTCAGAGGGCCGTTACAGCAAAGGACGTGCTGCCGATTCTCGAGAAGAACTGCTTCCAGTGCCACAGCGAAGCGCTAAAGATGTCGAACCTCGACCTGCGGACGCGCGGGGCCATGCTGAAGGGCGGAGACAAAGGCCCGGCGCTGGTTCCCGGCAAAGCGGAGGGAAGCGCCATCTACAAGCGGGTCGCTGGCATGGAACAGCCCAAGATGCCCATGGCTCCGTTGCCCCCCTTGAGCGAAAGCGAGATGGCCGTCATTAAGGACTGGATCGACCAGGGCGCGAGCTGGGGTGAGGCGGCGACGGCACAGGCCACGGCGCCTTCTGCAAACCAGGCCCCCGGCGACAAGGCCAACGCCAGCTACCTGGAGTACAAGGAGCGCGTGATCACCAGCGAGATGCGCCAGTGGTGGGCGTTCCAGAAGCCGGTTCGGAACGCACCGCCGCGGGTGAGCGATGCCCGCTGGACGAAGAATCCCATCGATGCGTTTGTCAAGGCCTCCCTGGAGGCCAAGGGCCTGACGCCCGCGCCCGAGGCGGATCGCTCCACGCTGATCCGCCGCCTCTACCTGGACGTGACCGGACTGCTGCCGGCGCCGGAGGAAGTGGATGCGTTCGTCCACGATCCATCGCCCAGAGCCTATGAGAACCTGGTCGAGAAGTTGCTGGCCTCGAGCCACTACGGCGAGCGGTGGGGCCGGTTCTGGCTCGACGTGGTCCGATACGCCGACAGCTCCGGCTTCGAGCACGACCGTACCCTGGCCAGCGCCTGGCGGTATCGGGACTACGTCATCAAGGCGTTGAATGACGATAAGCCTTACAACCGGTTCCTC
Source organism: Terriglobia bacterium (assembly GCA_041477005.1). Lineage (GTDB taxonomy): Bacteria > Acidobacteriota > Terriglobia > Bryobacterales > JACQDG01 > JBGOUJ01. Next base: position 8,247 of record JBGOUJ010000195.1, on the reverse strand, counting down.
ATCGAGCACATCGCCGGCGACGAACTGGACCATCCGACTTACGACAGCCTGATCGCCACCGCTTACTACCGCGTGGGCCCGCGGGTGCGCTTCCGCGAGAAAGACAATCCGTACTACCGCTATGAGTATCTGGACGACATAATCCGCACGACCTTCGGCGGGTTCATGGGATTGTCCGTCAACTGCGCGCGCTGCCACGACCACAAGTTCGATCCCATCACCCGGATGGACTATTACCGGACGACGGCCATGTTCTTTGGCTATGTGAGCTACGACCACCCGCTGGTGCCGAAGGCGGAGGCCGATGAGTGGGCTCGGAAGACGAGGGAAGTGATGGCGCAGTTGGCGCCGTTACGGAAGCAAGTGGCCCAGATGGAGGCCCCCTACCGGCAAAAGCAGTTTGCGGAGGGCGTGAAGCGGCTACCGGAGGAGGTGCAGGCCGCGATACGGACGCCGGTGGATCAGCGGACGACGGGTCAGAAGCTGCTGGCGGCCCAGTTCGAGCGCGGCACGGACTCCGGAGATGGGGACCCGAATTTCATGGGCGACGATCCGGCGCTGACCATGCTGGTTACGGCTGCGACCGACAACCGTACCTACGGCTACCGGTCCGCTTCTCTTCCCGGCGGCCGGCGAGTGGGGCGGCCATTGAAGGTTAGCGACGAAGATGAGACGAAGCGGGCGGCGTTGCTGGCCCGGATCGCCGAACTGGAAAAGCAGATGCCGAAGGCGCCGGTGGCGGTGGAGGGCGTGCGGGATGGCGAGTACCGGCTGGCTCCGGGCGGTCCGGGTGATGAACCGGCGCCGGGCAAGACGTACAGGCCCGACTACGACGACCTGCAGGCTTCTTTCCTGCCCCAGCCGGGGACTAAGTACGAGGTGCCCAGAGTACACTTTGGCGCGAACGGCCTGGCTGTCGAAGATGACAACAAGGCCCCGGTGGTCGACCCCGGCTTCCTGACGGTGCTGGCGAAACGAACCGAGCCGGCGGCGCATCCGCCGAACCGGAGCGATTACGTTACCAGCGGCCGGCGCCGGGCTCTGGCCGAGTGGATCGCTTCCCCGGAGAACCCGCTGACCGCCCGCGTGCTCGTCAATCGGGTGTGGTACTGGCACTTTGGCCGCGGCATCGTGGCGACACCGGGCAACTTCGGAAAGATGGGCATGGCTCCTTCCCACCCGGAGCTGCTCGATTGGCTGGCGACGGAGTTTGTCCGGCAGGGCTGGAGCATCAAGCAGATGCACCGCGTCATGCTGAACTCCGAGACCTACAAGATGGCCTCCAGCTTTTACAACGCCCAGGACGCAGAGAAGGATCCGACGAATGTCTACCTGTGGCGGTATCCGGTGCGGCGCCTGGAGGGCGAAGCCATCCGGGACGTGATCCTGTCGGCCAGCGGCCAGATCAACCTGCTGGCGGGCGGCCCGCCGTTTTTCCCGTCGATGCCGGAGAGCGTCCGCGACGGGTACCGGGCGGGCCGCTGGGATCTGACCCAGGAAGAGCCGGCCACCTGGCGGCGCAGCATTTACTCATATTGGAAGCGCGGCATGAAGTTCCCGATGTTTGACGTTCACGATCAGCCCGATCAGAACGTCACCACGGAGAGACGCAACACCAGCACGGTGCCGACCCAGGCGCTGACCCTGTTGAACAACGAGTTCGTCCTGCTCCAGGCGAGGTACCTGGCGGATCGCGTGATGAAAGCAGCGGGCGCCGACGCGCCGGCCGAGATCAAGACCCTCTACCGGATCACGCTGAGCCGCGCGCCGCGCCCAAAAGAGCTGGCCGGCGACCTCGAGTTCCTCAACAAGGAGCGCGAGTTTCAGGCGGCGAAGGCCTCCGGCTCGGGCTCACGTGGGAGTGCGGAGCACAAGGCCGATAGGGGCGCCCTGGCCAGTTTGGCGCACGTCCTGCTGAACGCCAACGAATTCGTGTATATCAATTAGAAAGGAGAGAGCCATGCTGACTCCGCTGTGTGACGATCGAGCGGGCAAGAAGCAACGCTACATGAGCCGGCGCGATTTCTGGTTCAACGCCGGCATGGGCGTCGGCGGGCTGGCTCTGATCGACCTGCTGAGCCGCGACGGCTTGCTCGCGGCCGAGCCCCCCAAGGATGCGGCTTCCTGCCTGGGGTCGGCAGGCGTCAAGGATTCGCCTTATCTGCCCAAGCCACCCCATTTCAAGCCGCGGGCCAAGTCGGTGATCCACCTGTTCATGAGCGGCGGCGTCAGCCATGTGGATACCTTCGATTACAAGCCCGACCTGGAGAAGTACCACGGCGTAGCACTGGAAGGGAAGGGCGAGATTCGCGTGCGCCAGGGCTATCCCGGGCCGCTGATGAAGAGCCCGTTCAAATTCAAGCAGTATGGGCAGTCCGGAACGTGGGTCTCCGAGCTGTTTCCGCACCTGTCGACGATCGTGGACGAGCTGGCATTCATCCATTCGGCCACGGGTAAATCGAACGACCATGTGCTTTCCCACTATGAGTGGAACACCGGGATGATCCTGATGGGCTTCCCCAGCTTCGGGGCGTGGGTGACCTACGGACTCGGCACCGAGAACGGCAATCTGCCGGCCTACGTCGTTATCTATGACCACCGGGGCGGGCCATTCAGCGGACCCACCAACTGGCACGCCGGGTTCTTGCCGGCCGCCTACCAGGGCACCGTTTTCCGCTCGGTCGGCGATCCGATCCTCGATCTGAAAGCGCCGGCCCAGTACATGTCAACCGAGGAGGAGCGGAGGCAGCTCGACCTGCTCGCCCGCATGAACCAGAATCACGCTGAGAGGTATCCGGGGGTCTCTGACTTCTCCGCGCGGATTTCTTCCTACGAGCTGGCCTACCGGATGCAGGGCTGCGCTCCCGAAGCGGTGGATTTCAACCAGGAGAGCGACGAGACCAAGAAGCTCTACGGGCTGGACGAGAAGGTTTCGGAGCCGTTCGGCCGCCAGTGCCTGCTGGCCCGCCGGCTGGTCGAGCGGGGCGTCCGCTTCGTGCAGCTTTACAGCGGCGCCATCGTCAACCAGAACGTGGATACGTGGGACGCCCACGGCAGCATCGTGGAGAACCATGGGATGCACGCGCCGGAAGTGGACAAGCCCATCACGGGCCTGATCACCGACCTGAAGCGGCGCGGTCTGCTGGATGAGACCCTGGTGATGTGGCAGACGGAGTTTGGCCGTATGCCGATCTCCCAGCGGGCCCTGGGGCGCGACCACAACCCGGGCGCCCAGACCATGTGGATGTGCGGCGCCGGCATCAAGGGCGGCCAGCACATCGGCGCGAGCGACGAGGTCGGGTACAAGGCCGCCGAGCAGATCATCTGGAATCACGACGTCCACGCCACGGCGCTCCACTTGCTGGGCCTCGACCACAAGCGGCTGACGTACTACTTCAACGGGCGCAATATGAGGCTGACGGACGTGGCTGGCGAGGTGATCCCGCAGATCGTGGGCGATACGAAGACGCCAGCGACGGGCTGATTCCGGCACCGCCCGGCGGCGAGAGGATCTGCTGGAGGGCGCGGTCCGCGCGCTCCAATTAAATTAGTTTTCGGCAGCTTGCTTCGGAAGCGAATGTCATCCTGCGTGCTGAGGGAAAACACAGAGCAGGTGAGCGTCTGGTTCGAAGTGACCCGTGAAACTTTGACGACAAGGTAGCCACATCCCATAGCAACGGGTTGTGAGGACGGTTACCGGCGATCAAGGGTTCGCAGACGCGTAGGTTCCGGATCCGGCAGTCGGTCCGATGGACAGATGGCTCGCGCGCGGACAGTATCCCCACTTGTCATACCCCCAATCCTTTCGGAAGCATATATCCTGCTGATTAAGATCGCGCATGGCCGTCTTACGTGAGAAATGTGTTCGAAGTAAGGTTGCGAGAGTCGTCTGATTGCCGACAGACTGAAAGAGGAGTTCAACGTTGCGCAACCTGGAGGCTTTTCGGAGGCGTTAGGTTCGGGGGCTCTCTTCGCCTTCCCGACCGCGCTGGGCCATTGGGGCCTGACAGTCCCAGGAAACGGCGGAATGCCAACTCCCATCAACACCCAGTAAGGAGACCAATGAAACTAACAAGGAACTCAATGCGACGCAGAGTATCCGGCTCCATCACGGTTGCTCTTGCAATGGCCCTGGCCGCCTTTCTATCCACGCCGGTCTACGCCGGAGGAGTGCCCGGCGCGATTTTCACAACAACTGTGAACGGCAGCGCCGTCAACGCCAACATTTATGATTCGAAGTGCGCCGTGTATCTGGACGGCGGTCCCGGACCGAAAGCGCCGGCGAGGGCAGCGGGTTTGCCGGACGGAGACTACTACTTCCAGGTCACCGACCCCAGTGGCGCGCAACTCCTCAGCACCGATCCCGTGTCCAACCGCAGGTTCACTGTCAGCGGAGGGTTCATCACCGCCTATACGGGCACCGGTGGTGCGGCCCACGCGACAGGGACTGATCAGGATCATGCCGCGCAGGGAGCGATCACGATCAGCCTGGCCAACTCGACTTGTCCAAGCGACTTTCTCAATACACCCAACGGCGGCAATGTCTACAAGGTTTGGGCAACGCCCGTCGCCAGCTTCAGTGGAAATCCGGCGAACGTGGATAACCCTTGCGGCAGCGGGTGCTTTCATGGTTTTTTGCCATCCCAATCCAAGACCGACAACTTCAAAGCGCAGTCGGGGGCAGCGGCCACCTTTTGCTTAACGATGCAGAAGCAATTCGACCAAATCCTCAACCCACCGCCAGCATCGGGCTGGATCTTTCTCGTTACCGACCCACAGGGCGTCACCAACACCTACACCGCCGACTCGACCGGCCAATTTACGGTTTGCCAGCTTGGGGCCGGAACATATAGCGTAACCGAGGATATCGACCAGAACGAGCCCACCCCTCCAGGCTGTTTTCTCACCGGGCGACAGGCCACCCTGAATGGACAACTGTCAAGTATTCCGGTGACATTCACGTGGAGCGCAGGGCAGTCAAACATGACCGTCTTGTTCGTGAACTCCTTGAGCTGCGAGGTGTGAGGAAAATCCCGGAAGGTTTCTGAGAAGGCACAAGACGCAGGGCAGACTGGGGCGGGGGAAAGCGCGGGCCCGTCCCAGCGTGGACACGGTGGCGCAGCACATCCTGGCGCCGGAGCAGCACGGACAGGCATCGGAGTTTGCGGAACGCCTCGAGCGCGAAGTCGAGATCCTGGGTGGAGTGCGCCGCGGTCACGCACAGCCGCAAGGGCGCGGCGCCCGGGGCCACGGCCGGAAACATGACCGGAGTGACAAGGATGCTCCGGTCCCGCAGGCCCTCTCACAACGCATAGGGACGTGGCGCGTGGCGGCGGGAAAGCAGCCCCCGCGCCGACGGAACCTAGGTGATCGGTAGCCGTAGTCTTGCAGTTCCCGACTGTAGTGCGGCTCATTCTCAGAATCCTCAGAATTGGATTCCCCGGCCGGGTGGCGCGGAGTATAGTGACGCCTTCCAAGCTGCTTGAGCGTTGCTCATTCTTTTTTCCTACCCCTACTCGGGGGAAAAAAGCGTTAGGACCGTTAGGAATGTTGGAAACAAAGGCTTTCTCGTACGTTGGAAAGCGTTAGGTCGGGGCTGACCTAACGCTTTTTGCGGTGCGTCGAAGCCCGCTGGCCCCGAGCGGCCCAGAGCACGACCGTCGACCGGCGACCACCAGCAGCGCAAGGGCCGGGATCTGCTCTGCCGAGCCGGTCCAGCCGTGCCAACCGGAGGCGGACGCAGCCTCTCAGAATCCTCACAATCCTCAAATTGGCCGTGAGAGAGCACCCTCTTCGGGCCCAACAAAAGGGAGGGGACGCTCGGAGTGGCTTGATGTGGTGATGTGCACTCGCGTGATCGACTCGAGAACGACGGCCAAAGGGGGTGCTGATGCGGCCGTGTCACGAGCAGGATCTTGAGCGGGGCACCTGCGGGGGCGCCTGCTGGAGCAGAGCTGGGAGCACCTCGTGCCCGCCGGCCGACTACGAGGGCCCGCGGCCACGTCCATCAGGCTGAACCGACCGTGCCGAGAAGGAAATGTTGAACGTAACGGCAAAGTCCGCCGGTTCGTGGTAGCGTGTTACCTGAATTATGCACAAAATCCTCCTGTTTCCTCAGCCCTGGGCTGGGGTATGGAGGAGCCGTACTATTGAGCAGATCGAGTTGCTGAAGCGCCTTTGGTTACCTCTTTCTGATTGCCTCTCAGCCGGGTATCACATTGACACTTCCATTTTGCGGGGATGCCGATGTTTCCGATGGACTTCAGTGCGAGGAGCCTGTCCGAGTATTCGGAAAATGCTGTTCGGGGCCACAACATATTGTGGTCGCAATGTTTTTCCTCCACAATCTGTGGACAGGGCCGGCATTTCTCGGACAGGCTCCGAGGACCAGTTTGTCCGCTCGAGGAACGTACGAGGTTCGTAGGTGTGGCCGCGCGCCAGCCGGCCGTCCTCTCGCCGGCTCGCCCACAGCATTACCGGCCCCAGCAGGGTCCTTACCGACTTGGCGAACGCGCCGAACTCCTCCTCCACCTCCCGGCGCAGCGTCCGGATTCGCTCGCTCACCGTTTCATTGGTTTTCTTGAGGCGCCGCTCCATCGCCCAAAGAGCGGCGTTGTATCCGGTCTTTAGCGCGCGCGCCTCTTCCTCGAAGCGCCGCCGGATGCGGGGATCGGGATCGTGGCCATAGCGCTTCCACCCCTCGAACATGGTGCGGCAGATCCGAAACAAGCTCGGTCCGTTTTTTTCAAAATCATGAAGGAACGCCCAATCCAGGAATTTCTTCGAATCCTGGCGCGAAATAGCGGCATGCCGGAAGTTGAATTGGTACTGCCCATGAATATCGGCCAGATCCACATCTTCGAGCAACCGGCCCTGCTGGGCCATCTCGGCATAAAGGGGAGTGCCGGGCACTGGCGTGTAAAGCATGAACTGGTGGAAGTCGGTATCGTGGGCCACCGCGTGCTCGATCTCCTCGGCAATGTTCTCCGGCGTATGATGTTCCAGACCCACAATGGTGGACCCGAGAACCTTGATCCCGTGGCGGCGCAACTCCCGCGCCAGCGCCAGCGTGTCGGTTCCCGCTAGCTTGGCGTAGCTGGCGTGTGGGGACTCGAGCCCCATCCAGATCCACGATACTCCCAGCGCCACCAGTTCCTCCATGGAGTACTTCCGAATCGCATTCGCCGAGGAAAACACGTAAAGCGCCCAACTCTTGCCTTGCTCCTTCATCCGGTCCAGCAACTGCATGGCTCGCTTCCGGTACAAGAGAAAGTTCTCGTCCATGATAAAAAAGGAGCGCACTTTCAGGGAGGACTCCAGTCCTTCCATGATGCGAAATAACTCTTCGCCGCTTTCGTAAAAGTTGAGGAACTTCCCCTTGCCTCCGAAGAAGGACGAGGTGGTGCAGAAGTTGCACCCCATGGGACAGCCTACCGACGGGATGACGGTGGCGGCGGGGAACTTAAGCGCCGCCGGGACCCGAATGCCCAACACGCGAAGAGCAAAGCTGGAGAGGATCGGAGGGTGCTGAATGGGAGCCATATCATCCTCGCCCAGGTAGCGGCGCATCCAGGAGATCCCGTCTCCCCGGACGATGTGATCGGCATCGATCAACGTCGCCAGGTCCGGGATAGCCGACACATGCCCGCCCACGACGATGACCGAACGGGGAGAAAGCTGCCGGACCATCCGGCACATCTCCCGAACCTTTCCCACGTTCACGATGATGGAAGAGATGCCTACTATATCGTAATGATGAGCTGTGAGTTCCCGGGCGAAAGATTCGCGCGTGGGAAAGTCAAGCACGGCGCAGGGGGCCGAGATATTCGCCTGGATCATCATGATGCCCCAGGAACGGTGATGCATGCGCAGCGAACAAGGCCCCTGGGCTCGGGTCACCTGGTTGTGATACAGCTCCATCGGATTGATCGAGCGACTGCCAAATTCATCATCCTGCGCGTAAGGTCCGAAGACGGACGACAGCAGCACTCGGGCTCGAGCTCCCTTGGAGTGGGATTGCATCAGTTTACATCCTGGTAACACGGTGACACACTTCTTGCGAACCTCGATGTAATTGTTTTGTCATATTCATGAGGGAATCCCCTCTCGATTTAGTTGTTGGTCCGATGTCCGGCGCTTCACTCGTTTTTTCCAAACTATCCTCTGCGCGAGGCAAGGTGATCACTGCCCGTACTCGCCTGGTACCTGCTTGCAGAAGTTAGCGTATCGCGGCTGGCCGGACCGCTT
>JBGOUJ010000194.1:0-11604 GCA_041477005.1 Terriglobia bacterium | reverse complement strand
TCCACCACCCGCGCCCCCTCGGTCGGCAGCTTTTTCAGGTGGACGCGCGAGCTCTTGTAGGAGCAATGCTCGCTCCACATCACGCTGAAGATGCCCAGCTCGGTCAAGGTCGGCTCGCGGCCGAGGAGGCGCAAGATGGTCTCGTACTCCTCGAGAGTGAGCTGGTGCTGGGAGATGATCTCGGCGCTAATCGTGGCCATCGGTTACCCGGCCCATCGCTGCCTCACGGGGCCCGGACGGCGCCCCGACCCGGAGAATTTCGCGCAAAGGCGTCAAAGAACGCCAAGCAAGAAGAGAAGTTTTTCTTGGCGCGCCTGCGTCTTGGCGTGAGGTCGGCATTTTTCCGCGCCCATCGATTTTTCCGCGCCCATCGAAGGAGCGAGTGAGCCGCGGCTCACTCATAGGGTGTGGCGCACCAGCCCCGCCAGGCGCACGCTTTCCCGGCGCGCCCCCTGGGCCAGCCAGGCGGCGAGAGAGGCAAAGATCCGAAGGCCGTCGGTGGACCCCATCAGCGGATCGGCGGCGCGCTCCGGATGGGGCATCATGCCCAGCACGTTGCCGCCCTCACTGACGATGCCGGCGATGCTGTCGAGCGACCCGTTGGGGTTCGCCTCCGGGGTGAGCTGGCCATCCGTCGTTACGTAGCGAAACACTACCCGCTCCTCGCGCTTCAGCCGGCGGAGCGTGGCCTCATCGGCGTAGTAGGAGCCTTCCCCGTGGGCGATCGGCATGGCCAGCACCTGCCCTCGCCGCAGATCCGAGGTAAACGGCGTGTCGGTTGTTTCCGTCCTAAGATATACGGTGCGGCAGAGGAACCGCAGGCCGCGGTTGCGCAGCAGGGCGCCGGGGAGCAGCCCGGCCTCGACCAGGATCTGAAAGCCGTTACAGATGCCCATCACCAGCCCGCCCGAAGCGGCGAAGCGGCTAACGGCCCGCAGAATCGGCGAGAATCGCGCGATGGCGCCCGTGCGCAGGTAGTCACCGAAGGAGAAGCCGCCGGGCAGGATGACGGCATCGCAGCCCTGCAGGTCCTCGGTCTGGTGCCAAAGGTAGACCGTCTGCTTGCCCAGGTTGTGCGAGAGGGCATAGTAGGCGTCGTGATCGCAATTGGAGCCGGGAAAGATGACCACGCCGAATTTCATGGATTGTGGTGGGACTAAGCCTGATTTTAACATTTCCCCTTTCCGGCTCCAAGAATTCTTTCGAACACCCTCGTAACCGGCGGCGTCTTATGGGCGAGTGGCAGATGACAGCGACGGTGGTCCTCGAGAGGCGGATGCCGGCGGACGAGACCCAGGATCGGATCGCTGATCTGGTGTCCGCCGCCCGCGCCGGCGATCGCCTCGCCCTGGAGGCGCTTCTCGAAAGCATCGAACGCCGTGTCTATCTGCTGGCTTACCGCCTGATAGGCGAGCCGGCGAGCGCGGAAGACGTGGCGCAGGATGTGCTCTGGAAGATTTGCGGCCGCCTGGACCAGTATGCCGGGTCGAATTTCTGGGGCTGGGTCTACCGGATCGTGGTCAACCAGGTGCACGACCATCGCCGCGCGGCCGGCCCCGCGCCGGCAGAACTGCTGGGCCTGGCCGCTCCGGTCGATTATCATCCGGCGCGCCAGGAGCAATGGCGGCGGGTGATGGAGGCGATGCGGGTGTTGACCGAGAAGGAACGAGCGGCGCTGGTGCTGACGGAAATCGAAGGCTTTTCGAGCCGGGAGGCGGCCCGCGTGCTGGGCTGTCTCCCGATCACGGTGCGCGTGCGCGCCGCTCACGCCCGCCAGAAAGTGCGGCGGGCGCTCAGTCGTTACTATCCCGAGCTGCGAGAGACAACATGAGCGAGAACCCGTTGCAGCAACTGCTATCGATCGAGCCCGACCGCGAGGAACTCGCCACACGCGCGGCGCGGGCCCGCCGGAACGCTCTGGCCAGGTTGGGCGATAGGCAGCCGGCGAGGCGAGCCTGGCTCTGGGCACCGGCGCTGGCCCTGACCGCGGTCCTGGTTGCCTGCGCGGCGTGGACCGCGAGCGTGTGGCGAGTGCAGCCGTGGGTCTGGACGCCGCCGCATCCTGGAATCGCCGCGGCCGATCTCCAGCCCAGAACCCCGGCGCCGGAGCGCAGGATCGTCCGTCACCGAACGCCGCGGTCGGCTGGCTCGGCGCAGCGCCTGGAAGTCTATTGGGCGCTCAGTGACGGCACGCGCGTGCAATGGACCTTCGACAGGAATTTCAGCTTGTGAGAACCCTATGAAGAAAACAATGCTGCTGCTATTGCTGGCGGCGGTCCCGCTGGCCGCCGAGGATCCCATCACCAAGGTCGTCCAGGTCAAGAACCGGCCGGCCGAGAGCCTGGCGCGGCTGTTGCCCGGCTTTGGATTCGGCGTGACCCCGAGCCGCGATTTCAACACCATCACCCTGACGGGGCCGGCGGACAAGGTCAAGGTGGCCGAAGCCATCATCGCGCAATACGACACGACCCGGCGGCAGGCGGAGTTCGTGGTTCGTGTGATTCAGGCCGGCACGCAGAGCAGCAAGATGGGCGCTGCGGCGGGCGACGCTCCCAGCGCTCCTACCAAGGTAGTGGCCTCAAAAGCCGACGTCTCGGGAGACGCGGCCGACTTGGTGCCAGCCGAGCTAAAATCCATCCTGCGCTACACCGCGTACAGCCAGCGCGACTCGGCCGTTCTGCGCGGCATGGAAGCGGAGTCGCTCCTTATCAGCCTCGCCGGCGGTCTAAGCTGTCGAATGAATTTCCGGGTACGAGACGCGGAGAACGCGCCCTTGATCGAGCTCGGGTTCACCATGAGGGGCGCGGCCAGCTTGATCCAGGGCAAGAACGGGCAAACTACGTACGAGCCGGCGCTGGTCGAGACTTCCTCCACTCTCAAGAGCGGGGAAACCGTGGTCCTGGGGGCTTCCAAAATGCAGGGGGGCGGCAACGCCCTGATCGTGTTGCTGACAGCGAAGCTGCTTCCTTGATCCAGCCGGAGGCGTCAGTTCACGGACATCCCGCAAGAACCGTTTGTGGAGGCCGCCGAACAGGCAGCGAACGGATAAGGGTTACTTCACGACCGCCACCGCCACCGCTACCGCCGGGACCTTGGGTTTGCGGGCGCGGGACGCCCTCTTCTTTTCCGGTGGGGGCTCACGATCGCTCTTTTCGAGTGTGACGATCGACCGGACGAATTTCTTCTCGCCGTGGTCGTCAAACCGGATGGAAATGCGCTCTTCGTCGCAGGAAAGAACGGTGCCGAAGCCATACCGATCGTGCTTGACCTGCTGTCCAGTCGAAAATGTTGCCATGAAGTAATTTTACCACAATGGGATGGGACAAGCCTCCAGCACTGCCGATTTCAGGCTCATACCGTATTGGAATCAAACCCCGGTTTCAGGCTCATTTCTGGATTGGAAAATGCTCTGCCGCAAACTACGAGCGGTTCCGGTTTGGGTAATGGGTCACTGTGTTTTGCAAGACGACGGACCTGACGGCAAATTTGCCGTCAGGTCGGCAAGCTGACCCACTCTGACCTACTACCCCGGTTTGACTTATAGCCAACTGTACTCGTATCATGGCTATGAAGCGGTTTTCCAATCCCTGCCGTTGAACAGAGCCGATCCAAAGGGCACGGGATCTGCGAACGAACCGTCCTGGCAACTCCGTTTTTGGAGAGCCGCCCAGAAGAGATATGGCTGCTTCAGCCCAGATCAGAAACCATAAGCTGAACGGCCATGTTCGCACCTTGAACAAGGTCCAGGCGCGGCGTGTCTTCAATGCTGCGGCCCGTCGTTACCTGAAAATATCCGGGACAGAATTCCTAAGGCGCTGGGACGCGGGAGAGTTCAACGTGGACCCGGACACACAGCCAGGCGTTGTTCAGGTAGCCGTCCTTCTGCCGCTAGTGCGCGGATAGAGTGCCAGCACGCTCTCGCCGTGATGCCCACGACAGTTACATCAGGAAGATACACATCCCCACACGCCGCATCTCACTGGAGGACACGCTGCTGTTCATCATCGATCAACTCCGCGTTCAGCCGAAAAGGTCCGACTGGGCAACCGTGCTGGGGGACACGGGCGGGAAGTTCTGAAAGTACAAGAGTCGGGATTGGGCGGGGCGGGGGCGCGGCGGAACCAACTCCCCTATTTCCGGGTCTTGCCCGCATCGGACACAATGGTTTGCGCCAGGTAATTCGCCACCTTGGCTTCATTGCGGGCCGTCTCGTAATAGGCGGCTTTGAGGAGCTGGTCCTTGCGGTTCAGCAGCGTTTCCCGGATGGTCTGCTGCACTCGAGGATCGGAGAACTCGCGCTGCCCGGCCGGCTCGCGCGAGTAGAGCTTAATGATGCGGTAGGCTTGAGGCGTGCGAACGATAGGCGAGGTCTCGCCCGGATGAAGCAGCGCCACCACCCGCCGCAATTCCAGGTCCGCATTCCCCAAAGCGGATTGCGGTACGAACCCCAGGTCGCCGCTGTTGGGCGCCGAGTTGGGGTCTTCCGAGTAGTTCTGGGCCAGCGTGGCGAAGTCCTCGCCCTTCTGCAGGCGCGCCTCCAGCATCTGGATTTTCTTGCGCGCCTCGTCATCGTTGTTCGCCTTGTCGTTGCGCAGATTGCGCACCTGCGGGTCGGGGAGCGAGCTCACCAGAATCTGCGCCAGGTGCACCTGCGGCTCGGCCAGGTTGAAGCTCGCCTTGTTGGCGTCGTAGAAGGCCCGCACCTCGGCGTCGCTGATGGAAATCTTGGACGTGATCTCCTTGTTGAACAGCTTCTGGGTGCTCAGTTGGCGCCGCAGCTCGGTGCGCATCTGTTCTACGGTCATGCCCCCCGACTTGAGGCGCTTCTCAAACTCCTCCTGCGTGTAGGGGGCTTTCAGCTCGGTGAGCTTGGCGTCCACGTCGGAATCAACCGCCATCAAGCCGAGCCGCTCCGCCCGCTGCAGCATGATCTGGTTGTCGATCAGCTCGCGGAGCAGGTTCAGCTTCATCAGGGTCGCCTGCTCCTCGTCTGGCTTTTCCGACGACCCCTGGGACTGCGCCCGGTAGTATTTCTCCAGCTCCTCGTAGGTGATGTTGAACCCGTTGACCACCGCCGCCACATTCGGACTGCGCGGCCTTTTGCAGCCGGAGATCAACAGGCACAGGGTCAGGGTCCAAAGGCAATAGCGGCGCACCGTGTCAATCCTCGATTCTGTAAATCGTGAGCCCCGAGAGCAGCTTCGGATAAAAGTCCGTCGATTTCTGGGGCATCACGCCGCCGGAGAACGCGACATCGGCCACCTGCTCGATCCGCACCGGGTTCAGGAAAAACACCGCCTGCGTGCCGGGCTGCTGGATCTGCCGGGCGGCCTCGTGAAAACCCCGGAGGTAGCGGATGTTCTTCTCGTCCCGTACCGCCTCTTCGCTCAACCCCAACACCCGGCCCAGAAGGACCTCGTGAAGCACGGCTACATCGAGCCGTCGCTCGGGATTGTCCGTCACAAAGGCAAAGAACCGCCGATCTCCCCGGAAGACTCCGCCCAGGACAATCTGCTCCGGCCGGGTGCGCCGCAGCCGGTCTTCGAGGGCCTCGAGCGACGCCAGCTCCTCCACCTGGAAAAATGCCCCAGCCTCGCGCAGCATCCCTGCGCTGTCGAAGCCGGCGAGATTGCCGACCACGCGATGGGTCGGCAGGATGACCAGGCCGGGCGACCGCATGTTCACCAGAGTCATCATCACCATACGCGCGCCCGGGAGGTTCGGGTGCTCGTTTCGGAAGGCGAGGGCCGTTTCGTAGCGGTGGTGGCCGTCGGCGATCAGCAGCTTGCGCGGCGCGAGCAGCCGCTGCATCGTCGCCACCACGTCGGGGCTGCTGATGGGCCACAAGGTGTGCTCGGCCCCGTACTCATCGTTCACGCAGGTGATCGGGTCGTTCTCCGCGGCCAGGTCGAGCCAGCCGTCCATCTCCAGTTTCGGATCGTCGTAGACGAGGAAGAGCTGGCCGAAGTGGGCGCGTGTGTGGCGCAGCAGCTCGAGGCGGTCGCGCTTGGGCCCGGAATGGGTCAGCTCGTGGCGGTAAACACTGCCTTCCGAGTAGTCCTCGACCGCTCCCAGGGCAATCAGGCCCTTGCGCAGGTGCGTGACGGGCCCCGTGGGCGCCTCGACTTGAAACTTTTGAAAGTAAGCGAACAGAGAGGGTTGCGAATCCTGCACCAGAATGCCCGAGGCAATCCAGTCTTCCAGGTATCGAGCCGCCCGGGTATAGACGTTGTCGGCCGCGGTGTCCGCCGGGCCGGAGCGTCCCCGAATGACGTGGGCCAGGTTGTAGGCGCTCAAAGAAAAATACCGCTCCTGCATCTCCGGTGTGATCTTGTCGTAGGGCTGTGTCACCAGCCGGCCGGGATCGCCCGCGCGCGGAGAGTAGCGATAAGCTCGAAACGGAAAGATCTTGGCCATGCGGGAGAATCAATAGGATAACAATGTCGGAGGCAAACCTGCTGATCGGTTGTGGCTGGGGCGTGGGGCCCAGCGAGTATGGATGGAACCGGTCTACGTGGGTTCCACACCCCGCACGGGCGCGGAGGACGCGCTGCGGTTTCAGCGGCTGGCCAGGTGAGGCTCCATCAGCTCGGTGCGGGTGCCGTCGGGGTCGAACAGGTTCATCTGCCAGCGGCCGTTGCGGCCGACGCGCGGCTTGGATCGCTCGGCCGGGGCGCCGCGCTCCATCGCCGTCTGGTAGAACTTTTGCATCGTTCCGTCGGGCACTTCCAGGCACAGGTGATGCATGCTGCCGAGCTGTTGCCGGGTCGGCGGCTTGTCGTGCAGCATATATTCGATGTAGTCGCCCCCCGGCGCGAGCGGCAGCCGCATGTTGATGTAGCGCAGCTCTTTGTCGGTCGGCCCCCCGCGCCAGATTTCCCGGAAGCCAAAGATGTTCCCGTAGAACTTGTTCCCCGCCTCCAGATCGGCCACCGTGATGCCAAGATGCAGCATGTGGGTTGACATACGCCGCTCGGAGGCAAACTTGCCCCGGGCATTCGAGTGCCACGAGCCGGGCATATATTGCACGAACTCGACCCGATGGCCGTCCGGATCGTGCACCGAGAAGTTCTGGTTGCCGTCACGGCCGCGCCCCGGCTTGGGCGGAACCTTCACGCCGGCCTGTTCGAGCTTCTGCCGCAGCAGCTCGATGTCGGAGGTCTCAAAGGCGATGTGGGTGAGCCGGTCGTCGGTCTCCGGCTTCAGACCGAGGGACAGCTCGACGTACTGCGTGTCGTTCACTTTGAAGAACGCCATCTCGATGCTGCCGTCGGGCCGCTTGATCTCGAAGGCTTGCTCGTAACCCAGCACGCCGGTGTAGAAGCCGCGGGCCTTCTCCAGGTCCGAGACGGCGAAGCCGATGTGAGCGATCCCGGTGAGGGGAAGCCCGGCGGCCCCGGCCGAAACCACCGCTAATACTGCCAGCAAGAGTCGGGACATACGAGTATTGTATGCTGTCCGAGGGAGACAGGCATGCGATTCGGCGTCAACACCTTCATTTGGGCCGGCAGCTTTGACCCGCACGTGATTCCGCTCGAAGCCATCAAGCGCCATGGCGCCGACGGGATCGAAGTCCCGATGTTCGCCCCCGCGGAGTGCGACGTGGAAGGCCTCCGGCGAGCGCAGCAGGATTTCGGACTGCAGTGCACGATGTGCGCCGTGAATCCGCCCGGCGTCAATCCGATCAGTGACGATGCGGCGGTGCGGGCGCGCTCGATCGAGCACTGGAAGCAGGTGGCCGGGACCGCTGCGCGCGCCGGCGTCCGGCTGGTGGCCGGCCCTCTCTACGCGCCGGTGGGCTATCTGCCGGGACGCCGGCGCACGGCCGACGAGTGGCGCTGGGGCGTCGAATGCTTCCGGGCGCTCGATCCCGTCCTGCGCGACACCGGCGTCACATTCGCCATCGAGCCGCTGAACCGCTTCGAGACCTACTTCCTCAACACCGCCGCCGACGCGGTTCGATTCGTCGACGAGATCGCCGGCCCCCAGGTCGGCATCCTCTTCGACACCTTCCACGCCAACATCGAAGAGAAGGACGTGCCCGCCGCCTACCGGCACTGCGGCCGGCGCCTGGCGCACGTCCACACCTGCGAGAACGACCGTGGCGTCCCCGGCTCGGGGCACGTCGATTGGCCCGGCGTGTTTGCGGCGCTCAAGGCGATCGGCTACGACGGCTGGCTGACTATTGAATCCTTTAACGCCAGCATCCCGGAGCTGGCCGCCGCGACCGCCATCTGGCGCGACCTTGCCCCATCGCTCGACGACATCGCCTTCCAGGGCGTGGCGTTCCTGAAGAAAATGGCGGCGGGCCTGTAAGGCGAACGCCGCTCCTCAGCCTGGCCGCCTGCTTCGCCTTGGCCGGCGAAAAGATCGAGATTCTCCGCGACAAGTTCGGCGTTCCGCACATCTTCAGCGCGGCGCGGAGTCGGTCCAAGGGTGCGTTGGGGCTGAACCGCGACGGCCCACGCGGCCTTTCGGCCTGGCTTACGGACGCCGATGATGTCGAAGAACTTGTCGAATCTTCCCGATCGCACCATCCGGGAAAACACGGAGTAGGGGTCGTTGAGATCGCCCTGCTTTCGAGGCGTGTCTGAAATTTAGAGAATGATGATTCTCCTGAAAGAAAGGCGGAAGATCCCGCCCGCGCCGGGGGTCGAAGTACAATGGTCGGGAATCCACTTTCAGGAGAGCGCCCCATGAACCGGCTTTTGACTGTCGTCCTTCTGGCGCCCATTTGCGCCCTCGCGGCGCTCGCCGCTGAACCGGCTGCTCCGCCCGTTGGCAAGATTCTCGACCAGGAACTGAAGATGCTCGAGGGTGAATTCGTCCCCCTCGCCGAGGCGATGCCGGCCGACAAGTACAGCTTCGCCCCCACTGGCGGTGAGTTCCAAGGCGTCCGCACGTTCAGCCAGCAGGTCTCCCACGTCGCGACGACGCTCTACATGGTTTCCGCCAGCGTGCTCGGCGAGAAGAACCCCATTGACCCGGGCAAGGGCGAAAACGGCCCGGAGTCGCTCAAAACCAAGGACGACGTGGTCAAGTACTTGAAGGGCGCCTTCACTTACAGCCACAAGGCCATGAACAGCCTGACCGACCGCAACCTGACCGAGATGGTGCAATCGGCATTTGAAAGCAAGAAGGTCCCCCGCGTCTCCATGGCGGACGTGGCCATCTGGCACAGCTTCGATCATTACGGCCAGATGGCCGTTTATGTCCGCATGAACGGCATCGTCCCACCCGCCAGCCGGCGGTAACCAGGCCCGGCCGGCTTTCCATCGAGCGCCGCCCGAGCGAGCGAAAGCGTCTAATCATCGCCCGAAGCTTGCACACCGCCCCGACTTGCGGTATCAAGTTAGGGTTTCCAGGGAGGGACCCGC
The DNA here is from genome assembly GCA_041477005.1 of Terriglobia bacterium. GTDB lineage: Bacteria > Acidobacteriota > Terriglobia > Bryobacterales > JACQDG01 > JBGOUJ01. The sequence continues at coordinate 2,227 of JBGOUJ010000194.1, read as the reverse complement.
GGCATGAGCAAGCGCTCTTCTATCGGCTCCTGGGCCTATACCATCGGCCCGTATACAAGCAATCCCATCGACTTCGACACGGTCTGCACCAAGCTGAAGGAACTGGGATTCGAGGGCGTCGAGCTGGGCGCCTTCCCGCCACACCCCAACCCGGGCAACCCCAACGGGCCGAACGACAACTGGCCCGGAGCCATGCCGGAAAAATCGCAGCGGCAGGAGCTCCGCGCCAGGCTTGCCGAGCGGGGCCTCGGATTGAGCGGCATCGCCGCCAATCTCTGGGGTGAGAAACTGATCAACACCGACGACCAAAGCAAGTACATCGCCGAGTTTCGAAAGAATTCAGAGTTCTCCCGCGACCTGGGCATCCAGGGCATCCGCGTGGATTGCGTCCAGCCGCCGACCATCCATCGCGAGGTCGATTACCAGACCGCGCTGGACCGCGTGGCCGGCGCCTGGAAGGCATGCTGTGACATCGCCCGGGACAACGGCCAGTACGTGACCTGGGAGGTCGAGCCGGGCTTCGCCTTCAACAAGCCGGGTGACGCGGTGCGTATCCACGATGCGGTCGACAAATCCAATTTCGGAATCCAGTACGACACCTGCCACGGCCAGATGGTCGGCGTGATCGGCGCCCGGCAGGAAGGCCAGAGGGACGTTTTTCCCAGCCAGGTCGACTATATCCGCACGCTCTCGGGCCGCATCAATCACATTCACCTGATCGACTCCGACAACACCTGCCATAAGGACGCCGGCGGGAACGACGAGACATCCACCCACTTCCCGTTCGGCGAGGGAGTCCTCGATTTCGACGCCATCCTGCCCGAGCTGGTCAAAGCCGCGCGGGTCCCGCACGACTGGTGGACCATCGATCTCTGCTTCTGGCCCGACGCCTGGGCGATGACTGCAAAGTGCAAGAAAGCGCTCGACGAGCTCATCCGGAAATACGGCTGATCTGAAACCACAGATGAACACAGATGAACACGGATAAAACCGTTGGCCTTTCATCTGTGTTCATCTGTGTTCATCTGTGGTTCCAAAAAAGAGAGTCTCTATGCCCAAAGAGCTTCGCGTGGGAATGGTTGGATACGGCTTTATGGGGCGGGCGCACTCGAATGCTTATAAGCGCCTGAATGACTTCTTTCCAGTCCAGCACCGGCCGGTGCTGAAGGCGGTGTCCGGCCGGAACGCGGAAAAGGCCGGGGCGTTCGCGGCGGTGTGGGGCTACGAGCGCGTCGAAACCGACTGGCGCCGGCTGGTCGAGGCCAACGACATCGACCTGATCGACATCGGCGCGCCCAACAACGTTCATCGCGACATCGCCCTGGCGGCGGCGGGGGCCGGCAAAATGGTCCTGTGCGAGAAGCCACTGGCGATGAACGCGGCCGAGGGCGAGGAAATGGTCCAGGCCGTCGAGCGAGCCGGCGTGCCGAACATGGTGTGGTACAACTACCGGCGCGTGCCGGCGATCTCGCTCGCCCGGCAACTCCTCGACGAAGGACGCATCGGGAAGCCGTTCCACTACCGGGCGACCTACTTGCAGGACTGGACCATCTCCGAGGACGTGCCCCAGGGCGGCGCGGCTCTGTGGCGGCTCGACGCCGACGTGGCGGGCTCCGGCGTAACGGGGGACCTGTTGGCCCACTCGATCGACACCGCCATGTGGCTGAACGGCCCGATCGCCCGCGTCACCGCCCGGACCAAGACCTTCATCACCGAGCGCCAGCACGTCGAGACCGGCCGGCGGCAGCCGGTGCGCATCGATGACGCCTGCATGTTCCTGGCCGAGTTCGCCAACGGCTCGATGGGGACGTTCGAATCGACCCGCTACGCCCGGGGCCGCAAGAACTTCAACACCCTGGAGCTGAACGGCGCCGACGGCAGCGTCTATTTCGATCTGGAGGAGCCGGAATACCTGCAGTTCTTCGAGTACAAGCAACTGCAATCCGGCAAGAAGATGGAATCGCACCTGACCGGCTGGCGCAAGATCCACACCACCAACTCCGAGCATCCCTACATGAGCCGCTACTGGGTCCCCGGCACCTGCATCGGCTACGAGCACACGTTTTTGAACGCCCTGGCCGACTTCGTGGCCGGCATCGAATCCGGCAAACCCGCCCAGCCGGACTTTCGCAACGCCCTCCAAACGCAGAAGGTGTGCGATGCCGTGCTGGAGTCGGCGCGGATGGGGCGTTGGGTGGAAACACGCGTGAGCCTCTAGAGGCAGACC
>JBGOUJ010000193.1:0-11608 GCA_041477005.1 Terriglobia bacterium | reverse complement strand
TGAAGTGACCTGCCTCGTTGTCTGTCCCAACCGGGATGAGAGTTTCTTCAGAATAAGATGTTCTCCCACGGGCTGACAACCCAGCGGGGGAGAAATTACTTACCTCGCGATTGCTTGCCACCTTTGGTTTTGCGGCGGGCGGCCCAGAAGGCTTTCATTCGCCTGGATTGAGCTAGACGCGCTGCGCGCGACATGCCCCTTCTTTTTCGTGTCGGCGTTGGCGCCGGAGCGGAAGCGGGGCGTTTTCAACCGCTTACGGGCATTTTCCGTGCCGATGAAAAATGGGTGTAGACGATTTCGTGGCTGCTGAGATCCCCAAGTTTCACCGACCCGATCTCGCAGTTCTCGCCCGTCTGTATCGGCTCAGGGTTGGCTTTCATCGAACCTTTCAGGGTGGGGCCGCCGCACGGTAACCATCCAGGCGAGAGGCTGGTTCGGAGTGAATATCAGATCGTCTGTAATCGTAGGCCCATTCGAGTGATGGAGATGCAGGCCGGCGAGACGTCCTATGGCGCAGCAGTGTAGAATAGACGCAAGGCAGAAACGGCGCCGCTGGTCCCCCCCAGTAGCTGGCCGATGTTGCTGTCCGGAGGTGGATGTTCGACAAGTCAAAGTTCAAGCAAATCCTTGTCCAACTGTGCGAGCAGGCCGTCGAGACCGTCGAAAACGAACAGTTGGAGGTAAAAGGCTGGGGCAAGGGCAAGGGGGACCTGGTCGACAGAGTGGTGGATGCGGCATCCTGCCTAGCCAATGCCCAAGGTGGCATCCTAATAGTTGGCATCGAAGAGGACAAATGGCCCAGGAAACGCTTCTCCCGCTGCCCATATCCCGAAGTAAACCCGGCTTGGCTTGCCCTCAGGGTCCAAGACAACACCTACCCTCCGGTGAACTGCGCTCCGCACGACCTAAGCCCGCTTGTCTTTGAGGTCTGCGCGGGACTGCTTGATCATTACCTAGTCGACTCTGAACAACTGCCTAGCCTAAGGCGCTAGCCTTTTGAAACCTGTGGGAGCTTGTTGAAGTGCTCATCGCGGGAGAGCAGTACGAGCTGATGTTGAACCGCGAGGCTCGCAATCCAAAGGTCGTTCGTCGGTATGGGGGTGCCTGCGCGGCGAAGTTGCAGGAACAGACGGGCATAAGCATCCGTCGTTTCCTGGTCAGGGTACAGCACTCCGACCCCCGGCAGACGGAGAAAAGTATAGAGCAGACCCTCGTTCTCGGCCGGCCGAGCGCCCCCCAGAAACCCAGCCTTGATCTCGGCGAGCGCCACGAACGGTATCCAGATCTCGGCCGCTTGCTCCAGGCTCTTCACCATTTCCGGCAGCCCGCGGAAGGCGTCGGTGAGGCGATTCGTATCCAGCAGCACCCTCATCGCCAAAGGCCCCAATCGATTTGCCGCTGCTCATCCAGGATGCGGTCAAATTCCGGGTCCTTCTTCCATCGCCCGGCGATTGATTGGAGCGATCGATATTTTCGCCCCGGCGGGCTCCCGGCCGCATTCGTCAATTCCTCGACCAGGAGCCGGTTCAGACTGATCCGCCGCTGCTGCGCCTTTCTGCGCAGCGCCCGATCGACCTCTTGGGGAACTCCGCGAATCGTGTATTGCACTTTCAATTGTGTAGGCATATTTTTGCCTACAGTGTATCACATTTGTGCAGGCACAGACCGCATCAGGAACGGTAGAACTCCACAAAAGCCTGGGCCAGACCGGCGACGGCGGCGGCGCGGAAGAGTGCGCCGTTTTCCCCGGTCGCCCGATCGGGGCTGTCAGTGAAGCCGTCGATCTCGCGCCACCAGCCATGGCTCTCGGCGCGGTAGGGCGAATGAAAACCGGCGGGATCGGTTTCGAAGACGCCGTCGCGATGCGGGCGTTCGGCGGGAACCAGGTCGGGTCGAAGAGAGAGGACGAGCGACGTTTCGAAGTCGCCGGCGTGGCCGGGCAGGCGGCGGCCGCGATGGGCGTCAATCGCAACCAGCTCGCGCCAGGCCACCGTCCAGTACGAGCCAGCCGCCACGCGGACGGGATGGCGAAGCGCCATATCGCGCGCGGCCAACTGGGCCAGCTCGTGATTGCCACCGTGGCCGTTCACCAGAAAGATGCGGGTGAAGCCGTCGGTGATGAGCGACTCGGTCAGCTCGCAAAGCACGCGATAGTAAGTCTCGGTGGAGAGCGACAGCGTGGCGCCGAAGATGAAATGATGATGCGAGGAGCCGAAGGGGAGAGCCGGCGTGACGATCACGGGAATTTCCGCTGAAGCCTGCGCGGCGGCTTCGCGCGCGACGGCGTCAACGGCGAACAAATCGGTGCCGGTAGGCAGGTGGGGACCGTGCTGCTCGGTCGCCCCGATCGGCAGAACAGCCAGCGACTCCTTCGCGGCGGCGCGCAACTGCTCACGGTTCATCTCGGCAAATAGCTTCATACCCTCATCTCCTGCACCGCCTCGCGGTCGAGCGCGACGCCGAGCCCCGGCCCATCCGGCGGGGTAAGAAAGCCCCCGGCGATGGGAACAGGCGCGGCGACAATATCGCGGGAATACCGGAGCGGCCCGAAGGTCTCGCAGGCGTACGGCAGTTGCGGCACGGCCACGGCAAGGTGGGCGCAAGCGGCGGTCCCAATGCCCATTTCCGCCTGGCTTCCAAGGATGCACGGAATGCCGACAGACGCGGCGAACGCGAAAATGGCCGCGGCCGCTTCCAGGCCGCCCGCTTCCGCTACGTAGACATTGAACAAATCGGCGGCCTGAGCGCGGGCGAGACGGTATGCGTCGTGCAAGGACCGGCAACTCTCATCGGCCATGATGGGCACGGAGGCGCGCTGGCGCAGCAGGTGGAGGCCGTCGAGATCGTGGCGCGGCAGCGGTTGTTCGATCCACGCGATGCGGGCGGCGGCGGCGAGGGCGTCGATGGCTGCGGAGGCTTCGGCGACCGAGGACCACGCGGCGTTGGCGTCCAGGCGCAGGGGCACGTCAGGTCCCACGGCGACAGCCACGGCGTGGACGGCAGCGAGGTCTTCCTCGAGCCGCCGGCCGACCTTAAGCTTGATCGCATGAAAGCCGGCCTCGACAGCAGCAACCGCATCCGCGGCCATCTCTTCCGGCGATTTCTGATAGATGCCCCAAGCCAGAGGAACGCGCTCGCGCATCCGGCCGCCGAGCAATTCGTAGGCGGGCGCCTGATAGTGTTTGCCCGCGAGGTCGAGCAAGGCCATTTCGAACGCAGCGCGAAGATAAGGGGCGCTCAATTCACCGGCCAGCAGGCGATCGATCTCGGCGAGCACTTGCGGGCGGGCCAGGCAGTCGCGCCCGACGAGCGCGGGAGCAATCAGGTGGGCCGCCGCGTGGCAGAGCGAATGGCCGATTCGCGGAAACGTGATCGAAATCTCTCCCAAGCCTTCGAGACCCGAGTGGGTTTCGATGCGGATGATGCCGAACTCGGACGCGCAAACCGGGTCGTTGCGGTTAAGGCCGGAGCGAACGGCTTCCTTGCGGGGCGCGCGAATGGGAATGACTTCGATCTGGGCGATGCGCGAATTCATCAAACCTTCCACTATACTGTACGAGGCCGGGGCGGCGGCGCCGCCCTATGCAATACTAACTGCTCACGTCATGCAGCGCATCACCCGCGACAAGTTGACTCCGGTGTTTGACCGGCGATCGCCTCCCGTGGCGACCGTGGCGCCGGGCGAGGTGTTCGTGGTCGAGACCGAGGACTCGCGCGGCGGGCGGACCCGCGTTCCCGAGCACACAACGCCGGAGTACCTGCTCGAGATGCGCAAGAAGGGCTACTACGGCAATCCGGTGACGGGTCCGGTCTACGTCGAGGGCGCAAACCCGGGCGATACGCTGGCCGTGCACGTCATCGATCAGAAGTGCGACACACTCGGCTACATGGGTTACTGGCCGTTTCTCTTCCACCTCGAGGATTACTTTCCACAACCCTCGACGGTACTGGTGAAGATTCTCGAGGGGCATGTCATTTTCGCGGATGACATTCGAATTCCCGTGCGGCCGGTGATCGGGACCATCGGGGTCGCGCCGGCGATGGAAGCGATTCTCTCGGGGAGCATGGGCCGGCACTGCGGCAACGTGGACGTGCAGGAGATCGCGGCGGGCAGTACCGTCCAGCTTCCGGTGTTCGTCGAGGGCGCGCTTCTGTGTCTCGGCGATTGCCACGCCATTCAAAGTGACGGCGAAATCGGCAGCGTGGAGATGCGGAGCGAGGTGACGCTGCGCTGCGAGGTAATCCCCGGCCGAAGTCCGAACATGGCATGGCCGAGAGTGGAAACGGCCGAGACGCTGGTCACCATCGGGATTGCAACGCCGCTCGAGGAGGCGGCGCGGCAGGCGTTGCGTGAGATGATCTGCTGGATTGAGGAGCGCACGGGCATGAGCAAGCAGGAAGCCTACCTGCTGGCGGGCTGCGTAGGCGCGTGGCGTCCGGGACAGGTCCAGGTGCCCAATTACTCGATGCGTTGCATTTTTCCCAAGGAGTATCTGCGGGAGCGGCGATGAAAGCACTGGCTTACGTAAGCGACGAAATGTATGTCGCGCTGGCGGACGTGGCGGGCGAGTTCGAGTCCGAACAGACCGGCGAGATTACTTTGCTGCGCTCGTCGCCACGCGGAGCTTTCTATGGTGATCTTAAGCCAGGGCGCTATCGGGTGACCCTCAGCAAGAGCGGCTATGGGGCGAAGACATCGACCGCGGTTCTGGGCGGCGAGCCAGCCTTCCAGTTCCGGTTGCTGCGTGACGGCGTGCTGGGCTACATGTGGCCAAGGTGGGTGCGAGGCGGCGAAAAGGCTGAATACCGCGTGCATTCGGTGGAGCAGTATCAGTTGACGCTGTGGCGGTACGGGTGGAAGAAGGAGCTCGTGCGGATGATCGCCTGGGTGGACGAGCACGGTCCGCAGGCGAACCGCCAGGTGCTGCCCGACGGCGACTTCACACAGGCGGGCGTGCGCTGGAACAACGACGGATATCCGAATCCGCCGACGATTGTGGCGCCGGAACGGTCGGGATTGTACTACCTATGGGCGAAAACGCCGTCGGGTGGGGCGTTTTCCTTTCCGTGGGTGGTGGCGCCGCCGCGACCGCAGGCGAAGATCGCCGTTCTGGCTTCGACCAACACCTGGAACGCGTATAACAACTTTGGAGGTCGAAGCAATTACATCAACCCGAACGGCCTGCCGGAACGCCCGGTCGTGAATGCGCGGCAGGACCTGGACCGTTTTCAGAAGCCGTCGCCGTTCGGGACGTGGAGGTGGAAAGACGAGGAGTACCTCCCATTATCGTTCGACCGTCCGGAACCGAATAATCACCTCTTCGATGACCCGGAGGTGACGGACCCGGTGCGCGGACGAGTCCAGTGCGGTCAGACGCCGGGCGAGTGGCGCTTGTTGGGCTGGCTGGAGAGGGAAGGCTTCGACCACGACCTCTACGCCGAGGCCCAGTTGCACGACGGGACTCTGGACCTCGATGCCTATCGGGTGCTGATTCTTTCGATTCACCCGGAGTACTGGACGCGAGAGATGTACTTGTCGGTGAAGCGCTGGGTGTTTGAACGAGGTGGGCGGCTGATGTACCTGGCTGGGAACGGTTTGAACTGTGAGGTCACGCTGACCAGAGACGGTGTGATGCGCTGCCTGAGTCATGTGAACAGCCTGCACGGCGAGTTGGGCGGGCACTCGGAGGATGGAAGCGTCGAGTACGAGAGCCGCATGCACCGGACGCTCGAGTCGGAAGCGAGCCTGTTGGGGGTTGTGTGCACCGCGGCGGGGTTGATGACGGCTGCGCCCTACCGGGTGGTGGACGCGTCGCACTGGGTGTTCGAGGGGACGGGACTGCGCGATGGGGACCTGTTCGGCGAGAATACTTTGCACGAGAGGGTTCCGGGTGGCGCATCCGGACACGAGACTGACAAGAGGAGCGCGTCGTCTCCGGCGAACACGGTCTTGCTCGCCAAAGGCGCGAATCCGGACGATGGAGGCGCGGAGGTCGTGTGCCATGAACCCGCGAGCGGAGGGGCGGTGTTTTCGGTAGGATCCATCACCTGGATTCCGGCGCTATTCCCGGACCAGCACGTTTCGCGTATTACACGTAATGTTCTAACGCGGTTCCTGCGAGGCTGAGGGTGACTGCTCTCCTGCTACGAAACGGAACTCTGCTGGACGGCTCCGGTGGCCCGGCGCGTCGCGCCGATGTGCTGCTCGTCGGCGAGCGGATCGCCGAGGTTGGCGAGTTCCAGCCGCCGGCCGAATGCCAGACGATCGATTGCGCGGGGCTCACCGTCGCGCCGGGATTCATCGACGCCCACAGCCATTCCGACATTCAGGTCCTGGAGAATCGGCGCGAAAAGATCGCGCAGGGGGTGACCGCCGAAGTGGTTGGTAACTGCGGATTCTCCGCTTATCCGTGCGGGCAGGACCGGTCGGAGCTGCAGAAGTACGCCAATGGAATCTTCCGCGGCGGCGATGAATGGGGCTGGCGCACGGCCGGCGAGTATCTGGCAGCGGTGGCAAAACAGGCCACGCTCGCGAGCGTCGGGTCGCTGGTGGGCCATGGCAGCCTGCGGGTCGCGCTCTTCGGCCACCGGCAGCAGCCCCTCCAGCCAGCCGAGCTGGACCGGATGGAGCAGACCCTCGCGGACGCCCTCTCGGCCGGGGCCACGGGCTTCTCGACCGGCCTGATGTACGCCCCCGGAAGCAGCGCGCCCTTCGAGGAACTGCTGCGGCTGTGCCGCGTGGTGGCGAAACACGACCGCATTTACACCACGCACATGCGCAGCTACGCCGGACAACTGCTGGAATCGATCGACGAACAGATTGAGCTTGCCCGGCGGGCCGGCTGCCGCCTGCAAATCTCGCACCTGCAGGCCGTGGGCCGGGCGAACTGGCCCAAACAGGAGGAGGCGCTCGAGAGGATCGAGCGCGCGCGCCGCGACGATGTGGACGTGGCGTTCGATAGCTACCCGTACATCGCCGGCAGCACCGTCATGACGCAGTTGTTGCCGCAATGGACGCTCGAGGGTGGCGCCGATTCGCTGCTCGCGCTGCTTGCGGATTCGGGCAAACGCGAGAACATCGCTTCGGAAACCGTCGCGGCGCTCGCGCAGAACTGGAATGATATTTTTATCTCGGCAGTCGGCTCACCGGGTAACCAGGGCGTTGTCGGCCGCAACCTTGCGGAATTGGCGCAACAGCGAGATCGAAAACCCGTGGACGCGATGCTGGATCTGTTGATCGAGGAGCGCGGGCTTGTGAATATGCTCTCGTTCAATCAGAGCGAGGAGAATCTCCGCAAACTGCTCGTTCATCCACTATGCAACGTGATCAGCGACGGGTTTTACGTGAACGGACGGCCGCATCCGCGGTTATACGGAACGTTCCCTCTCCTGCTCGGACCGATATGCCGCGAGCGGCACTGGCTCACTCTGCCCGAAGCCGTCCACAAGGTTACGGCGAGGCCGGCCGAGCGCTTCCGCCTGACGGGCCGCGGGCGGCTGATGCCCGGTTATTACGCCGATATCACGATCTTCGATGCGAATACGATTGATGGACCCGCCACGTACGAGGCGCCCGAGACTCCGCCGCGCGGACTTCGCATGGTGTTTCGTCAGGGAGCGCTCGCGGCCACCTTTTAGGCGCGGCCTCATCTGCCATCACGACAGAGGTCCGGCTGCCGCGCCCCCCTTTATAGTTTCCACCCGTCGCGGTATTCGCGAGAGAGATACTGACTCGCCTCCGCATTCGTGAACTTCATGTTCCCGGCGTCCCACAACATCAGCGGCGCGGTCCGGCCTCCTCCGCCGGCGAAGGTCTTTCTGCTCACGCGTGACGCGACAGCGGCCAGGTTGATGCCCTCCGTAACGGCCGCCGCCTTCTGGAAATCCCCGGCGGACTCCTTGTTGTTCTTGAATGCCGTTACCCATTCGTCTGTGGGGCCTCTGCCACCACCACTTCGGTCGCCCTGTTGAACGGCCGGTGGAGTGATCCCTTTGGCCTGCTGATAGTCCCGCGTCTTCTTCTCGGTAATAAGCGCATTATCCAGAATTATCCCTTTGTCGCCGACGAACATCCTTCCCGTTCCCGGCAGGGTTTTCCCTTCCGCCGCCAGCTCTTCGGGCAGGTTCGGCCTGATCCCTCCGTCATACCAGTACAGGGTGAGCGGGCCCCAATTTCCGTGGGCTGGGAACGTGAAACGGATTTTGTTGGCCTGTGGGAAGGAAAAGTCGTTCGGCCGGATCCTGCTCACGCCGTTGGCATCTATTTCACAGTGAGCCGTCACGTCGGCTTGGACGCTGGTCGGGATGGGCAGATCGAACGCCGAATAAATCGGCCACAGGCTGTAATTGCCCATGTCCGCGATGCTTCCACCGCCAAACTCGTACCAGCCGCGAAATACGGCGTGCGTGTAGTGCGGGGAATAGGGGTGATCGGGCACAGGTCCGAGCCACAGGTCCCAGTTGAAGCTGCCGGGGACCGGCGTTTTCTCCGCCGGCAGGCTGGTGTAGTGCGGCCAGAACGGCCTGTCCGTCCAGTTGTGAATTTCCCGGAGGGCGCCAATGGCGCCGTCCAGGATCATGCTTCTTACCTGAAGCATCGACGCAAACGTGTTGGCCTGGTAGGCCAAGAGATGGGTCCGGACCCCCATTTCACGCTGCGTCGCGAGGACCAACCGGAGCTCCGCGATCCGGTTGGCGATGGGTTTATGTACGGCAACGTGCTTCTTCTTCTTCATCGCCGCGATGGCAATGGTCGCATGGAGATGGTCCGGGGTCATGATCTTGACGGCATCGATATCTTTTTCCTTTTCCAACAACTCCCGGAAATCCTCGTAGGAAGAGACCCCTTTAAAGTTCCCGCCAGATCGCTTCTTCGCGTAGTACTTCTGGATGATATCGCGGGCGCATTCCCGGCCGGCTCGAATGCCTTGGTAGTCTCCGCCCCAGCTCGGGTCTTCCAAGGTCCTCCGTATCTGGTCTCGAAGCCCGGTCGCGCTCCAGTCCACGTAGTTGGTGTTGTCTTTTTCGGGATCGCAGACAGCGACGATCTGCACGTCGGGATTCGGGAGCAGCCGCAACATTTCCCTGTGCCCTTGCGTGCCGCAGCCGATGCAGGCCAGGGTAAGCTTGTCGCTCGGAGCGACATATCCCTGCCCGCCCAGCACATGTCTGGGAACAAGACTCAGTGCAGCGGTTGTGGCTGCCGGAGCAAGAAATTCGCGACGGTTCAAGTTGTCTTTCGGCGCCATGGTGTTGCCTCCTGGAATTTCTTAAAAGAGTCCGTACAATCCGTTTAACTCGTGGCTGATTCTAGCTTCACTACACCTTCAGATCGTGAAGGTAGGGGCAACTGGCTTTGAGCGCGTCGAGGTTCACTTCGACGAAGTAGTTCTTCACGCCGCCCGTCTTTGCGGCGGTGAAGAGCTTCTTCCAGTCAACCACGCCCTTTCCCACCGCTACCGTTTTCTTGTCGGCAGGCGACCAGTCCTGGAGATGGAGCGAAATAAAGCGGCCGGGATACTTCGTGAGAAACGTGGCGGCCTCGTAGCCGAGGCTGATGACGGACACTTGAAACTGCATTTTGATCAGTTTCGGATCGAACCGGCGCATCAATTCGTCGTAGACGAGCACGCCGTCGATTTCCTTGAATTCGAAGGCGTGATTGTGGAAACCAAGCGGAAGGCCCGCTTTCTGCGTCTGTGCGCCGATCTGGTTCGCCTCGTCGGCGGCCCTTCTCCAATCATCCATCGTTGCCTCCGGCCGGAGGCCGAAGGTCGAGACAATCATTTGTTTCAGGCCGAGTTCCTTGGCATAGGCGATTCTGTTTTCCAGATTCTCCTTGAGTTCCCGGAACTGGTAGTGGCAGCTTTCACAACGCAAGCCCGCGCCATCGATAACCTGGCGGATCTCTGAGGCTTTCATTTTCATAAGGGGGCCAAAGCCGGATCTCTCGTAGCCGGGCGGCGAGCACATCTCGACGTTCCGATATCCCACCGCCGCAAGCTGCCGGAGAGTGCCTTCGAAATCTGTTGCGATCAGCTCTCTGACGGGATAAAGCTGAAACCCGATGGGCAGTCCAAGCGGATCGGCCCGAAGCTCGAGCGCTCCCGCGGACAGATACCCGGCTGCTGCGGCGCCCATGGCGCTTCTACCAAGAAACTGTCTTCTTGAAATTGCGTGCATTTCAGTTCTCCTTGCGGGCGACCATGGAGGGCACATCGACTTGCGGAACTGGTTGTGGATCTCCAGAAATTGGCAATCGCGCCCTCCTTAACCGAGGGTTTCCCTTTTGGCCTCGTGGACGGAAATCAGTATACCAGACTGCCTACACTCGAATGGCTCCAGCCGGAATCTTGGGCCCAGACGCACCGGGCGGCCCCGGAGGAGCGGGTTCTGCCTTTCCATTTTCCAGCCGATTGCCCGCACGCCTTCCGGCGGCTCCTTCCCTGCATCGTTCGTCACCGAATCTACTCCGATCTGCGGTTGGACTGTCCCGCCGCCAGCGGCAGCGCCGCGATCTGCCGTGCCATCGCGGCGAAGAGCCGCCGCGTCAAATGATTTTCTTGGTCGGGGCGAAAGGATTTGAACCTCCGACGCCCTGCAGCCAAGGCGCGAGCGGCCGCTGGTAGACCGTCGTCTGCGACGCCGATCAGGTCATCTGCGCCCACCTTGATAAGGCGGCAGGAAACGATAAGGCGGCAGGAAACAAGGTCACCTACACTTCGGGTGGGATCGAGAATCCCGTGATCAATCGCAAGATTATCGACGTGCTCGAGGGTACGCCCCCCGCGTTCGACAATCGGGACTCCAAGTATCAGCCGATCTAGTCGCAGCGTTTTCTGCGAAACCTAAACCGTCCGGTGACATAGCAGGGACTCCGGCTGCTCCGGCTGGGCCAACAAAAAGCTCGATCCCCTGACGGATAAGGCTAAGGCAGACGATGCCTGTCCCAAAAGTTGCCGGGTGAGCGGTGTCGGGACGGACTAATCTGCTTGATCTTGTTCGCCCGAACCGCCCCGCTCAAGAAGGTTGTGGTTTTGGCGCGGGCGTACCCGGTCGCCGCGCCCCGCCGGATCAACGGGATGGCGATTACGACGACGGCGCTCCCTTTGGCACGACTCGACAAGATCCCGAATCCGGAGGAGAGACAGAGGCAACGCTATGGGATTCAGTGGGCTATGGCTCGTTGCTTCTTAAGCTCGCCGGAAAACAGTACGTCATAAAGAAGGTAGGAGGGCACCACCGCAGCAATACCCAGATTTTGAGCGGCAACAGGTACGGGAGCATTCTCCAGAAATCTGATTGGGCTTCCTTCGCTGAAACTACCTTTCATGATTCCTGCCAATTTGAGAATGGGCGGCCCGACGTTGATAACACCGGGAGCCCGATCGGCCCCCAGGTAGAAAAAGACCGGTGAGCCGCTGTTGCCACCGACGGACTGCGTTTCGATGAGATAGAGCTGCAATCCCCTAGCGGGACTTTACTGCGAAAGAACAGGGCGGGCGCGTAACGGTTAGATTCCTGATGGGGTTAGGAGCAACCCTGTGTCTTACCCACGGTGGGTAATCAGCAGTTGATCCAGGCCGAGGGCGCGAGCCAGGGCCTGCTG
>JBGOUJ010000192.1:0-11687 GCA_041477005.1 Terriglobia bacterium | reverse complement strand
GTGGCCATGAGGATGCAGCGCTCGACAATCCTCGCGTTTGTCTGGACCACGTAGATTGGATCAGGCGCGCCCCCGAGATCGATCCACGTGTTTGTTAGGAGGACGGCAGGGAAGTCGTCGAGGTAGCGCACGTACCGCAGAGTGGAGCCAGCGCGGTCTATCCTATTCGCGGAGATCAGTCGGGCGATACCTTCGCGATGGGTCTTCCACTCGCCAGCCGTGGGTAGGTACTGGGTGCCCTTGAATGTTATAGGGAAGTAGCCGGTCCGCGCTGCCCGGATGCGGGGTGAAGTCAATATTGTCAGTTGAAAGCGCTGCCCGGCGACTGAGGTGAGACCTTGCTCTCGTTCTTCCTGGCTAATACGCCGGCGTGTGCCATCCGGGAGCTCGACGAGGTCGTACGCGGTGGCTTCGCCATCGGTTTCCTTAAGACGACATAGAGGTCGATACTTTGTGGCTTGGATGTCGCGTGCGTACCACAAAATGAAGTCTGCGGTTGCGGGCAGATAGGCACCGGTCGTGCCACCGGTCTTCCGGACAGTTATGATGGCCACGCAGTTGTCGCTTCCGAACACCTCGTCGAGGATGGAGCGAACCAAGTGAAGGTTTTCGTCCCCAATCTGGACGAAAATGCTGCCGCTATCCGTTAGTAGTTGGTGAGCGACGACGAGGTGCGAAACAGCAGCGGGTTGGCATCTTCGCTGGCCTTGCGGAGGTCGTTCTCGATCCAGGCATCGCCGTGTTTGGAGGCGACTTCGGCGAGGTAGATGGCGGTTTCGAGAGCTTCGCGCTGGCAGAAGAAGAGGCGGCGGTCGCGGGCGGGGTTGTTCCAGTAGTCCAGGAGGCGGCGGGTAATTGGGGTGATGCTGACGTAGCCGCCGGCGCGCCAGATGGCAACCCGCTGGCGGACGCGGTTGATGAAGTCGTTTTCCTTGAGGCGGTCTTCGGTCCACTGGGTGTCGAAGATGAGTTGTTTGCCGCGCTTCCTGGGCCGGGGGACGGGGATGAAGTAGGAGCTGAGGCGGCGTTTTTCGACGATTTTGTCGGTAATGCCTTCGTCGGTGAAGTAAAAATGGCGGAGGGGCTCGTCGTAGGGGGAGTTGAGGACGGGGTTCTCGATGACGACCTGGGGCATGGACAGGCCATTATAATACATGGGCGCGCGGGGTGATTGTTCGGTTTTGGGCGACCGCGGCGGAGGGGTTGCGCCCGTTCCCATCCAGAACGCGGAAGCTAGCCCCTCACCCCAGGCTGATCGGAGCCGAGGGCTCACATCGACGGTCCGGTTTGGCGGCTCGACGTGGAAGCGGGCAGCTTGTGCCTGTTGAACAATTCCTTCGCCCGCGGATGGTCGGCGTTCTCGGCACAGGCCCGCCGCCAGCTTTGCCAGATCTCGGCCCGCGCCCGTTCCAGCACCGACTCGTTGGTGGTGTTCTCCCACTGGACGAGGTCCTCGATGATCCGGAGGAGCCACTGGCGCTCCTTTTCCTGCGCTTTCTCGGTGGGGAAGAGGTCGGGATTGGCCGACGGGTCATCGACCATCTGGGAGAAGATCACCGCCCGCGCCGCCGCCAGCGGCCGGCGCGCCCACCACAGATGGAGCGTGCTGGGGTGCCCGTGCCGGATGGACTTCTCCCGCGCCGAGGCTGCGCTTATCGAAGGCAGGGCGACTTCAATGAGCTTCTTCTTCATTTGGCCTTGGACGGCTTCCACGACTGGCGCCCGGCGATGGATGGGACGCTGCGGAAATCCGAGGTTACCACGGCAAGCACCGCAAAGAGGCGAGGCACTCGATACGCGGCGCTTTCCCTCGGGGCTCACTCAGCGGCTGCGCGAGCACTTTCTCCATTGGCTGCGGGGATTCAATCGGGCCGGGCCATTAGCACGGTGAATCCTTCCTGCGCGAAGTGATCGTCGGTGGTCAGCGCATGAGTGATGGACCCGGCTCGCATCGCATTCATAGAAATGCAGTCGGTGAGGCTGTAACTCTTGTCGCGCCGAGTCTCGTAGAGCCTCAGCGCCTTGAGAAAGGACTCCCGCGACTGTGGAAGCACCTCGATCTGCGGGTGGGAGAGAACATCACGAACGAATCCCGCGGC
The DNA here is from genome assembly GCA_041477005.1 of Terriglobia bacterium. Classification (GTDB taxonomy): domain Bacteria; phylum Acidobacteriota; class Terriglobia; order Bryobacterales; family JACQDG01; genus JBGOUJ01. Next base: position 9,588 of record JBGOUJ010000192.1, on the reverse strand, counting down.
TTCGGTGCGGATTTGCGGCCCGGCCGCGGCGAAGGTGGTCAGAAACTCGACCAGCACGTCGTCGGTGGTGATCAGCCTGGCTTCACCGATGCGCTGCCTGGCCTGTTTTGCGGATTCTCGCCAAGGGTCTCGCTTGCTGAAAACAGCGATCCAGTAAGCGGTGTCGACAAAGACGGCCTTCACTGCTTCGGGATTCCGTAGAGGTAATGATCGAGCTGGTGGAGGAGGTCTGGGGGGAGGCGGTTCCATTCTTCATCGGGAACCCGGGCGGCCCGCTGGGCAGCGATCTCCTCTATGGGGGCCGCCGTAGCCGGTTTTGTTGTCGCCCGGCGCTGGCTCCACCTGGCGCGCGCCGCGCGACGGGCAATCTCTTGGCGGCGAGCGGGGGAGAGTTTACGCATTCGTTTGCCGGCAAGCCTCACGGCCGCTGGATCTTTTCGCATCTTGCCCACAGTTTAGCATGAATTCAATACATTCTCGGTGGTAAGCTCCAGGGATCCTGGAATGAAGATCCTTATCATTGAGGACGAGCCGAAGTCGGCCGCTTACCTTCGCAAGGGCCTTTCGGAGGAAGGGTTCGTCGTCGATGTGTCCGACAACGGCCAGGACGGGCTTCACCAGGCGGCGAGCTGTGAGTATGATCTCCTGATTCTCGACGTGATGCTGCCGCGGCGGGACGGGTGGTCGGTGCTCTCGGAGCTGCGGCGGGCGGGAAAGCAGATGCCGGTACTGTTTCTTACGGCGCGCGACGGCGTGCACGACCGCGTCAAAGGACTCGAACTCGGCGCCGACGACTACCTGGTCAAGCCGTTTGCCTTTTCCGAGCTGCTGGCGCGGGTGCGGTCGATTCTGCGGCGTGGCCCGCCGCGGCAGCCGGAGACGCTGCGGATTGCCGACCTGGAGATCGATCTGCTTCGGCACAAGGCGTTCCGCGGCGGCCGGCGGCTCGATCTGACGCCCAAGGAATTCCGGCTGCTTTCGCTGCTCGCCCGGCGCGCGGGCGACGTGCTCTCCCGAACCGTCATCGCGGAGCAGGTTTGGGACATGAATTTCGACAGTGACACCAACGTGGTGGACGTGCACCTGCGACGGCTGCGGTCGAAGGCGGACGATCCGTTTGACGAGAAGTTGATTCACACAGTGCGGGGAGTGGGATATGTCCTCGAGAAACGCTCCTGAGCGGAGGGACTCGCCGTGGAGCCTGGCGGCGCGGCTGACGGCGTGGTATGCCGGGTCCGCCTTCCTGCTCCTGCTGGTCGCGACCGGATTCCTCTATTGGGTGCTGGTGAAGAACTTCGAAGACGAGGACGATCAGTACCTGACCGAGAAGATCAATGTCATGCAGACGCTGTTGCGCGACCATGCCGGGGATGCGGCGGTGCTCGCATGGGAGGTGGACGAGGAGTCGACGACGCGGCCCTTCGTGCTGGTGATGGTTCGGGTGCTCGACGAGAGCGGGCAAATTGTGGCCGAGACGAAGGGAATGTCGGACGTGCTGCCCCCGGGCGCTTTTCGCGAGACTCCTTCGCGGGCCGGCGAGATAGGCCGCGGGGCCGCCGTCCCGGCCTCGAGGGGGCGGCAGTTCCGCGCCCTCTCCGCCCGGGTTGCCGGGGACCCGGTGAAGCAGCGGAGCTACTCGATTCAAACGGCCCTCGATCGCACCTACGAAGAAAACCTGCTGGCCGGATATCGCCGGCGACTGTGGCTCGTTCTGGGGACAGGGCTGGTGGTCTGCGCGGTGGTCGGCTATGGCATCGCTCGCAGCGGCATCCGCCCGGTGGAAGAGATCACGGCGACCATGCGGCGAACCGGCTCCACGACCTTGCATGAGCGGATCGAGCCGGCCGGTCTTCCTTCGGAGCTCTCCGCGCTGGCGGGGACGTTCGACGAGATGCTCGACCGGCTGGAGGATGCCTTCGCCCGGCTCTCGCGCTTCTCGGCCGACATCGCCCACGAGCTGCGGACACCGATCAACAATCTGCGGGGCGAGATCGAAGTGGCGTTGGCCAAGGCTCGTACGCCCGAAGAATATCGCGAGACCCTGGGGTCATCGCTCGAGGAATGCGTGCGGCTTTCCCGGCTCATCGACCGCCTGCTGTTTCTGGCCCGCGCCGAGAACCCGGAGATGCAAATCCAGCATGAGCGGCTGGATGCCGGCCGCGAGCTGGGGACGGTGCGCGAGTTTTACGAAGCCGCGGCGGGCGAGGCGGGCGTGGCGCTGGAGGTCGATGCGCCGCCCGCGATAACCGTTGAGCTGGATCGGGCGCTGTTTCAACGAGCCGTCGGCAATCTGATCGAAAACGCGCTGGCCCATACGCCGCGAGGCGGGGCGATCCACGTGGCGGCAAGCCGGGAAAACGGCAGCTTGCGGATCGAGGTCGCCGATACGGGCTGCGGCATCCCGGCGGATCACCTGTCGCACGTTTTCGACCGGTTCCACCGTGTCGACCAGGCCCGCTCGAAGGACAGCGGCGGGGTCGGGCTGGGCCTGGCGATCGTCAAGAGCATCACCAGCTTGCACGGCGGCACGGCCTGGATCGACAGCCAGGTCGGGCGTGGCACGCGCGTCACCTTGCAATTTCCGCTTCAGATGACGAAATCGTAATTTTGGCGTCATCGTGGCGTCCGGGGCGGCTCGCTATCTTTTCTTTACGTGAGCCGCTGGTGTCTCTGCGCCGCCGTTGGATTGCTGGCCGGCTGCGTCCCTTACCGCCCCAAGCCGATCGATCCCCCACGCCTGGAAAAGGAGTTTCGCGGGCGGACTCTCGCTGATCCGGGCCTGCGCGCGTTTGTCGTGGCGAACGGCGGGGCCAACGCCGGCCCGGGGCCATCGGAATGGCCGCCTCCGAAACTGGGCCTGCCGGACCTGGTTCTGGCCGGGTTTTATTTCAGCGCGGAACTGGACGCAGCGCGGGCGCGGGTCGAGATCGCCGAAGCCGGAATTGTGACGGCGGGGGCACGGCCTAATCCCTCGGTGGGGATCGGTGGCGGCTACACAAACTCGCCGGAGTCCCCGCTGGTCTTTCGAGTCAGCCCCAGCTTCACCATCGAGACCGCCGGCAAGCGCGGCTATCGGATCTTGCAGGCGCAGAGCCTAGCCGAGGCAGCGCGGCTGGAACTGGCGGGAACGGCCTGGAGGATTCGCAGCAGCATCCGCACGGCGCTGGCCGATCACCTCTTCGCGTTGCGCGAGCGGGATCTGCTCGAAGCGGAGGAGGCGGTCCGCGCGGAGGCAGTCACCATCATGGTGCAACGGTTGACGGTGGGCGAGGTCTCGCGCCCTGACGTGGATTTGGCGCGCACCGACCTCCTGAGCGTCAGCTTGCTCGCCCGTGCGGCGGCGGGGCGCGTTAACGAGACGCTGGCCGCGCTGGCGGCGGCGATGGGAGTTCCTGTTTCTGCTCTGGGAGGAGCGCAGTTGGATTGGCCGGAGTTCGATAAGCCCCCGGGGGAGGGCGCGCTGTCCCTGGCGACCGTGCAACGCGCGGGGCTGCTGAATCGCATCGACCTGCGGCGCCTGCTTGCCGAGTATGCCGCGGCGGACGCCTCGCTGCGGCTGGAGCTGGCCCGGCAGTACCCGAATATCGATCTGGGTCCGGGCTACGATTTTGACGAGGGGCACAACAAGTTCACGTTCGGGCCTGCTCTGACCCTTCCTCTCTTCAACCGGAACCAGGGGCCGATTGCGGAGGCGGCGGCCCGGCGAAACGAGATGGCGGCGCGATTTGCCACTTTGCAGGCGGAGGCCATCGGCGAGATGGAAAAATCCCTGGCCCAATACCGCTCGGCTCTGGCGGAGCTGGCTCTGGCTGACTCGCAGCTTGTGACCTTGCAGCAGGTGAGGGAGAAAGCCACCGGGCGCGCCCTGCAGGTGGGCGAGGCGGATCGACTGGCGCTGGCCGGCGTCCGCGTGCAGAGCGCGGTGGCGGCGCGGGCGCGGCTCGACACGCTGCGGAAGGCGCGGGCCGCGCTGGGGGGGCTCGAGCAATCAGTCAAGCGGCCGCTCGACGCCGGCTTGGCGCTGCCGGAGACGCCGCTGGAAAAGGGAGGAAAATGATGAGCAGACCGCTCAAATGGTTCCTCACGATTGTGGTTACCGCCGGCGCCGCCGCCCTTCTGGTTTGGTTGTTTGTGCAGAGCCGCCGGGAGATGGCGAAAGAACGCGATCGCCCCATCAAGACAGCGCCGCGGGTTTCGCGGGCGGCCGGAGGGGAACCAGTTGTCACCCTCGACCGTGAGATGCAGGCCCGCATCGGGCTCAAGACGGAGCCGCTGGCCGGCGCGACGCTGCAGCCGGAGCTGGCTGCCTACGGCCGGCTGGAGGAAGATCCGGCGGGAACGTTCGTGCTGCGGGCGCCGGCCGCGGGCGTGCTGCGTCCCGCCGTCGACCACGCCTGGCCGGCCATCGGGGAGCATCTCGCCGACGGCAGCGTGGCGGCAGCGCTCGAGCCGCGCTTCACGCCGGTCGAGCAGGTGGACCTCTCGGCCCGGCTCGCCGCCGCTCGGGCCGATGTAGATGCAAACACCGCGTCCGCTGCCGCCGCCCGCGCCGCCTACGAGCGGACGAAGGTCCTTAATGCCGAGGACAAGAATCTCTCCGACCGCGCCTTGCAGGAGGCCGAGGCCCGGCTGAAGGGCGAAGAAGCCCGACTCCAGGCCGCCACCGAAACCGCGCAACTGATGCAGGCCTCGCTCTCGACCGCAGGAGGGCCGAGCGGGCCGCGTCCGCTGCGTGTGGAGCGCGGGGGCGAAGTGGTCGAAATCCTGGCACGACCCGGTGAAGCGGTCGAGAGCGGCCAGCCCATCTTGCGCGTGGTGCGCTTCGATCAACTCGTGGCGCGGGTCGATATCCCGGCCGGCCAGACTATCCATCCAAGAGTTTCCGCGGCTCGGCTCCTCTGCCTCGGCCACGAGGACCGGCCGCTGCGCGGCGAAACCATCGGGCTCGCACCGGCAACCGATCCGAAGATCCAAGGGCAGGCGTTCCTGTTCCGCGTGCGGGAAGCGGGATTTGCGGTGCGGCCGGGCCTGGTCGTCACCGCCTACCTACCGTTGCCGGGCGCGCCGCAGAAGGGGGTCATCATCCCGGCCGCGGCGGTGGTGCGATCGGCTGGAGCGGCGTGGATCTACGTTCAGGCCGGCGACGATAAGTTCGCGCGAAAGCAGGTCTTCCTCGAGCATCCAACGGAAAGTGGGTTCTTCGTCGGGAAGGGGTTTGCGGCGGGCGACCGCGTCGTCACGGCGGGCGCCCAGACCTTGCTCTCGGAAGAGCTGAAGTCGCAGATTCAGACCGGTGAGGAAGAGACAGCGGAGTGATGCTGCGATCTCTGGTCGAGTTCTCCCTGCGGTTCCGCGGCGTGATCATCGCGCTCGGCTGCGTGGCGGTTGGTTACGGCCTGTACATCGCCAAGCACGCCCGGTATGACGTTTATCCGGAGTTCGCCCCGCCACAGGTCGTCGTTCAAACCGAAGCCCCCGGTCTTTCGCCGGAGGAGGTGGAGCAGCTCGTCACGCGGCCCGTGGAAAACACCATCAACGGCGTGGGCAGTCTCGAATCGATCCGGTCGCAGTCCGTTCAGGGGTTATCGGTAGTCACGGCCATCTTTCGCGAAGGGACCGATGTATATCGCGCGAGGCAGATGGTGGGCGAGCGGCTCGCGGAGCTGATCGGCCAGATGCCGCAAGGCGTGCGGCCACCGATCATGGCGCCGTTGACTTCGGCGAGCAGCATGATGCTCATCGTGGGGCTCACCTCGGAGAAGCGTTCTCTGATGGATCTGCGCACTTTCGCCGACTGGACGCTGCGGCCGCGGCTGCTGGGAGTGCCGGGCGTCTCCAAGGTCGTGGTGTTCGGGGGTGAGGTGCGGCAGCTCCAGGTACAGGTGCGTCCGGAGAGGCTCCTGGCCTTCGATCTCAGCATCGACGAGGTGTTGGCCGCCGCTCGCAGAGCGACCGGCGTGCGCGGGGCCGGGTTTGTGGAAACGGCCGCGCAACGAATCGTGCTCCAGACGCAGGGGCAGTCGCTGACGCCGGAAGATCTCGGCGAGGCGGTGCTTGCTCAGCACAATGGCGTGAGCGTCCGCCTCAAGGACGTGACGCGGGTGGTGGAAGGGCCGGAGCCGAAGATTGGAGACGGCGCCCTCGATGGCCGGCCCGGCGTGCTGCTGGTGGTCTCCAGCCAGCTTGGCGCCAATACGATGGAGGTGACGGCGGCGGCCGAGCGCGCTCTCGAAGAGTTGAAGCCGGCGATCGCGGCGGAGCAGATCACGCTGCATCCCGGTCTGTTTCGTCCCGCCAACTTCATCGAAACGGCGCTCCACAACGTCAATTTTTCTCTGCTGCTCGGCGGCGTGCTGGTCGGGGTCGTGCTGTTTCTATTTCTCTTCAATGTCCGCTCGGCGTTCATCTCGCTCACCGCGATCCCGCTCTCGCTCCTGGTGGCGGTCATCATCCTGGACCGCGGAGGCGCCACGCTGAATACCCTGACGCTGGGCGGCCTGGCTATCGCCATCGGCGAGGTGGTGGATGACGCGATCATCGATGTCGAGAACATCTTCCGGCGGCTGCGGGAGAACGCGCGGAGCGAGAATCCGGCGCCCGCTTTTCGCGTGGTGCTCGACGCCTCGCTGGAGGTTCGCACCGCTGTGGTCTACGCGACGTTTGTCGTGGCGCTGGTCTTTCTTCCCGTGCTCAGCATGTCGGGGCTGCAGGGGCGGCTCTTTGCGCCGCTGGGGGTCGCTTACATCCTGGCCACTCTCGCTTCCCTCTTCGTCGCCCTGACCGTGACCCCGGCGCTCTCCTTCCTTTTATTGCCGGGCGCCGCGGCCACGGCCGACGAGACCCGGTTCGTCAGGTCCTTAAAGGAGCACTATCGGCTAATTCTCGAGAAGGCCGCCGCCCGGCCCCGGCGCGTGATCGGCGCAGCGTTTGCGCTCTGCGCCGCGACGGCGGCCACCCTGCCTTTTCTCGGGAGCGAGTTTCTACCCGAGCTGCGCGAGGGGCATTTCATCGTTCACATGTCATTAGTCTCGGGGACGTCGCTCGAGGAATCCTTTCGCTTCGGCCGGCAGGTCACCCGGGAGCTGCTTAAGGACCACCGCATCCGTTCCGTGGCCCAGCAGATCGGCCGGGCCGAGCTGGCTGACGACACCTGGGGCCCGCACTACAGCGAGTTCCACGTCGACCTCCAGCCGCTGGGGGGCGAGGAGCTGGAGAACGTGCAAGCCGCAATCCGCGAGACGCTGCTGAAGTTCCCCGGCGCTTACTTCTCGGTAAAGCCCTTCCTGACGGAGAGAATTGAGGAGACCATCTCCGGGGCGACGGCGCCGGTGGTGATCAAGGTTTTCGGAGACAGTCTCGACTTGATCGAGCAGAAAGCGCGGGAGGTCGCCGGACTGCTGTCCTCTATCGATGGCGCCGCCGATATCCAGATGGATGTGCCGCCGGGCGCCCCGCAGGTTGTCATTCGTCTTCGCCCGAGCCGCCTCCGCCAGTTCGGGTTTCAGCCGGTGGGCGTACTTGAGGCCGTCCAGACGGCTTACCAGGGAACCGCGGTCGCGCAGACCTATCAAGCGAACCGGGTGTTTGACGTGGCCGTGATCCTGGATGAGAGGACCAGACGGGAGCCCGAGGCGATCGGCTCGCTACTGCTCAGCAGTTCCACCGGGTTGCGGATACCCTTGCGCGAGCTGGCCGACGTCTTCGAGACCACCGGCCGCTACGTCGTGCTGCACGATGGGGCGCGCCGCCGCACCGCCGTGACCTGCAACGTGCGGGGGCGGGACCTGGGATCGTTCGTCGCCGAGGCCAAGAGCCGGATCGCCTCCAAGATTGCCTTCCCCGGCGGCGTCTACGCGGTCTTTTCCGGCGCCGACGAAGCCCGGGCGCAGGCGCAACGCGAGATTCTGCTGCACTCCACCATCGCCGGCGTAGGCATTCTACTGCTGCTCTCCATGGTCCTCAAGAACTGGCGTAACCTCGCCCTGGTTCTGGCAAACCTGCCGTTTGCCCTGGTCGGCGGCGTGCTGGCCGTCTTCCTGACCGGCGGCTGGCTCTCGGTGGGGTCACTGGTGGGCTTGGTGACGCTGTTCGGCATCACGACGCGCAATTCGATGATGCTGGTTTCCCACTACGAGCACCTGGTCTCGCAGGAGGGCATGACGTGGGGGCCGGAAGCGGCGCTGCGCGGGGCTTCCGAGCGCCTGGTCCCGGTGCTGATGACGGCCCTGGTAACCGCGCTCGGCCTGTTGCCTCTGGCCATTGGCAGCAACGAGCCGGGCCGCGAGATCGAGGGCCCCATGGCCATCGTCATCGTCGGCGGCCTCGCGACTTCGACGGTGCTGAACCTGCTGGTGCTGCCGTCGCTGGCGCTACGGTACGGACGGTTCGAGGGAACGAGTCGCTGAACGCCCGGCGGCTCCAGCCGGTGTTCCAGATTGAGTAGTTCAGAATCGCAACGGGCCTGCGGGCGCCGCCGGCTGCGGGCTGCCGAGCGCCCTGTATGAGCCACGCTCCGAGGTTCCTCGAGTGAGGACCCCCTTGTTGATGCTCGAGCCGGGGCTTTCTGCATCGAGCTTCAACAGCCCTACCGAGTCGATCCAGGCCACGCCGTTGATCCTGCTGTCAGTTCGCCAAGTCGGCTGCCGAATCACCTGGATCTCGAGTAGCCTCGTCTCTCGGGGAACCGAAATGATCTGGTCGATCTTTCTCCAGTCATTTGTTCCCACCACCTGTTCCGTTGTTATGTCTAAACGAGAGGGTGACTCAGGGTCGTAAATGTGAAAGCCAATCCCTTGATCCGTTGTAATCTCCTGAGTCCGAATGTAAGCCTCAAAGCGGTATCTGCCGGGCGTTACAAAAGCGGTCTGCCGTATGTGGCGGTAGGCCACGTTCTCCTTCCCGTCAAAGCGAATCCGCAGAGAATGGGCGCCGGAGTGCGCCACGCTCCCGTCCCGCGCCACCTCCACTTGGTTGTGATTCTCTATCTTCCAGTCAAAAGCCGACCCCGCGGGCTCGGACTCAAAGTCGCCGTTGAACACCCAGTTTGATTCCAGATAGCCGTTGCGGCGAGCACCGAGGTAAAGCGCCCAGGACTTTGCGGCGGTCTCGTACCGCTTGTCCTGGACAAGAAGATCGACGTATTGCTTTGCCAGCCGGTCGTCCGCGTAACCATGGGATGCCACCCAACCCCACACGCTGCTGGCATCCGTAATGTTGCCGCCGCCGATGACGTAGCGAAAATAGGCCCGGGAGGCGCGCTGGCCTACCGGCAGGCCGTGGCTCAGGATCTCAGTCACCGCTATTTTCTTTCCCGCGTACCAATTGAAGACGAAGTCGTCGTAGAGATCCGTCTTTCCCAATAGGCGAGAGGTCTGTTGAAGCGCCCACTTGTCATCCTGAGGGGTGTAATAAAACTCAGCCGCCCTCATTAGCACAGGCGGGACGTCCGGGCCCAGAGCCAGTGCGTGTGAGAAGCAATATTTGGCTTTTTCGATACTTCCCGACCTCCACATCGCCTCTCCGAGGTCGCACCAACGACTTGGGCTGTTCGGGTCCCTGCGGAGGGCTTCCAGAAGGTCGGCCGTGGGC
>JBGOUJ010000191.1:0-11761 GCA_041477005.1 Terriglobia bacterium | reverse complement strand
GAAAGCCATCGGAAATCTGAAACGGGCCGGGGCGCTTACGGTGGAGACGATGGAGGCGCTGCCGGAAGCGGAGCTGGCGGCGTTGATCCGGTCTTCCGGTTACTTCCGCCAAAAAGCAAAAAAGCTCAAAGCCTTTCTGGAATACCTGCGGCGAAATCACGGCGGCTCACTGGAGCGTATGTTTCGCGTCCCGACGCAGAGATTGCGGGAGGAACTGCTGGCCATCCATGGCATTGGAGATGAGACCGCCGGTTCGATTTTGCTTTATGGCGGCGGCCACGCGATCTTCGTGGTGGACGCCTACACGCGCCGCATTCTGGGCCGGCACGGGATGATTGCGGCAGACGCCTCTTACCAGAAGATTCAAGAACTTTTCTATCGCAAGATCCCGCCCGGCGCGCCGGTATATAATGAATTTCACGCGCTATTAGTCCAGACCGGCAAGCAGCATTGCCTGCGGTCGGCGCCGAGGTGCGCGGGGTGCCCGCTGGAGGCATTCCCGCATCGGGTAGAATGAAGGACAGGTTTCCATGAGGCGCAAGATCCGAAAACAGCGCCTGTACCTGATCGGCTTGAGCGTGGTGCTGCTCGGGCTGATGACGCTCGTCTTCTGGCAGACATCCCTGTCGTTCGGCGGGTTCCGGCCCGACGACGTGCAGCAGACGCTGGTGTTGTGGGGCATTTCGACCCTGGTGTTTCTGGGGATGGTGACGCTGGGGTTCATCCTGTTCCGCAACGTTGTCAAGCTCTACATCGAGCGGCGCGGGAACCGGCTGGGGTCCAAGATCAAGACCAAGCTGGTGGCGGGGGCGCTGGGGCTGACCATCCTGCCGGTAGTATTCCTGTTCAGCTTCTCTTTCCAGGTGCTCAACCGGACGCTGGACAAGTGGTTCAACCAGCCGATCGAGGATCTGCAGAAGGATGCGCTGGCCATCAACAGTCGCTTGAAGGATGTGGCGCAGGACAAGGCGGAAACCCTCGCCGAGTGGATCGCATCGCTGGCGGAGGTCAGCGCGGCGCTCGAGGATGGGCGCCATATCCCGGAGCTCGAAAAGAAGCTGCGGCAATTTGCCCTGGCGCACCAGGTTTCCTATGTGGCGGTCGGCGACAATGCGCGGCCGGCGCCGCTGGTGGAGCATGCGGCGGGGGCAGACCTGAGGGGGTTATGGCATAAGGCGCTGCCGTCCACCTCGGCTGTAAATCCGACCTTCAGCGGCAAGAGCCCCGACGTGGTTCTGGCGTTTCGGCCGGTGGGGCGCGTGGGGTGGGTGGTGGCGGGCTGGCCGATGCCGGAGCACCTGGCCGCCAAGCAGAAAGCCCTCGACGCCCGCTACCACTCTTACAAGGAGCAGGCCACCTACTGGCGATCCCTGCGGTACAGCTACCTGGCGCTGCTGTCGCTGATCACGCTGTTCATTTTGTTCGTGGCGACGTGGGTGGCGCTGTATCTGTCCAGGCAGATCGTGGCGCCGATCGAGGGGCTGGTGCAGGCGACGGCGCAGCTTTCGAGCGGGAGGCTCGATTACCGGATCGAGATGCGCGCCATCGATGAGCTGGGGCTTTTGGTGCGGTCGTTTAACCAGATGGCCGAGCAGCTCGAGCACAGCCGGGACGAGCTCGACGCGCGGCGGCGGTACACCGAGGTGATTCTGGAGAGCATTCCGACCGGCGTCATTTCGCTCTCGGCGGGCGGAGAGATCCTGCGGGTGAACCCGGCGCTGGGGCGGATCTTCACGCCGGAGCGGGCAGCGCCGGCGCGCTGGCTGGAGGATCTGTTTTCGCCCGACGACGCGGCGCGGGTGCGGCGGCTGATCCGGCGGGCGCAAAGGACGGGCCTGGCGACGGGCACGCTCGATCTCGAGACCGGCGGGCAGACGCAGCACCTGGCTATCACCGTTTCGGCGCTGGAGCAGGACGGCCGCTCGGAGACGTCCGGGGTGCCGCGCGGCTGCGTGATCGTGCTCGAGGACATGAGCGAGCTGCTGCGGGCCCAGAAGTCGGCGGCCTGGCAGGAGGTGGCCAAGCGCGTGGCGCACGAGATCAAGAACCCGCTCACGCCCATCGCCCTCTCGGCCGAGCGCATCAGCCGGCTGCTGGAGCGTTACAGCCCATCCCAGGACCTGCGCGCACGGATCGAGCTGGAGCGGCTGCTGCACAGTTGCACGGCCACCATCACCCGGGAGATCGTGACGCTGAAGACGCTGGTGGATGAGTTCTCGCAGTTCGCCCGGTTCCCGGCGGCGCAGCCGGAGCCCGGCGACCTGAACGAGGTCGTCGAGGCGGCGCTCGATACTTACAACGGCAGGCTGGCGGGCCTTCACGTCTCGAAGCATCTTGCGCCCGGCCTGCCCCAGGTGGCTGTCGATCCGGAGCAGTTCCGCCGGGCCGTGGTGAACCTGGTCGACAATGCCATCGAGGCCATCAACGCCGATCCGGTGACGGCGGAAAGGGAAGTGACCATCGCCACGGCCCTGGGCGCCGACGGCGATACGGTCGAGCTGGTGGTGGCCGATACCGGTCACGGCATCGCGCCGGAAGACCGCGAGAAGCTGTTCCTGCCGTATTTTTCCACACGCGAGCGCGGGACAGGGCTCGGCCTGGCGATCGTGAGCAGAATCGTGGCCGAGCACAAAGGAGCCATACGGGTGGAAGACAATCGGCCCCGGGGGGCGCGGTTCGTGGTGGAGATACCGACCGTGGAGAGTAAGGCGGCGGTCGGGGTGGGATAACGGGCGGGAGAGCGAGGCAAAAAGCGGCGGCAGGGGGACGGGAAGCGGGGAAGGCGGCAGAGGCAAGGCAAAAGGCGAAGACGAGGGAGGCAGAGGGCAAGACGGGGAAAGCACGGCAAAAGGCAAAGACGTGAAAGGCAAGGCAAAAGGCAAATTGCAACAGGCAAAAGGCAAAAATCAAGGAGGCGCCGCGGGGCGGCGCCGCATTTGTTTTGGGCTTGGGGTTTCGTGAAGAGGAACTGGATCCTTGTGGTCGATGATGAGCCGGGCATTCGGGAGTCGCTCAGCGGCGTACTCGAAGACGAGGGCTATGCGGTGCGAGCCGTGGCCTCGGGCGAGGAAGCGCTGGGGCAAGTCATGGCGCGGACGTATCCGGTCGTGCTGCTCGACATCTGGCTGCCAGGGATGGACGGACTCGATGTGCTGGCGCGGATGCAGGCGATGGAGCCGGTGCGGCGGCCGGCGGTGGTGGTGATCTCCGGCCACGGGACCATCGAAACGGCGGTGAAAGCCACCAAGCTGGGGGCGTTCGATTTCATTGAGAAGCCGTTATCGATCGAGAAGGTCGTGGTCACGGTCAAGAACGCCCTGGAGAGGCGGCGGCTGCTTCTGGAAAACGAGCGGCTGAAGGAAGAGGTTCAGTCGCGCTACCACATCATCGGCGAGAGCGTGCCGATGAAGGCGCTACGGCAGCAGTTGGCGCTGATGGCGCCCACCAACGGGCGTGTGCTGATCTTCGGCGAAAGCGGGACGGGTAAGGAGCTGGTCGCCCACGCCATCCACGCCCAGAGCCCGCGGGCCGAGGAGGCGTTCGTAGAAGTCAACTGCGCGGCGATCCCCGAGGAGCTGATCGAGAGCGAGCTGTTCGGGCACTTGAAGGGATCGTTCACCGGGGCGCACGAAGACAAGGTTGGAAAATTCCAGAAGGCCGACGGCGGCACCCTGTTCCTGGATGAAGTCGGCGACATGAGCTTGAAGACCCAGGCCAAGGTCTTGCGGGCGCTCGAGGAGCAGCGCTTCGAGCCGGTCGGGGCGGGGACGTCGGTGCAGGTGGACGTCCGGGTGATCGCCGCCACCAACAAGAACCTGGATGACGAGATCGAGCGGGGTAATTTTCGCGAGGATCTGTTCTACCGGCTCAACGTGGTTCCTTTCCATGTACCGCCGCTGCGGGAGCGGAGGGAAGACATCCCGCTGCTGGTGAATTACTTTCTGAGCGAGTTTACCGAGGCCTACGGCCGGAAGCCGAAGGAGCTGACGGCGGAGGCCTACAAGGCGCTCGAAGACTACCCCTGGCCGGGAAACGTCCGGGAGCTGAAGAACCTGATCGAGAGGATCGTCATCATGAACCCGCAGGTGCGCATCGACGTGCGCCACCTGCCCCTGCCCGCCACCCGCCGCCCGGCCGAGATCGACCGCCGGAGCCTGCCGCAATTCGCCAGCCTGCAAGAGGCCCGCAACGCCTACGAGCGGGAGTACATACTCAAGAAGCTGGAAGAGTCGCATGGCAACGTCACCAAGACCGCGGAGATTCTAGGCCTGGAGCGGAGTAATCTGTACAGGAAGATGAAGGCCCTCGGGATCAGTCAGTAGGAAAACCGAAGAAGGCAGCCGGCAAAGGAACGACAACCAAGGCAAAAGGCAAATTGCAAAAGGCAAAAGGCAAAAGGCAAAAATCAAGGAAGGGAACATTCTTTGAGTGCCTCTTCGGGGCGGGCGGGGCCCGGGCGTCGGGGGGCGCGCACGCAGCGCCCACTCAAACAATGAGGCCCTTCCTTGATTTTTGTCTTTTGCCTTTTGCACTTTGCCTTTTCCAATGCTTTCCTCCGGGACCCAGCGTGGCTCTTCCTTGATTTATTTTTGACATTTGCCGTGGCCTTGCTTCTAATACAGGCAGATGCCTCTCGGCGCCGGAACTCGGCTCGGGCCTTACGAAATCCTCTCTGCACTGGGGGTGGGAGGGATGGGGGAGGTTTATCGGGCCCGGGATGAGCGGCTGGAGCGGGAGGTGGCGGTCAAGGTGCTTCCCGAGCATTTGGCCAAGGACACCGAGGCCTTGGCCCGGTTTGAGCGGGAAGCCAAGGCGGTAGCGGCGCTCTCGCATCCCAACATTCTGGCGATCCACGATTTCGGAACGTTCGAAGGGACCTCGTTCGCGGTCACCGAGCTGCTGGAAGGCGAGACGTTGCGGACCCGCGTCACGCGCTCGGCGCTGGTCTGGCGGAAGGCGGCGGAGATCGCCGCGGCGCTGGCCGACGGGCTGGCGGCGGCGCACTCCAAGGGGATCGTCCACCGGGACCTGAAGCCGGAGAACATCTTTCTAACTCGCGACGGCCAGGTGAAGATCCTGGACTTCGGCCTGGCGCGATTTACGCCGCGGCCGTCGCGGCGGGCGGGGTCGAAGGCGAAGACCGGTATGACCGAGCCGGGGACCGTGCTGGGCACCATGGGCTATATGTCGCCGGAGCAGGTGCGGGGCGAGGCGGCCAAGGGGGCGAGCGATATCTTCGCGCTGGGATGCGTGCTCTACGAGATGATCGCCGGGCGGCGGGCCTTCAGCCGGGCGACGCCGGCCGAGACCATGGCGGCGATCCTGCGCGAGGAGCCGCCGCCGCTCGCCGAATCGGGCAAGCTGGGACCGGGGGGCGCCCCAGGGGGCGTCTCGGCGGGCGTTGCGGGGGCCGTCCCGGCGGATCTGGACCGCGTGATCGCCCACTGTCTGGAAAAGAATCCCGAGGAGCGGTTTCAATCGGCGCGAGACCTGGCGTTTGCCTTGCGGGCGATTCTGAGCGGGTCGGGCGCCATGGGGGCGCTGGCGCCGGTGGGGACGCGGGCCATCGATTCGATCGCCGTGCTGCCTTTCCACAATGCCGGCCGCGATCCGGATGCGGAGTACTTGAGCGACGGCCTCACCGAGGCCATCATCAACAGCCTGGCGCAAATTCCCCAGTTGCGGGTCACGCCGCGGAGCACGGTATTCCGCTACAAGGGGCGCGACGTGGAACCGCAGGCGGCCGGGCGGGAGCTGGGCGTCCGGGCGGTCGTGGCGGGCCGGGTCCTCGAGCGAGGCCAGACGCTGGTGATCGGCGCGGAGCTGATCGACGTGGCGGCGGAGTCGCAGATCTGGGGCGAGCGGTATAACCGGCCGCTGTCCGATATCTTCGCCGTGGAAGAAGAGATCGCCCGCCGCATCTCCGAAAGCCTGCGCGGGAAGCTGGCCGGCGAGGGGAAGAAGCGCCTGGTCCAGCGCTCGACGGAAAACCCCGAAGCCTATCAATTCTATCTAAAGGGTCGCTACCACTTCGGCAAGCGGACCAGCGAGGGTCTACAGACGGGGATCGATTACTTTCAACGCGCCATCGAGACCGACCCGAACTTCGCACAGGCTTACACGGGACTGGCGGATTGCTATCTGGTTCTGGGCGTGTACAGCGAGCTGCCGGCAAGCGAGAGCATTCCAAAGGTCAAAGCCGCTGCGGCCAAAGCCCTGGCGATCGATGACCACCTCGCGGAGGGGTATGCTTCGCGGGCCCACGCCCGCTGGTTCGGTTGGGACTGGGAAGAAGCCGACAGCGACTTCCGGAGAGCGATCGAGCTCGACCCCAGCTACGCCATGGCCCACGACTGGTATGCGCTCTTCTTGGGCCAGTTGGGAAGCTCCGATGAGTCGGTGCGGGAGATGCAGCGGGCCAAGGAGCTGGATCCGTTGTCGCTGGTGATCAATGCACACGAGATCCAGGCGCTCTGTTCGGCGCGGCGGTATGACGAGGCGATCGAGCAGTATCGCCGGGCGCTCGAAATGGACCCCAACTTCTTTCAGGCCCACTACTGGGTCGGAATGGCTTTCGTCCAGAAAGGGATGTATGCGGAAGCCATCGGGGCGCTCCTTGCGGCTCTCCATCTCATAGAAGGCAACCCCGGCGCGGCGGCGGCGCTGGCGCATGCTTACGCCGTTTCGGGGCGCGAGGCGGAAGCACGGAAGCTGCTGGCGGAACTGCGTGGACAAATGCAGAGACGCTACATCGACCCGTATTTCGTTGGCGTGATCCACGCGGGCCTGGGGGACCGGGAGGCGGCCATGGAATGGCTCGGCCGGGCTTGCGAGGAACATTCGGTCTGGCTGGCGATCCAGTTCAAGACCGACGCCCGCCTGGATGGGTTGCGTGCCGACCCCCGCTTCGGTGAGTTGTTGAGGCGGGTGGGATAGGGACGGGAGCTGGCCTAGAACCAACGTTCTATTTATCATTCCCATAAAAATTTGCGATATTATAGACATAGACACCGCGCCGTCGCGGCTGGGAGGTGGCTATGTGGATCGGGGTTCCGAAAGAGGTGAAAGACCACGAAGCTCGGGTGGCGCTGGTCCCGAGCGGGGCGATGGCGCTGCGGGAGTCCGGGCATCGGGTCGTGGTCCAGGCGGGAGCGGGCGAAGCCAGCGCGATCCACGACGAGGACTACCGGCGGGCGGAGGCGGAGATTGTCCCGTCGGCGGAAGAGGTCTGGCGGCGGGCGGACCTAGTTGTGAAGGTCAAGGAACCGCAGCCATCGGAATACGCCTTTCTGCGCCCTGGGCTAACGCTGTTCACGTACCTCCACCTGGCTCCGCTGCCCGAGCTCACCCATAAGTTGCTGGAAACACGGGTCAATGCGGTTGCCTACGAGACCATCCGGGAGGCCGACGGCTCGCTGCCGCTGCTGACGCCGATGAGCGAGGTGGCCGGCCGGATGTCGGTCCAGGTGGGAGCGCGGTATCTGGAACAGGAAAACGGGGGCCGCGGGGTGCTGCTCGGAGGGGTGCCGGGGGTGGCGCCGGCGGAGGTGGTGATCCTGGGGGGCGGGGTGGTGGGTACCAACGCCGCCAAGATCGCCCTCGGCTTCGGGGCGCGGGTCACCATAATCGACCGCAACTTGAAACGCCTGCGGGAGTTGGACGACATTTTCCAGGGACAACTGGTGACCTTGGCCTCCAACTTGTGGACGGTTTCCGAAGCCCTCAGGAAGGCCGACCTGGTGATCGGAGCCGTGCTGATCCCGGGAGCAACTGCGCCGAAGCTGGTGCGGCGAGAGATGATCTCCCAGATGAAGCGCGGCTCGGTGGTGGTGGACGTGGCGATCGATCAGGGCGGCTGCCTGGAAACCTCGCACCCGACCACCCACACCGATCCGATCTATCGGGTGGACGGCGTGCTGCACTATTGCGTGTCCAACATGCCGGCTGCGGTACCCCATACCTCTACTTTCGCCCTGACCAACGCGACGTTCCCCTATCTGCACTTGCTGGCCGACCTGGGCCTCGATCGGGCGCTCGATGCCAGTCCAGCGCTTCGCGAGGGTGTCAACACGTACCGCGGGGAGCTGGTCCATCCGGGGGTGGCGGAGTCGCAGGGATTGCCTTGTCATGAGCTGAGCGTCGCGTAACTTGTTGATTTGGCGATTTGTTGACCTGTTGATTGAAAAACCCCAGGGGGCGGGGCCGGGCCGTAATGGCAGGGCTGGGAGGGGTGCGGTCGGTCGGGCAATCAACCGATCACCGGCTCAACAAATCACACAAATCACTCAATAGCTTGACCCCTTCCTTTCAATAGGTTAGAATCCAGTTGGGTAAGCTGTAGGGCACCTCGGGGGGATTCTGGGCATGCAACGGCCATTTTCCCTGACGGGCCGGAATCTGGAGATTCTGACCGCCATAATACGGAGCTACATCGCCACGGGGGAGCCCGTCGGGTCGAAGACCCTTGCCGAGAAGGGACGCCACCGGCTCAGCCCGGCCTCGATACGCAACGTGATGGCGGAGCTCGAGGACCACGGTTACCTGACGCATCCGCACACCTCGGCCGGCCGGATACCTACCGACAAGGCCTTTCAGCACTACGTCCAGAACCTGAGCGCCTCCAGGCTGCAGCCCTCGGATGCCGATTTTGTCCAGGACAACCTGCGACAGGCGGCGAATCTCGAGGAGCGGATGGACCGGTCGTCGCACGTGCTGGCGATGCTGACGCACCAGATGGGGATGGTCGTGCTGGCGCCGCTGTCGCAGGCCGTCTTGCAGCACGTGCAGTTCCTGCGGCTGTCCGAGCAGCGGGTGCTCCTGATTCTGGTGGCGCGCGGGGACGTGGTGCGGAACCGCATCATCGAACTGGGCGAGGACATCGCCCAGGACGAGCTGGAGCGCATTGCCAACTACGTGAACCAGAACTTTGGGGGGTGGAAACTCTCCTCGGTGCGGAGCGAGATCCAGCGGCGGCTCGAGGAGGAGCGGGCGGCCTACGACGCCATCCTGCGGCGGCTGCGGCTGCTTTACCTGCAAGGATTTCTGGCGGCGGATCCGGAGGCGCAGATTTACCTGGAAGGGATCCCCAACCTGGTGGAAGGAGCGCAGAGCCTGGGCGAGGGGCGCCTGCGGGAGCTTTTGCAGGCCCTGGAGGAGAAGCAAAGGCTGATCGAGCTTCTGGATCAATGCATCCGCGGCGAAGGGAAGATCTCGACCCAGAGAGGCGCCATGGGGGAGGCCCTCTGTGTGCGCATCGGGCTCGAAGACGCTTACCCGGCGATGAAGGGCTTTGCCCTGATTGGAGTGAGCTGCGACCTCGAGGCGGGGCTGGCGGGAGGCATCGCGGTCATCGGTCCCACGCGCATGCAGTACGAGCGGGTAATGTCGGCCGTGGCCCATGTGGCCAACGTTTTCCACCATCTCACGGAAAACAACTGAGAGCCGCCGGGCGAGTGAGAGGCGCCGGGCGAGACGGGGCGCGCGGCCGTGCGCGGCGTGGTCGTGCGATACAATAAGATCGTATGGAGGAGTTGTTGAAACCGCAAGACACGCCTTCTGCCGAAGCGGGCGCGACCCAAGTGGCGAGCGCCGAAGGGGCCGACCTGGCAACCCTGACCGCCGAGCGAGACCGGGTACTGGCGGAAAAAGACGAGATCTGGGACCGTTACTTGCGCAAGCAGGCGGAATTCGACAACTTCCGCAAGCGCATGACCCGCGAGAAAGAGGAGGTCTTGCAGTTTGCGGCCATGGAGATCGTGCGCAGCCTGCTGCCGGTCCTCGATGACTTCGAAAGGGCCATGAAGGCGCCGGCGGAGGGGGATGAATACCGGAGGGGGATCGAGCTGATTTACAAGCGCCTTTACGACTCTCTGGTCCAGACCGGCCTGGCGCCGATTGACACGGTGGGGAAAAAGTTTGACCCCCACTTTCACCAGGCCGTGGATACAGTGAAGGGCAGGGGGGAGGATCAGACGATTGTCGAGGAGTTTCAACGGGGTTATGAGTTCAAGGGCCGTCTGTTGCGGCCGGCCATGGTGAAGGTGGCCGTGCGGGAATAGGGACCGTGGCCAAGCGCGACTACTACGAGGTCCTGGGTGTAGATCACAATGCCGAGGAGCAGGAGATCAAAAGCGCCTATCGCCGGATGGCGCTGAAGTATCACCCGGACCGCAATCCGGAGAACCAGGAAGCCGAGGAACGCTTCAAGGAGGCTGCCGAAGCCTATAGTGTGCTCAGCGACCGGCAAAAGCGCTCCACCTACGACCAGTTCGGACACGATGGGCTGGCCGGAGCGGGCGGATTCGATCCCGGGGCGTTCGCCGATTTCGCCGATATCTTTGGAGACTTTTTCGGCTTCGGCGACCTGTTCAGCTCGACGGGGCGACGGCGGCCGCAGGCGCACCGCGGCGCCGACCTGCGCTACGACCTGGAGATCAGCTTCGAGGACGCGGTGTTCGGGCTGAACACCGAGATCAAGTTTCCCAAGCTCGAGACCTGCTCGCGGTGCGGCGGGCGGGGCGCCGAGCCGGGTACCGGGCCGACCCCTTGCGGCGCTTGCGGGGGCCGCGGACAGGTCCGCTACCAGCAAGGATTCTTCTCGATCAGCCGCGTCTGTTCGACCTGCCGGGGCGCCGGCCAAGTCATCGGGCATCCCTGCACGCGCTGCCGCGGCGAGGGGCGGACGCGGGTGGAGCGAAAGCTCAAAGTCAACATTCCGCCCGGAGTGGACAACGGCACGCGGCTGCGGCTGGCCGGCGAAGGCGAGCCGGGATGGAATAGCGGCCCGGCGGGTGATCTCTATGTCGTGCTGAAGGTTAAAGAGCACCCCATCTTCGAGCGCGAGGACAGCCACCTGCACTGCACCATCCCGGTCAACATCGCCCAAGCGGCGCTGGGCGCCGAGATCCGGGTGCCGGCGCTCGAAGGCGAAGAGACCATCAAGCTGCCGGGCGGCGTGCAGAACGGAGCGCAGTTCCGCCTGCGCGGCAAGGGCGTGCCGAACGTCAACGGCCGCGGCCGCGGCGACCTGGTCATCCACATCAGCGTAGTCGTGCCGCAGAACCTGACCCGCGAGCAGCGCAAGATGTTCGAGCAGCTCCTGGACCTGCTTCCCGCCGAGAACCAGCCGGCGGAAAAAGGGATCTTCGAGCGGGTGAAGGATTATTTCGCCCAGTAACGCCGGACGGCCAACCGGAATCGGCAACCACCTTGTAGTGCGCCCTACTTACTCAGGTCCTAAAATGTGGGGGTTGATCAGCGATGCTCGGGCCTGCTTCGCGCGCTGGGTGAACTGGTCGTTGGGCCGGGCAACAGCGATCCAATAAACGGTGTCGGCGAACACAGCCCTCATGGCTGCTTTGCTGCGCCGTACAGGTAATGGTCGAGCTTGCTGGTCAGGTGGGCGGGGAGCCTATTCCATTCCTCCATCGGAACGCCGCGCCCCAACTCTGCGATCTTGGCTTCGATGGAGCCGGGTGGGAAACCGAGCGCGGTTGCGGACATCCGCTTGGATTTACTGACTGTCCTTTTCCGTTGCTGCGGTCTTACCGTGGAGGTGCGGCGGGCGCGACTTCTCACGCCTTGAGCATAGCACGCAGGATCTCACTGAACCGGGCCAGGTCCTGCTCTCGTGAAAAGCTACCCCGCCCGCAGGGCCTCTCCCAGCCGTGCGAGATCCGCCTCGTTGTTGAAGAAGTGCGGGGAGACGCGCAGGTAGCCGTGGCGGGCGGCGACAACGATCCGGGATTCGCGGAGGCCGAGG
>JBGOUJ010000190.1:0-11778 GCA_041477005.1 Terriglobia bacterium | reverse complement strand
TGCCACTGCGACTCGACCATCGCCATGCCCATCCTGGTCTCTGGCCTGTCGCAGCAAACCGATCTAATCCGTAACCGCTCAAAGCCCACCTTCACCATGGGACGGGAGCTGGGAATCCGGATCGATTGATGAATCGACAAATCAACAAATCATCAATGTTCCTTACTGAGTCGATACGTTGAGGGGCGCCAAGCTCGTGAATGGACCGGATGGGTTGAAGCGCAACCCCACCGTAGCGAAGCCTCCGGCCCCACAAGCTAACAGGGGAGCCATAGTCAGATACCCTCGCTTGTTGGCCAACTCGGGGATTTTGTCCGTAGAAATGAAAGAGATGTGCCCGTTGGCGTAGAGGCTGCCGACCAGCTTTTTTTCGGTGGTCACGGGGTTTCCGAACTCATCGTAGATGGGCGACACAGCAATCGTGCAGGTGGCCGGCGCGAGGTTGACCACCGCAAAGCTGGTGACGAGCCCGCCCGTGTTGTCGAATGGGAACGTCATGGTGCCGGCTGCCCTCATTCCCACAGACACGGCCTCGAAGTCCGGCCGGCCGGGGACCGTCTGGCGAAACACGGCATATCCTTTCACGGGAACGCCCCCGGTACGTTGCGCGACTTCCACCCAACCGACCTGAACGTTCGGCGCCGTTCCTAGGGTCTCCAGAAAAATTGAGCTCTGGGGCGCCAGATCTATCTCCAAAGATCGGATGACGCCGTAATTGTTCACCGGGACCGAAACCACTTCCCCGCTGTCGCTGTGGAACACGATCGAGACGTGGACCGCATCGCCGTCAAAGCTGTTGAAAACGGCGACGCTGCTTCTCCAACCCCCGCCGTCTGCAAAGTGCGGTATCACAAGAGCGGGCTGTTGACCCAGTACTACGACTGTCCCCAGCAGGGTCAGTAGAGCCAATCTGGTCATAAAAATCCTCCTCCGACTTCTCCCACCCCGGTGCAATTGTATTGCCAGAAGGCAAGTAATTGCACCCAAAGCCGTTTGGCCGAGCGCCGCCGCAAGTTGGTGTGTAATTTTGTACAAACAGCGGGCCGCCCTGGTTCGAGAGGTTCGGAGTTATATGACCGTGGTGGTAGCCCAGGCTCAATCTCTTCCTGCCATCGGCTATGCCTCTGGCAGACTGCTGAAAAACCGATTCGATGCACCCCGGAGACGCCGAGCGCTGAGAACGCCCTTCGTTTTCAGCCTCTGCGTGCTCTGAGGTCAGATGGGTTTCCGGGCTCTTTCATCACCCTGCCACGCCCGCCGGTGAGGCTTGCTTCAGCTCAAGCGGCGTACCTTCAGAGTGCGGAACTCGATCTTCCTGCCGGGGACGCGCTCCGGGTGTGCCCATTGCAGGCCGATGGCCCCCGAGGCGAGCCTGGAATCGTGTGTGTCGAGCACTTGCTTTCCGTTGTAAACCACCACGAAGTGGTCTGCTTTCGCGGTTACTTCCAAGCGATTCCATTGCCCGGGGATGATCTTGGCCTCGGCGGAGGCGTGCGCTACGTCTACTATGCTGCCGGTCAGGTAATCGCCGCCGCTGAAATTGCCGGGGTTGACGTCCCGTATTTGCAATTCATAGTAGGGCGTCGCCCTGCTTTTAGCCTGCCCCTTCGGCGGAGGAGTTTGCTGTTCCCGGCTCATCCGCAGATAGATCCCGCTGTTGATATCCGCCGTCGTCCGAAACTCAGCCCTCAGCACGAAATCCGAGTAGTTCTCCGTCGTCAGCAGCGTTCCACCTTTCCCGGAATCCGTCATGATCGCGCCGTCCACGATTCTCCACTCCGCGCCGCTGCGGGACTCCCAGCCGGTCATCGTTTTGCCATCCCACAGCAGGATCCATCCTTCTTTCTTCTCCTGCGGGGTCAATGTATTCGGAGCATTCGGCCCGTCCGCCAGCCCCGACCAAACCCACACCAACATCAGCACTGCCAGCATTCGTTTCATATGTCGTAATCCTTGCGCGCTGCGTTCCCGGCGCCAATCAACCGATCAACAAACCCAGAAATCCTCAATCTTCTTCCTGCTGGCTGGCGAGCTTCGAGATCACCGTCAGGTCCTCTAGCGTGGTGACGTCGCCCACCACCTTGTCCGTGGTTACGATTTCTCTGAGCAGGCGCCTCATGATCTTGCCGCTGCGGGTCTTCGGGAGGGTTTCGACGAAGCGGATCTGCTCGGGCTTGGCGAAGCTGCCGATTTCGTGAGCGACCCAGGTGCGCAGCTCCTCGGTCAGCTCCTTGCCGTCGACGCCGCCCTTGAGGGTCACGAAGGCCACCACCGCCTGGCCGGTGATCTCGTGCGGCCGGGCCACCACTGCGGCCTCGGCGACCGCCGGGTGGCGCACCAGCGCCGATTCCAGCTCCATCGTGCTCAGGCGGTGGCCGCTGACATTCATGACGTCGTCCACGCGGCCCAGGATCCAGAAGTAGCCTTTCTTGTCGCGCCGCGCGGCGTCGCCGGTCAGATAGTTGCCGGGGATGCGGTTCCAATACTGCTCTTCGTAGCGGTTCGGATCGCGGTAGAGGGTGCGGAACATTGCCGGCCAGGGGCGGCGGATGATCAGGAAGCCTTCCTTGCCCGCCTCGACCGCGTTGCCCTCGAGATCAACCACGTCTGCCACTACGCCGGGCAATGGATAGGTCGCCGAGCCGGGCTTGGTGGGCGTGGCGCCGGGCATGGGCGAGATCATGATGGACCCCGTCTCGGTCTGCCACCACGTGTCCACGATCGGGCAGCGCTCCTTGCCGATGACTTTGTAATACCATTCCCAGGCCGCCGGATTGATCGGCTCGCCGACCGATCCGAGCAGCCGCAGGCTCGAAAGATCATGCTGGTGCGGCCACTGCTCGCCCTGCTTGATGAAGGAACGGATGGCGGTGGGCGAGGTGTATAGGATGTTGACTTTGTATTTTTCGATGATGCGCCAGATACGGTCGGGCTTGGGGCAATCGGGCGCGCCTTCGTAGATGACGGTGGTCGCCCCCCGCATCAGCGGGCCGTAGACGATGTAGCTGTGGCCGGTCACCCAGCCGATGTCGGCAGCGCACCAGTAAGTGTCCTCCTCGCGCAGGTCGAAGACCCACTTCATGGTCATGGCCACCTGCACCATGTAGCCGCCGGTGGTGTGAACGATGCCCTTGGGCTTGCCCGTGGTGCCGGAGGTGTAGAGCACGTAGAGCGGGGTTTCGGCATCGAGCGCCTCGGCTTCGCAGACTTCGGAGACGTTCTGGTCGAGCTCGTGCAGCCAGTGGTCGCGGCCGGCCTGCATGTGGACCTCGGCGCCCGTCCGGCGGCAGACGATCACGTCCTTCACGCTGGGGCAATCGGGCAGCGCTTCGTCGGTGGTGGCCTTCAGAGGAACTACGCGGGCGCGGCGCCAACCGCCGTCGGCGGTGATGACGACCTTGGCTTCCAGGTCCTGAATGCGCGTCTTCAGCGCCTCGGCCGAGAAGCCGCCGAACACCACACTATGGGTGATACCCAAGCGGGCGCAGGCCAGCATGGCGATAGGCAGCTCCGGGATCATGGGCATGTAGATGATGGACGTGTCGCCCGCCTTCAGCCCCAGCCCTTTCAGCACGTTGGCGAAGCGGCAAACGCGGCGGTGCAGCTCCTGATAGGTCAGCACCTGCTGCTCGCCGGGCTCGCCCTCCCAGATGATGGCCGCGCGATTCTTGCGCCAGGTCGTAAGATGCCGGTCCAGGCAATTGTAGGAAACGTTCGTTTTGCCGCCGACGAACCACTTCGCAAACGGAGGATTCCACTCAAAGACGTGATTCCATTTCTCGAACCAGTGAATCTCCTTCTCCGCCAGCGCCCCCCAAAACTCTTCCGGGGTTTCCTGGGCCTGCTGGTAGAGCTTCCGGTACGCCGCCAGGCTGCCGACATGGGCCTTCTTCGCAAACTCTTTGGACGGCCGATATGGCTTGCTTTCCTTCATTGGATCACTCCGTTTGGCGAGGAACCCACCAATATACCATCGCCCGGAAAATGCGGTCGTGCGGTCGCGTGCTCGGAAGCTAAAAGGTCTTAAGGAATTTCCACTAGCTGCCGATAAGGATCACGATGGCTGTTTTCGCTCCCACAGTGGTGGTGATCGACGATGACGAGCTGATCGGCAAATACCTCGCTGAGGTCCTGACCATCGAGGGCTACGAATGCAAATGTTTTCGGGAGAGTCTCACCGCACTGGCCTATTTGGCCAACGCCGACGTTCCTCCCGACCTGGTGATGACCGACCTCCGCATGCCCGGCATCGACGGGTTGGAGGTGTTGAGGCGGGTGCGTGCCTTGAGTCCCAAGATCCCGGTCATCCTGATTTCCGGGATCTATGAACTGGCCACAGCCTTGGAAGCCGCCCAGGCAGGAGCCGCCGACTACCTTCTCAAACCCGCCAACCCGGCCGAGGTTCTGTCGATGGTGGCGCGCCACGTGCGCAGCGGCGCCAGGGCTGACCAGGCGGCTCTGCAAAAAGCGCTCGCCAGTTTCCTCGCTCATTGCAAACCTGCGGACGGCTGCGCGGAGCTTCCCGACTGCCAACCCGAGAGGGTCTTGGAACTCCTCCAGGCCCTGAGCACCAAGCGCTACGAAACCATGCAGCACTCCCTGCGTGTGGCCTCTTATGCCACTCTGTTCGGCCAGGCGTACGGCCTGGGGAGTCAAGCGCTGTTCAACCTGCGCTTGGGCGCCTTGCTCCACGACATCGGCAAGATCGCCGTGCCGCGCAATGTGCTTCTCAAGCCGGGACCGCTGGACGAAAGAGAATGGCAGGTCATGCGCGGCCACCCGCAAATCGGCTTTCAGTTGCTCGCCGCTGTGCCCGATCTCCCCAAGGAAGCCGCCCAAGTGGTTTACGCCCATCATGAGCGCTATGACGGCGCCGGTTACCCTTGCGGGCTGCGGGGCGAGGAGATCCCCCTGGGCGCCCGCCTGTTCAGCATCGTCGATACCGTGGACGCCATCACCTGCAACCGCCCCTATCGCGCCGCTCGCGGATTCGACGTGGCGTTCGGCGAGCTGAAGAAACACACCGGAACCCAGTTCGATCCCTCCGCGGTCGAGGCCTTTCTCCGCCTCCCCGAGCCGGAGCTCATCAACATTCGCGACCAGTATCCCGACTCGGAGGAGCTTTCTCTTCGCTCAACAGCCTGATCAGCGCCGCCGGCATCACGTTTCCGCCACTGATTACACAAACCACATCGCCGGTTCCCGCCGGAACCTTGCCGGCCAGAAGCGCCGCGACCGCCACCGCCCCACCCGGCTCGGCGACGACCTTCTGTTTCCACACGAGATCGCGCACGGCGCCCGCAATTTCATCCTCGCTCACCAGCACCACCCCATCGGCCCGCTCGCGCACGATCTCGAACGTGTGGCTCCCGGGCTTGGAGGCGACCAGGGCATCGGCGATGGTCTCGACCGGACCCACGCTCACCGGTTCGCCCGCTTCGAGCGAGCGATGGAAGGCTCCGTTCCGCTCCGGTTGCACCCCGATGACCTTGCACTGGGGCCGGAGAGCCTTGACCGCCGTGGCAATGCCCGAGATCAGCCCGCCGCCGCTAACCGGAACCAGCACGGTGAAATCGCCGGGCAGTTGATCCACCAGCTCGAGACCCAGCGTGCCGTCGCCGGCGATGGTCTCGGCCGAGTCGTAAGGGTGCAGCAAAATGCGCCCCGTCTCCCGCTGCAAGCGGTAGGTCGTCTCCCAACGCTCCTCAAACGTATTGCCGCATCGTACGACCTTCGCCCCCCAGGACTCCGTCGCGGCGATCTTGTAAGGCGACGAGTTGTCCATCATAACGATTTGGGCGTCGAGCCCCAACTCGCGCCCGGCGTAAGCCACTGCCTGGGCGAAATTGCCCGACGATGACGCCAGCACGCCGTTACGCCGGGCCGCGTCCAGATTCACCAGCGCGCCATTCAGCGCCGGCCGGACTTTGAACGAACCGGTCGGCTGCTGCGTCTCGAGCTTCAGCCAGATGCGCCGGCCCACTGTCCGACTCAGCGGCGCGGAGAACACCAGAGGCGTGGGCTGCAAGTAAGCCGCCAGCCGCCGGCGGGCTTCGTGGATCAGATCGAGGTCCATCCCTCCATCGTCAATCACCCCATCGTCAATCGTCAAATGCTTGTTCGCCGGCGCGGTTCTTCGCCTCCGGGGCCATCCCGGCCCCACCTGGGTGCGCCACGAGGGTTCTCCGAATTTTTTCGCAGCGCCCTCCTTGACAACTCAGGAGAGCTGCATTAAGCTTCTCCTAATTGCACTAGGTGAGCACATGATGCGAAAACAGGCAGAACTCCTTCCGGGGACCCTCGATCTTCTTATTTTGAAGGCAGTTTCGCTCAACCCGCAGCACGGCTACGGCGTTCTCCTGCGCATCGAGCAGATCACCGGGGGCGCGCTCACCATCGAGCAGGGAGCGCTCTATCCCGCGCTCCATCGCCTCGAGCATCAGGGGCTCCTGGCGGGCGAATGGGGAACTTCGGAAAACAACCGTCGTGCCAAGTACTACCGGCTCACAGCCGCCGGCCGCAAGCGGCTCGGCGAAGAGATGAAAGGCTGGAACCGGCTGGCGGCGGCCATGACAGCGGCCCTGAAAGCCCGCGCAAAGGAGGCATGACCATGCTCGCCCGGCTGCGTTCCCTCGGCAGGATGATTTTCCGCCGCTCCCGCTGGGAGCAGGATCTCAAAGATGAGCTCCAGTTCCACATCGAGCAGCGCGCGGACCACCTGGCGCGCACCGGCCTCTCGCGCGAGGAGGCGCTGCGCCGGGCGAGGCTGGAGTTCGGCGGCGTCGAGGGGTACAAGGAAGGATGCCGCGAGGCCCGCGGCGGCCGCTGGGTCGACGAACTCTTCCGAAATGTCGTCTACGCCGCCCGGTCCATGCGCAAGAGTCCCGGCTTCACCGCGGTCGCCGTGATTTCGCTGGCCCTCGGCATCGGCGCCAACGCCGCGGTGTTCAGCCTGCTTCACCGTCTTATGTTGACCAAGCTGCCGGTGCGCGATCCGGAGCGCTTGTACCAGGTGGTTCTGATTTCGAGCAGCGGGACCCACTACACAATGTCGTATCCGAAATTCGAGATGCTGCGCGACAACTTCAACTTCTTTGACCCGCTGTTCCTATGGGGCAACGACCGCTTGGATCTGACCGTCGAGGATCGCAAACAACCGGCCCAGGTCACCTCCGTGACTGGCAATTATTTCGACACCCTCGGCCTCGGTCCGGCTCTGGGGCGGCTCCTGACCGCGCAGGACGAGCAGGCGCGTGCGTCCGAGATCGCGGTAATCAGCCACGGTCTTTGGCAGACCGTGTTTGCCGCAGATCCGGGCGTCGTCGGCCGCAGCCTGAAGCTGCGTGAGGCCACGTTTCAAGTCATCGGGGTGGCCCCGCCTGGGTTCTTCGGGACCGAGCCCAGCGCCGCTCCGGATGTGTATCTGCCGCTCCACGCCCTCGAGCGCTTTAAACCGGGAGTGCTGCAGCGCCAGGGCGCTATGCGGTTCCACATCATGGGGCGGCTCAAGCGGGACGTTCCGCTGGCCACCATACAGGCGATTCTGCGGGAAAAATCGCCGGTGCTGGACGCGCCCACACGCATCAAAGACCGCGACAATGGCGATCGGGAGTTCATGGTGCTGGAGGACGGCAGCCACGGCTACTCGGCCGTTCGCCTGGAGTTCTCCCGCGCCGTCCTGGTCCTGATGGGACTGGTGGCAGCGGTGTTTCTGATTGCCTGCGCGAACCTCGCCACGCTCCTGTTTGTGCGCGGCGCGGGCCGCGCCCGCGAAATGAGCATCCGGCTGGCCCTGGGAGCCGGACGGGCGCAGCTCATCCGGCAATGGATGACGGAGTGCCTGCTGCTGGCCGTCTGTGGTGGCTTGGCCGGCCTGCTGGCGGCGCGCTGGATCACCGACCTGCTCCTGCTATTCGTCGCCGAGCCGGATCGTCCCTGGCTTCGATTCCAGGCCAGCCCGGCGGTGCTGGTGGCGAGCGTCGGCCTGACGCTCGCGGCGGGTTTCCTGTTCGGCTTGCTGCCGGGGATTCGCGCGTCGCGCGTGAGCCCGGAGGCGATGCTGAGAGCAAACGCGGCGTCCGTGACGGGCCGCCGCGGCCGCGTCTCGCAAGCGGTTCTGGCGGGGCAACTGGCGGCGTCGCTCGTATTGGTAGTCTCGGCCGCGCTCTTTGCCCGCACCTTGTGGAATCTGAACAGCACCTCCGGCGGCTTCGACAGGAAGACAACAGTCTACGGTGTGCCGAACTTCTTCCGAGCGCAATTCCCGCGGGACCGCATACCCGGTGTGATCAAGGAGGTACTCGATCGGCTCCAGCGCTCACCACACGTCGCCCATGCCAGCATAGGCAGTCCGCCCATCCTCTGGGGCGCCTCGGGATGGGCCTGGGTGACTGTTCCCGGTTACGTGCTGGCTCCGGGCGAAGACAACTTGGCCTACAGCGACAGCATCGCCCCCGGCTACTTCCAGACCCTGCGTATTCCAATGATCGCAGGACGCGACTTCGAGGAACGCGACCGCGTTGTCTTCCCCGGGGCCAACGTCGCCATCGTCAACGAGAAGCTCGCGCGGCATTACTTCCGGCGCAGGAATCCACTGGGACTGAAAATCCAGTACGGAACGATGCCCCGTCCACTGGAAATCGTCGGCGTGGTCAAAGACATCAAGGATGTCAGCCTGCGGGAACCTCCGAAGGACCTGGTCTATTTCCCGGTGCCGGCAGACTGGGGGGGCGCGGTCGTAGCTCGCGCGAAGCCGGGCGTTCCATTAGCGGTGTGCGAGGCCGAGATCCGCTCGGCCTTCGCCGCGGCGGCGAAAGACCTCGCCGTGGAAACCGGTACCATCGAAGATGCAGTGCAGCGCTCCCTCGGCCGCGATCGCCTGGTGGCGCAGCTCTCGGTGGCCTTCGGGGTCCTGGGAGTCCTGCTGGCCTCCATCGGACTTTACGGAGCCATGGCCCATGCGGTAAGCAGCCGCACGCGGGAGATCGGCATCCGCATTGCCGTGGGGGCGGACTCCTGGGACGTCATACGGATGGTCCTCCAACAGAGCTTGCGGGTGACCGGGCTGGGCATTCTGATCGGGTTGCCCGCAGCCATCGCCGGATCGCGCCTCATCGGGTCGCTGCTGTTCGAAGTATCGCCCTCCGACCCGCTGACGCTCGCGATTTCGGCGGCAGTGCTCGCCGCGGCCGCCTTACTGGCCGGCTGGTGGCCTGCGCGCCGCGCGGCGCGCCTCGACCCCTCGCTCGCACTGCGGTATGAATAAAACATTCTCAGGCGCGGGGATTTCCATCGCCAGCACTTGTTGTGAATCCTTAGCCGCCTTATGCCCGAGATACGTCGTTCTAGGACAGAGGAAGCAGCTCGTCCATCCCCCAAGGGGAATCCGCCGCCGGAGCACTACCGATCAAGCCTATCCGATGGGTCGGCCGCCCATTTCAGGGCTTTTGCAGGATCGCCTCATTCTTTCCAGACGCCTGCTGTCGCCTCGCGACCATCGAAGTCAGTCGCGACGCTTCGTCTGCCGTAAACCACATCCTGCCCTTCGCGATTACCTTCAGGTCTTCGTCGCCCCACTGGGCCCGCATGATTCCGCTTCCGGAATGACCGGACTGTTCCAGGAGCAGGTGGCCGATTTCGTGCGCCATCATGGCGCCCAAGATGGCTGCTCGACCGGCGAAATTTCGGTCCTCGAGTTCAACGGCCCGGTGAAGGTAAACACCGGCAATCGAGTGAAAGCCGTCCGCCAGCAGCGCGTAGCCGAGGCAGCGCTCTCCCCCAATGGGCGGTTCTTGGCTGTGGAGACGCTGGAAAACGCGAACCTGGACGTGTGGGTCTACGATATTGTCCGCGGCGCGAGGACTCGCCTGACGACCGACCCGGCGAACGACTTTCTTCCCACCTGGTCTCCGAGTGGAGAAGAGGTGGCCTTCAGTTCCTATCGAGCAGGCAACATCGACATCTTCCTCCGCCGGGCGGATGCCGCCGCTGAGGAGAAGGCGCTCGCGGCGACGGCACACAATGAGCGGGTATCCGACTGGTCCCGAGATGGCCGATACATCCTCTATTCGCTTCTGGATCCAAAGAACGGATATGACCTCTGGTATCTGCAGCGCAATGAAAAAGGCGATCGGGAACCACATCCGTTCTTGCAGACTTCTTCCAACGAGAGGGCGCCGAAGCTCTCGCCTGATGGCCGCTATGTCGCCTACCTGTCGAATGAGTCGGGCCGCGACGAAGCCTACGTACGGCCGTTTCCCGGGGGTGGCCGCAAGTGGCCGGTGTCCACCAACGGCGCGTCCCAGATCCGGTGGGGCCGGAACGGCCGGGAGCTGTTCTATGCCGAGGCGGGCGCGCTGGTCGTCGTTCCAGTTCGCACCACCCCGGAGTTTGCAGCCGGCGCGGCCACACGGCTGTTCTCCCACGCCGCCTTCACCAGTCAGACCGAACCCAATTACGACGTCTCAGCCGACGGCCAGCGGATCCTTTTGCCTGAGAGGGTCGGGGGCCGGGAGCGGATGATCCATGTGGTCCAAAACTGGTTTGCCGAGTTCCGCGACCGCCAACGTTGAAGCGTGGTCGGTTACACATCGACTCACCTCGGCACGACGGCGTTTTGGCCAATGCCTCCACATTTTCGTACGGATCCAAATCGGAACGTGGAGACAAAAGGGGATTTGCTCATCATGACGATTTGCGCATCCAGGCCCAGCTCGCGACCGGCGTAAGCCACCGCCTGGGCGAAATTGCCCGACGAGGACGCCAGCACGCCGTTGCGCCGGGCTTCTTCCAGATTCACCAGCGCGCCAGTCAGCGCCTGCCGGACCTTGAACGAACCGGTCGG
Source organism: Terriglobia bacterium (assembly GCA_041477005.1). Classification (GTDB taxonomy): domain Bacteria; phylum Acidobacteriota; class Terriglobia; order Bryobacterales; family JACQDG01; genus JBGOUJ01. The sequence goes on along the minus strand of JBGOUJ010000190.1, from coordinate 935 downwards.
CTGCCGAGTCTTGAGCTTCAGCCAGGTGCGCCGGCCGTCGCCCGGCTGAGTGGTGCAGAGAAGACCAGAGGCGTGGGGTGCAGGTGAGCCGCGAGCCGCTGCTTCGCTTCCAGAATGAGGTCGAGGTCCATCCCTCAATCGTCAACTGGGAACTACGTCGCCGTCAATGGCTGTTCCGGCCCCAGGCTCCGACGCGGCCTGGCGTCTCAGTTTCCTGGAGACTTCAAGCTTCCCAGGACGGGACCTCGGGCTCGCTTGGACAGATTCACTTCGACGGGATGGGTGTTTCTCGCCAACTGAGATCTTCTTGTTACTCTTTCCTGCCTCAAGCTTCAAATACGTGAATGACTTGTGGGTTACTTGATAGAATCCGCCAGCAGTTCATCGTCACATCATGATCGGAACCAAGCTCGCACACTACCAAATCACGGCCCATCTTGGCAGCGGGGGGATGGGTGATGTGTATCGAGACGATAGGAAGCATTAACGGTGTCCCGAGTCAACATAAGACGCCTTCCCAGAAACAGCCCCGCCTCGCGGATTAGTTAGGCTCGTCGGCGCCGTGCTCGCGTTCCTCGAGTGAGCAAGCCGCAAGTAAGCGCTACGGCTGGCTTCTCGCCGCGTCCCGAACCGGCCCGGGAGGGCTCGCCTGGCGCAGCACGAAGTCCTCCATGGAGACGGTGTACTCGTCCTTCGCGGGCGTGTAGCGGATGCACGACCGGGTCGGGTAGTACCCGGTCAGCGCGACGGCGTCGGGCGACTGGATCGGGAAGCACGCGTCGGGCTTCGACAACATGTAGCTGCGAGCCAGCATCTCCTCGTAGAAGATGACCCGGCCGTCGTAGACCCCGTAGATCCAGTGGCGCGTGAACGGCTCGCCATGGAACTCGTGAGTCGTCGGGTCGAGCAGATGATTGCCCATGGCCGGCGCGGCT
>JBGOUJ010000189.1:0-11786 GCA_041477005.1 Terriglobia bacterium | reverse complement strand
GCCGCCGCCCACGATGACGATCCGCCTGCTCGCCTGGCTCATCGGCTTCCGACACTCGCAAAAAGCAGGAACAGCAACACCAAAACTCCAGTTACGATGACTCCGATCACAGCCCACTGCAGGCGGCGGTCGCCGAAGTCCGGGGCCGGCAATTTCGGCGTGGCCAGTGGAAGACCGCAGCGGAGGCAGGTCGTGGCGCCCTTGGGGTTGCCGTACGTGCAGGATGGGCAGAAAACCTGCTCCGGCTTGGGCGCCGGCTTGGATGCCGGCTTGGGTGCTGGCTTTGGCGGCGGCTCGGCCCGCGGAGAGCCCGGGCGTTCCGGGGGCCGCTGGGGCGGGGCTTCCGGTCTGGGCGTGCGGCGAACCACCACAGTTTTCCCCGGATCGGCCGCTTCGGCCGGGCCCGGCCCCGCTGCGGCCGCCGCCGGCCGCAGCTTCAGCGTGATTTTGCAGAGCGCGAGCGCCTGCTTGAAATCGCCGGCATTTTGCAGGCGCCCGGCCGGGGCCTTTTCGAGCGCTTTACCGAGGACCAGGTCCAGGCCCTCGGGGGCGTCGGGAGCGAGATCTTTGAGGGGCGTCGGGTTCTGGAACAGCACGCCGGTCAGGATGTCGGACACGCTGGCGTCGCCGGTGGCGAACGGGTGTTTGCCTGTGGCCAGCTCGTAGAAGACGATGCCGGCGGCGAACACGTCGGAGCCCGGGGTGCAAGTCTCGCCGCGGATCTGTTCCGGCGCCATGTAGGTCAAGGTGCCCACGGCCGCGCCGGCCCTGGTGAGCTGGGAAGCGTCTACGCGGGCCATGCCGAAGTCCAGAATGCGCACGCGCCCCGAGTTCTCCAGGAACAGGTTTGCGGGCTTGATATCGCGGTGGACCAGCCGGCGGGCGTGGGCGTATTCCAGTCCCTCGCAGACCTGCTCCATGATGGAGATTTTCTGATCCCAGGAAAGCGGCCGGCGCTCGGCGAGCACGCGGCTCAGGTCGGCGCCTTCGAGCCGGTCCATCGCCTGGTAGAGAAATCCGTCGGCCTCGCCGCTGTCGTAAACGCGCACCAGGTTGGGGTGGTCCAGTTCTTTGCAAATGGCGGCCTCGCGAGCGAAGCGCTCGCGGGCGTCCAGTGTGAGACCGGCCACCGGCATGGTCTTCAGCGCCACCACGCGGCCGTCGGCGGCGCGGGCGCGGCAGAGCGGCCGCTGGCCGCCGTGGAGAAGGCCGAGAATCTCGTAGGGGCCGATTCTTTCCATTTGCGGTCAGTCCAAGTATTGCAGCAGCACGGCGGTGATGTTGTCTTCGCCCCCGGCGGCCTTGGCGCGATCCACCAGTTTCCCCAGCGTGTCGCGGAGCGAGCCTGCCTCGGCCAGGATCTCGGCCAGGGCCTGGTCGCCGACCGGCCCGTGGAGGCCGTCGGAGCAGAGCAGCATCTGATCGCCGGGAGCCAGTGTCTCTTCGCAGGTTTGGATGAGGACGTCTTCGGTAGTGCCCACCGCCATCGTGAGCACGTTCTTGTGCGCGTAGCTGTCGACTTGCTCCTGGGTCAAGCCGAGCCTCTTGCGCAATTCGTTGACCAGGGTTTGGTCGTACGAGAGCTGCCGCAGCGCGCCGCCGCGCCACAGGTAGGCCCGGCTGTCGCCGACATTGGCGATGATGACGCGTGGCAAGTTCCAGAACGCGGCCACGATGGTGGATCCCATACCCTCACAGCCCGGCTCGCCGCGGGCGCGGTCGAGCACGCGCCGGTTGGCCTCGCGGATGGCCTCCCGGATCGATTGCTCCGGGGGCAGATCTTCGAGCGGGCTGCGCAGATAGGCGGCGACCGTCTCGATGGTCAGCCCCGAGGCGATCTCGCCGCACGCCGCGCCCCCCATGCCGTCGGCGACGATGGCGATCGAGAGCGCCGGATCGATCAGCCAGGCGTCCTCGTTGTTCTCGCGGGCCAGGCCGAGGTCGGTGATTCCGAAAGCGTCGAGTTTGGGCATAGGTCAGGATCCGGGGACGGCAGCCGGGAACGCCCGCCCCACCAATTGTTCTACCGGCCGGCGGTCTTTGTCGAGTTCTTTGCTCTTGTCGTGGTAGAGATGGCACTGCGTGCAATAGTCCTGCGAGGCGCCGGTCGCGCCGTGGCAGGGGAGGCAATTCGACATTTTCGGGATTAACACGTCTTCCGTCTTCGTGCTGGTGCGCGCCGCGCGATGGCAGGAGGAGCAGTCCACGGCCCGGTGGGCGCGATGGCTGAATGAAGCGTGCTCCAGCCATGGCTGGCCATTGGGCTTACCTTCCACGTATTGGCCGCGGATCAGGTTAACCTTCTTGACCACGGGGAACTCGCTGCGCACCGGCTCATACTCGTGGCAGTAGGTGCACTTCTTCTCGAACAGGAAAGTCTCCGATTGCGTGACGACCGACGCCAGCCAGGCCGCCGCGTTGGGGGCGGGCAGCAGGTCGCGGCCCAGGGGCTGCCGGATGACCGCCGGATTCGCCTGCAGCAGCTTCTGGTAGCTCTGCGCGATGAATTGGTGAATCGTCTTCGGGTCCTTGGTGTGCGGAGCGGGCGGGGCGCTTTCGCCGAGCAGTTGATAGACGTCGAATTCCAGCTCGCGCTTGTGGCAGGACCGGCAGTGCTGCTCGAAGGTCACCGGCAGCAGGTCGCCCGCCGGCGAGGCGCGGTCGGTCCCGTGGCAATCGCTGCACTGCATGGGCAGCTTCATGCCGCGCATGGTCTTCGGCTGCGGCGGCATGTGCGCGGCGTGGTTTAACCTCAGGGGTCGGCGGTCGGCCTTCTTCGGGGAAGGAAAATCGGGATGCCGGTCGGGGCGGAAGCTGGTGATGGAGAGGGCCTCCAGGCGGACGTTCTTGCCGTGAGCGCCGAGGTCGGCGTGGCATCGGGTGCAGTGGCCGTCGGCGACCTGGGCCAGCGCGATGTTGCCGCGATGCTCGATGTGGCACCCGGCGCAGCGTTCCGGGCCGATGGCGTTCTCCTGGTGGATCGGGCCGTCGTGGCACTTCTTGCAGGCGGCGTCGGCCACGGCGGAGAACCTTTGCGCGTGGCAGAGGGAGCAGTTGCTTTCGAAGATGGTGTGGGCGCGAGAGACGGGACCGTTGGAGAAAACTTTCTTGCCGCCGCCGATGCCGGCGATGAACGGCGCCGCTCCGACGGCCGCGAGCAAGGGCGCGAGCAGCGTGAGGCGGCCGCGCCAGCTTCGAAGCCAGTGCGGTCGCTTCAAATAGGTCAGATCGATGCGCTGCGCCAGGCCCTTGGTATCGAGGATCCGGCGTTCGTATTCCAGCGGTTTCTCTTCCTTGGGCATGTCAATATCGCAGCGACAGTACCGCGTGAATCAGCGTGAGAACCAGAAACGCCATGGAGAGCGGCGCGTGGATCAACAGCCAGCCGTGCAGCCAGTGGTGCAGGCGCTCCTGCACGGCCAGCTCGCGGCGCTCTTCGCAGACGCTCTCGAGATCGTGCAGCACGTCGTGGGCGGCCACCGGCATGATGGTTCGCAAGTGTTGAAAGTACGCGGAGACGGCGGCGGCCGTGGGGAACAGCCGGCGGGCGAAGCCCGAGGGGCGGCTCTCGAGGTAGGGCCGGATCTCCTGCAGGTAATGGGCCCGCATGGCCCGGGAGGCGTCCTCTTCGATCTCGATTTGCGGCGACGACTTGCGTCTCTCCCGCTCGGCCTCCACCTTTTCGGCGGCGCTCTTGCGCTGCGCCGGGTCGAAATAGAATTTTTTTCCGCCGGCGTGGAACAGCTCTTCTTCCGCCGGCTCCTCGACGCCGAGGTCGGCGGTCAGAAACTCGACACGCTCGTCGGCTTCCAGGCGCAGCGAGCGAATTACGTCGGGGATCTGCTCATAGAGAGTCTCGCGCCTGACCAACTCCGTCATCCGCCGTGGGATATAGGACTGCAGCGCCATGCCGTAGATGCCGCTGATGGTGATGAGGAAGAACAGCCACATAATCAGCGCCGCCACGCCGCGGCCCCAGTGGAAGCCGGCGTGAAACAGGATGAGGAGAAAACTCAACAGCCCGAGCCAGACGTGCGCCTTGAGCCAGGTCTGAACGCCGCCTAAGGGCGAGGCCGGATACTTCTTCCGCAGGCTCAGCAGGCATTCAAAGACGATCACGGCCGTGCCCGCGAAGGCAAACGCCAGACCGATGACCGAGCCGCCGGTCGGCCCGTTCGGCGCCTGCATGGAGTAGACCATGTAGACCAGCGAAGACACCAGCGCGACGCCGCCGCAGCCGAGAATCCACGAGCGGTGAGTTCGGTCGAGAATCATGGGAGAGAATTGAGGGAATTGAGAAATTGAGGAATTGAGAAATTGAGAAATTGTGCCTTCGTCATCTTTTCCCCCATTCCTCCATTCCTCAATTCTGCAAAAACTCCACTTCTAGCTGGCCGATCTGAATCACGTCTCCCGGGCGAAGCTCCAGCTCGCCCACGGCATTGCCGTTGACCAGGGTCCCGTTGGTCGAGTTCATGTCGCGCAGCACGAAGCGGTTGTTCTCGCAGAGGATGAGACAGTGGACGCGGGACATTTGGTCGTCGTCGGCGAAGCGGTAGTCGCTTTCTGGCGCGCGGCCGAAGCTGGTCGAGGGATAACGGAGCTGAAGCACGGCGCCGGCGCGCGGGCCGGCGCGGACGCGCAGGTGCGGCAGCATCGGCAACAGGTCCGCGATGTTGGAGTAGATGCGCGTCTCGCCGGCGGCCCCGGACCCTTGAGGAAGGCCCTCGCCGGCGCCCTCCGGTGCGCTCCCTGGGACGCCTTCCGGACCTCGGGGCGCTTCGGCTGCCACGCGCGGGCCGGCCGACGGCACCGCCAGTTGCAGGCCGGCCAGCTCCTGCGCAAAGAAGGTCTTGGGCTCCACCCGAATCGCCGCGCCGTGCGGGCAGGCGCGGACGCAGTTCGGCTCGGGGTACTCCACGCAAAGATCGCAAACCACCGCCTTAGGCCGCGGCTCGGCCTTCCGCCCCCGGCCCTCCGGCGCGTCGATCAGCACCACGTTGATGTTGCCGTAAGGGCAATCGGTGGCGCAGTTGCCGCAGCCGATGCACCAATCCTCGATGACGATGTCGAGCGATTGTTTCCGCCGGATGGAGCCGACCGGGCAGCGCGTCATGCACAGCGGGTCCATGCAGGCGCGGCAACTGGTGGCGACCAGATACTTGTCGAACCGCAGGCCCTCGCGGATCAGCCGGGTGACGTTGTCTTCGTGGGTGGCGGCGCAGGCCTTGGTGCACTCGTCGCAGCGGGTGCACTTTTCCAGGTCGAGCAGCAGCAGGTTCTGGCCCTGCATCAGCTCCTGCTTGAGGAAGTCGTTCATGGAGACGGTCTGGACGCGGTTCAGAATCTGGGCGTCCATCTGCCGCCGGGCGCGGGCGACCTCGGTGACCGCCGCTTCCACCTCCGGGAACTCCTGCAGCATCCTGGAGAAATCCTCGGCCTTGATGCGGACGAGCTGCACGAAGTCCATCGCCGCGCAGGTAGCGGTGCGGCGGCCCGTCTGGAAGGGATCCTCCAGCACCTCGAAGGTCGTGCCGCCGACCACGAAGCTTTCCCCGGGTGAGACCAGGAACGTGTCCAGGGGCTGCATCCGGAAGGTGATCGGGTTCTTGCCGGAGTGGCGGCGAGCCACGCGGACCTGCTTGCCCTCGGCGCGCATCTCGAAATGATCCCGGGAGATGTAGTCGTCCCAGGGGACGGCCAGCGCTCGCTCGCCCTCGGGGGCGCGGCCGCAGACCAGCGGCTCCTGCGACAGCGCGCCTTCCGCAAGCTGGCCCGCGGCGCCGCCCTTGGCCCGGACGCGGAAGGCCGGCGGCAGCAGGCCCATCTCGCCGAAATAGGAGCTGCGCGAGAGATACGTCAGCACCATCTCGCCGCCGGGAAACTCCTGCGAGACCTTCACAAAACCCAGCCGGACCAGGTAAAAGGCGTCGGCGACGTCGCCCTGCCGGCAGATAAGCTGGCCGGGGGCGAAATCCACCAGCTCCACGCGCTGCCTCAGGTAGTCCAAAAACTCCTGGCTGAGCTGGGCGAAGATGGGGATGGAGCGCAGGTGCGTGTCGAGCGCGCGGTTGCGGTAGCTGTTGTTCAGCTTCTCTTTGAAGGCCGGCGCGTTGTAGAGGACGTTGTTGAGGATGTTGGGGAGCATCTCCAGGACGACGACGTCGGTCTTGGCCCGCACCGTGGCCGAGCGGGGGTAGAATTTGGGGCGCTTCAGCTTTTCCTGCTTCAACGCCGCCAACGCCGCCTGCTCGCCGATCAGCTCGCCTGCCTCGAGCGTCGCGATGGGGTTGTCGAGCGGCAGGTCGACCGAGGCGTCGATCGGGATGTGGGTGCGGGCGGGCCGGTCTTCTTCCCCACGGTCGGGGCGCCTGCGGTCGGGTACTCCCTTGACGTAGCTGGTGATCTTGGTGATGCCGCGAAACAGCCCCCGGCGAGGACGCCGGTGACTTTCGACGCCGCCCACGGGGTTGGTGAGAAAAACATCCAGGGTCCCCGAGCGCAGGTAAAAAGCAGTAGTCCCGCTCTCGCCTTCCCGCATAAGGATCTCGCCCGCCCGGAGCGTCTTCTGAGCGATGGCGCCGGGGAACTTGGACCAGATCTCTTTGCGGATGCCGGCGAAGTCGGGAATGGCGGCCAGCTCGTCGGGGCTCAGGGGGGTACCGCCGAGATCAGCGGCGAGGATAACGTCCTTGGCCATGCGGGTCAGCCCGGTTCGCGACGGGCTCGGCTCGTCGGTGTGTAGTATGACAAATCGCCGGAGGGTTATCAACGAGGCCGGGGGCTGGCCATCGCAATCGGGGCGCCCCCTGCTCCACCAACACAGCGGCTGTTCGTGTTATGTTCCCGTCGACCGGGATCACACGAATCCCCGGAACGCTGCATCCCTGCAAGTCGCCCCGCTGAAGGCGCCGCCGGCCTCTACGGCCATCGCGGCCCCCAGGGTTTCCTGGACGACTGTCAGGACCCGGCTTTGGTATGAAGGATCTGCTCGGACCACTGAATCGATTCCAGGTAGATGGGAGGAATCGCGTCCTGCGGCACTCCAAGTAGCTTCACTAGCGCCAATGCTGTGTCCCACTGGCCCGCCTCGTAACTGCGTACTAAGGCGTAGATTCTAGCCAGGCGGCTTCCCTCGCCGGCCACTCCGAGCAATGCAGCGCAGACTTCTTCGTCCAGGTGGATTTCCTCGAGCACATCCTTCATGTCCTTGTCCATGATAGCGTCCGCGACGGAAAACATCCCCATGACGAAGAGCTTCTCCTGGTCCTTCGCCGATCCGGCTAACGGGCCAAGCAGCTCGCAGAACTGCGCTCGAATCATTGCCGTCATTACGAGTTCCCCAGGCTTGCCTTCGCCGATGCTGGAAAGGATCGCCAGCGAAACCCACTTCCGGATTTCATCCCTTCCCAGAAGCAGCAATGCTTGCCGGATCGAATCGATCCGGCCCCACCAGGCGAAGCGTGCTGAATTGATGTAGCGAAGGAGTTTGTAGGCCAGGGACAAATCCTGCCGGATGACCTCCTCGACCTCCCCGAACTCAAACTCCGGACGATGGATCGTGCAGAGAAGGTTTTGGTAATGGATTTTAATGGCGGGCGTCTGTTTGCCGCTCACGATGGTGGGCCGCGCAAAGAAATAGCCTTGAAAATAGGTATAGCCGATTTCCCGGGCACGCTGGAATTCCACCGTTGTTTCCACCTTCTCGGCGAGCAACTGAATGCCTTGCGGGAGGAACTCTCTTGCCAGGCTTTCCTGCTCCGCCGGGTTGGTAGCCAGGAAGTCCACTTTGATAATGTCTGCTAACTGGGTCAGCGGGTTGGGCCGATTCCCCGGCGCAAAGTCGTCCAGCGCCAGGGTGTACCCCTTCTGCTTCAGGCGCCGGCATGCCGCGACCACTTCCGGAGTCGGCTCGACGGACTCCAGGACTTCAATAACGGTGGTCTCGGGTGGCAGGAAACCAGCATAGTCGGAAAGTAACAGGTCACGAGTGAAATTCAGGAACGCTTTCTTGCCCGTCAGGATCCTTTCCAGGCCGATCACGAGCATGCTATTGGCGATTACCCGGGATGTGGCCTGGGTCCCATCGGTGCCGTCAAAGGCGTTGCTGAGCTCGGAGGAGCGGAACAGCAGCTCATAGGCAATCACCCTCTGGTTGCGATCGAGAATTGCCTGTCGGGCGACGAAACATTTCGTCAGAGACTGCCCTGGGGGACCTGCATTGTCCGCTCCTCCATTATCATATCTAGGTATAGCCTTCATAGCTTGTATTCAGATTGTTGCCCCAAGGGCCCTTGGCGCAATAGGGCGGCCTACCGAATACCGGTAGGTGCTATGCCTTAGATCGGGCGTAACCGCCGGCAAGAATGACAAACGTACAGGATCTCCCCGTCCCCTGACGGTCACGGCAGGCTGCCGCGCGCCCGCCGATCAATCGGCCCTCGATGTGCGCCCGGCCAGGCGGCGGCGCTTCAGATCGACATTGCCCATCACCCTCTCGCCGGAGGCGACGTTTCTCATCACCACGGCCCCCAGGCTGATTTCGGCTCCTTCGCCCACGCTGAGGTCGTTCACGATCGTGGCGTTGGGGCCGACCCAAGCGTCGTCGCCAATGGTGATGTTGCCGTTCAGAATGGCGCCATGGCCGATGAAGCAGCGCCGTCCCACCTGCACGTTGTGAGAGATGTAGGCCAGGTTCCCGATCCGGGAGTGCTCGCCAATGGTGGTGGATTGCCGGAAAACCGCTCGGGCGATGACGGCATTCGAGAGGACATCGACGTGATCGTGGATGCGGACCGCGCCGGCGTGGAGCATGTCGAGCACCCCGTCGTCGAATCGGCGCATCTGGAATCCGCTGGACCCGATCACCACCCCCGCGCGCAGCCGGACGCAGGCGCCGATCCACGCGCGCTCGAGAATGGTGGCGTTCGCTTCCACGATGGCGTGGGGGCCGATTCGCACATTCTTCTCCGAGACCCAGGCCCGAGGATGGACCGAGGCAGTCGGGTCGATCAGGGTCGCAGAATCGGTCCCGTAGAAATCGGTGTCCCGAGCCAGGTAGTTGTGCAGCTCGAAGAACGTCCGTCGCGGGGCGGCTGAGATAGCCAGGCCCCGCGCCTCCGGAATCCGAAGTGCTAATTCGGGAGTGGTTACAACCCCGGTGACCCCGGCGGTGCAGCCCAGGGCCGGCAGGTGCTCGGCGGCTTCCAGGAAGACCAGTCTCTGCGGGAGCGAGCTCGCGAGGAATCCAAGGTTCTCGAACTCGCAGTCGCGCGCCACCTCGAGAGCCATGCGGCGTTCCAACGCGGAGAGCTTCATCCAGCCCTTCCTGGCGCGCCGGCGCCGACCGAGATCCGCACCTCCGCGAACAACCGCGGGCTCAGCTCGTCCAGATAGCGCCAGCCCTCCTGCATGAGCGTGATTCGCAAGTTGTAGTCGCCGGGCTGTTTCGGAGGAACCACGCGAACCGGATAGGAGCGCGTCTGTCCCGGCAGAAGCGGCGGCTGGACCAGACTGCGGGTCCCCATCGGGACCACCGCCTCCCCTGTTTCGGGCGAGAACCACCGGTAGAGGAGGAACGCCGGGAGCGGAGGCGCCGTCGCCAGGGCAAGCCGAGTGCGGCTTTCGAGGACCGCCTGAAGGAAAAAATCCTCGCCTGGCGGGACCGTGCCCGGAGCTCGGGGAATGCGGATCGAGAGCAGGCCTTGGTCGCTCACCTGCAAAGGCTCCGTGTGGGGATAACGGGAAGCGTCGCCCGTGCTCCACAGCCGGCGCTCCGCCTGTCCCAGCATTTTCCAATACAGGGCGACGTACCGCGAGGCGGCGCTGGAGAGCTTCGCGCGGCAACGGATGTAGGCGCAGACCTTGGCGGCGTCTTGCGGATCGTAACGCTCGATCTGCCGGACGATCTCGGCCGGCTCGAGCGGCAGGCGCAACAGACGCATCCCGAAGTTCCAGGGCCGGAGGGTTGCCACCTCGGACGAGGTGACCAGGGGTCCGAGCCCGCGAGTATCGCACAGCACCACCGAACACCCTACTGAGAGGGCCTCCAGCGCGCAACGGCCCTTGGCAAAGACCAGATCATACCGGCCCAGCAGCGCTTCCGGAGCGTCAGTCTGGTTCCCGGCCCCCGAGCCGGCTACGTCCAGAGCGGCGCCAATCTGCCGGCAAGCGGCGCTCACCGCTTCGAGGTGCGTGCCTCGACCGGCGTAGTTGCTGAACACCAGCGCGCGCCGGGGGCGCTCGGGCAACGGCGGCCGGGGCAGAAACCGGCTTTCATCGACGGCATTGAGGATCACTGCCACTCGATCTTTCGCCAGCCCGCTTTGCTCGGCCAGGCGCTCGCGGCAATTTTCATCGACGGCGACGTATTGAAAAATCTGCGGATGAAGCGGCGGCTCGTCATGCCAGGCGATCCGGTCGTGGCACACGAACAGCGCCGGCACACCCGGGAATCCCTGCACCGCCTCGATCGTCTCCAAATGGTGGTGGCCGTGGATGACATCGGGGCGCCAGGGTAACGCCTTCAGATTGGAAACGACCGGGATGCCGCTGCCGGCGATTTCCTCGGCGACGGCGCCCAGCACCGGCGCGTAGACCATCGGGAAATGCCCGGCGGCGCGGAAGGCCCGAGCGAGATCGCGTATCACGATCTCGGTACCGGTGCGATTCGACAGCCCGATGTTCGTCAACAGGATCCTGAGGTGGGGTGCGGGATTCAAGTCTCATTCTAACTGAACGCTCCTGAGCGCTCGTAGAATCTTTCGCAGCCGGCCGGGATCGCACTTGAGATTACCGGGCCTGGTAAGAAACCGGATGGCGGGCCATCTTCAAGGTGCCGTCAGAGATCATGAATCACTTTGGGAGGAAAGGCGGCCCGCAAGGCGTTCAGCACGGCCAGAATGTCGATGACTTCCTGGGTGATGGCGCCGCTCACCGGACTTAGATGACCGGTGGCTGCGAAGACCATGCCGATGACGCTCAGCGCCATGCCACCCACCGCGCTCTGGAGGGCGATGAATCGCATCCGGCGGCTGATGTGCATGAACTCGTCCACCTTCTTGAGGGAGTTATCCATGACCACGACGCCAGCCGCTTCCGCGGTCACGTCGCTGTTCTGTCCGATCGCCATGCCGACCGTGGCGGCCATCATGGCCGGGGCGTCATTGATGCCATCCCCCACGTAAAGCGTTTTGGCGGCTGCTGTTTCCTTGCGGACGATGGCAAGCTTATCTTCAGGACTCTTCTGGGCGTAGATTTCAGTGATGCCCACTTGCTCGGCCAGGTAACGGGCCTCCGACTCGCGATCTCCCGACACGATCATCACCCGCTGGAATTGGTGCTTGGGACCCAAATGCTTCACGAAGGAAAGGCTCTCCGCTCGGGGCGCATCGCGAAAGCGCAAGGCCGCCGCGTAGCGATGGTCGATCGCCACCACGCACTCGAGTCCGCCGCTGACCGGCGGAAGCTGGTCGGCGCCATCGAGCTGTTGCGCGACGAGCTTGCCGCGGCTCGTGATCTGCAATTGGCGGCCGGACACGGTTCCGCGCAGCCCCTGGCCGGGCTGTTCGCTGACCTCCGTAGCCTCCGGAAGTTGGAGCGCGTCCTCCTTCGCCGCCGCGAGTATCGCGCGGGCCAACGGATGCTTGGAGTAGCGCTCCAGACTCGCCACGAGGGTCAGCACCTCCCGTTGCGCAAAGCCAGGGGCGATGAGCTGCTCCGTCAGCTTCGGCTCGCCGTAGGTGAGCGTCCCGGTCTTGTCGAAAATCGCGGTACGACACCCGGCG
>JBGOUJ010000188.1:0-11890 GCA_041477005.1 Terriglobia bacterium | reverse complement strand
CGGCGACCGCTTCCGCCGCCCCGACCGTCAGGTCTACGGTTTCTTTCCGGTCGTGATGTCGGCCGAGGAAGTGATGTCCATGCACTCCGACGCCGAGCGCATCCCGGTAGCCCCCTTCGAGAAAGGCCTGCGCATTTTCTACGAAGTGGTCGCCGGCATCGCCGGCTGACGAGAGTCAGCCGTCGGGAATCAGCAATCAGCCGTCAGCTATCAGCAACCCCCTCCGGCCGCGAGGTTGCCGGCGGTTGATAGCTGGAAGCGGGGAGCTGGGAACCGAGCTATCAGCCGTCAGCTATCAGCAACCCCTCGGCCGCGAGATTGCTGACGGCTGATAGCTGAAAGCTGACAGCTTTTCTTCTAAACTAGGCTGTCAGCTATCAGGTCTCAGCAACCCGCCGACCGTGCGGTTGCTGAAAGCTGACGGCTGATGGCTGATAGCTGACTGCTGATAACTACTTTTCCTATGCTTCTCAACCAGCGAGTGGTGGTCGTGACCGGCGGCGGGACCGGCATCGGGCGGGCGGTGTCGCTGCTGTTTGCCAGGGAAGGGGCGGCGGTGCTGGTGAATTACAGCCAGTCCCAGCAGGCTGCCGAAGAGGTCGCCGGCGAGATCGAAAAGGCCGGCGGCCGCGCGGAAGCCTTTCGCGCCGACGTCAGCCGCGAGCCGGAAGTCAAGGCCATGATGGCCCACGTCGAGTCGCGCTGGGGCCGCCTCGATATCCTGGTCAACAACGCCGGCTGGAGCACCCGCGTCCCTCACCAGCAGCTCGAAGACCTCACCGACGAGATCTGGGACCGGACCGTGAACGTCAATCTACGAGGCGTCTTCTACTGCATCCGCGCGGCCGTGCCGCTGCTCCGGCGCCAGGAGGGCAGCGCCATCGTCAACATCGCCTCCTCGGCGGCCTTCCACGGGGCCGGCAGCTCGGTGGTCTACGGCGCCGCGAAAGCCGGCGTCGTCACCATGACCCGCTCGCTGGCCCGCGCCTTGGCCCCCGCAATTCGCGTGAACGCTCTGTGCCCCGGCCTGATCCACACCCGCTTCGCCAACTGGCCGCCCGAAGCCTTCGAGCACGGCCGCAAGGTGACGCCCCTCGGCCGCCTGGCCACGGTTGAGGAAGTGGCTCAGACTGCGCTGTTTCTCGCCGCCGGAGCCACCGCCATCACCGGCGCGGCGCTGCTCGTCGACGGCGGCCTCTACCAGTTAGGAAGGTCCCGATGATTCGCGCGCTCCTGTGCCTGCTTGCCGCCGCGGTCCCCGCGGCGTCGCCCTCCCTCGACTCGGCCGTCGATCTGCTGAGCGCCGACCGCATGCGCGCCGACGTGACGTTTCTCTCCTCGAAACCCCTCGCCGGCCGCCTCTCGGGCCGTCCTGGCGGCGACGCGGCGGCCGAGTTCCTGGCGGCGGAGATGCTCAAAGCCGGCATCCAGCCAGCCGTGAATGGCAGCTACTTCCAGCCCATCCCGCTCGTCGAGGTCGAATTCGACCAGCAAGAGTCCTCCCTCGCCTGGACGGCCCGCGGCGCCTCCCAGGTCGAGAGGAGCTTCCGCCCCGCCGGCAATTTCTCCTGCCGCTTCCCCGAATCCACCCGCATCACCGCGGGCGTGGCCTTCGCCGGCTACGGTATCACTGCTCCCGAGTTCGGTTACGACGACTACGCCGGCGTTGAGGCTCGCGGCAAATTCGTTCTCGTGCTGGCCGGTGAGCCGCAGCGCGAGAAAGCCGACAGCGTCTTTAACGGTCGCGGCGATACGATCCATTCCGGCAGCCGCGTCAAGGCTCTCAACGCCCAGAAGCACGGCGCTGTGGGCGTGCTGCTGATCGGCGGACGCACCGGCTCGCTCGTTCGCGCCAACTCCGGAGGCGTGCTGCAGCCGCCCCGCCCCGAGCAAGCCCTGCTGGGCTCCCGGTTCACCATCCCTGTGGTAACCCTGCTCGCCCCCGTCGCCGACCAATTGCTGCCGAATCGCGGTGACCTGGTCAGCCGCATCGATGCTGCTCTGAAGCCGCAATCGTTCGAGCTGGCCGGCGTGACCCTGACGCTCGATCATCGTGTCTTGCGCTCCAAGCCCGTCTCCTCGGTCAACGTGGCCGGCTGGATCGAGGGCAGCGATCCGGCCCTGAAAGACGAGACGGTCATCCTCTGCTCTCACCACGACCATCTCGGCTCCGTAGAAGGGGGCTATTTCCCCGGGGCCAACGACAACGCGAGCGGGTCCGCCGCCGTGGTCGAGCTGGCCAGGGCCTTCGCCGCCTCCGGCCTCCACCCCCGGCGCTCGATTCTGTTCATCGTCTTCGGCTCCGAAGAGGTAGGCCTGCTCGGCTCGTTCGAGTACGTCCAGCACCCGCTCCGTCCTCTCGACAAAACCGTGGCCGTCGTGAACCTCGACATGATCGGCCAGAACGAGACGCCCAGCCTGCAGACCGAGGGTCGCTGGCACGTCCCGTCCGACACGGCCAACGCCCTCGACCCCATCGGCACGATCTACTCGCCCGAGATGCGCCGCCTGATCGAGGCGGCCAACGAGAAAGTCGGCCTGAAGCTCGATTTCCGGCTCGACGCCGACCACTCGCTCGACATCTTCCAGCGCTGCGACCACTACCCCTTCGCGCTGGAGCGCATCCCGGCCATCTGGCTGTTCGGCGGCTTCCACCCCGAATACCACCAGACCACCGACACCGTCGACCGGCTCAATTTTCCCAAGATGCTCAAGGTCACCCGCCTCTCCATGCGGCTGGCCTGGGAGCTGGCCAACCAGCCGGGCCGTCCCAAGTTTGTGCCCAACGGTGGCCCGGTGAAGGAGACCGCATGACCCCACGACGCGAGCTTCTGAAAATCCTGAGCGCCGCGCTGCTGCCGGCCGCGAGCGCCAAAGCTTCCGGCAAAATCACTAACGGCGTTCTCGGCGCCGGCCAGGCCGCGTTTCAGCGTGAACCCTTCGGTGACTTGCGCATCTACTTCGACGGCCCGACCGAGCAGCTCAAAGCGATGACCGCCGGGAGTCTCGAGCTCAAGCCCGGCATGACGCCCCACGCCCCGCACCGCCACCCCGAGGAAGAGATCATGGTCATCACCGAGGGCGAAGGCGAGATCTCGCTCGAAGGAAAGATCACCCGCGTCGGCCCCGGCCACATGATGTATTCCGCGGCCGGCCGCCTGCACGGCATCATCAACACCGGCAAGGTGAACTTGACGTTTTATTTCTACAAGTGGATCGCGAAATAGGCCGTGTTCCGGCGCCCTAATCGGGAAACCGCTCTCTGCCGGTCGCGGCTCGAAGAGGTAAGAGACGGGATCACAAGGAGACCAACGATGCCCAAAAACACTCGTCGCACGTTCTTGAAAGTCGCCGCCCCGGCCGCGGCAGTCGGACTCGCGGCCCGGCCCGCGGCCGCCCAGGAAGCTCCTGTGAAGAAGGTCTATCGCCGGAGCAACCCCAACAAGCCGTCCGGGAAGGCGCCGCTATTCAACAACGCCGTCTCGTACGGCAACCTTCTGTTCATCGCCGGCATAGGAGCCCACTTCGAAGGCGACATCAAGGCCCACACCAAACACGTCCTCGATCAGCTCGAGGCGTCGCTGAAAAACGCCGGCTCCTCGATGGAGAAGGTCGTCAAGGTGAACGTCTATCTGAATGACCTGAAGGACTACGCGGGGATGAACGAAGAGTTTCAGGGCCGCTTCGGCTCCGAGCCGCCGGTGCGCACCACGATCGCCGCCGCCGGCGGCATCCCGGGCAATTCGCTCGTGGAGATCGACTGCATTGCTTATATCTAGGAGCCGGTGGCTGTGGACGGCTCTGCTCGGCGCCTCGCTGTGCCGGGCGGAACCGGCTGGGCCGGGCGGACCCCTGGCCCACCTGGCCCTGCTCGACGGCGCCTCGGGCTACGAAGGCGCGGTGCTCGACTACGTCCGCCAGGCGGTGGGCGGTAAGCAGGAGATCGATAACACCGGCTCGCTCACCGCCACGTTCGGCGCTGGCGCGCCCCACACGCTGCTCATCGCCGGGCTCGATGAGCCGGGCTACCTCGTCTCGGCCATCACCGCCGACGGCTACCTGCGCGTCCACCGGCTCTCGCCCACGCCGCCCCATCGCAGCTTCGACGGCTTCTTCATCGCCCAGCCGGTGCGCGTCACAACCGCCGCCGGCAAGGCCATCAACGGCGTGGTGGCCGCGCTCTCGGTCCATCTGCAATCGGAGCGCTCCATCTCGCCCCGTGTCGACACCCCCGAGCAGATGTACGTCGATATCGGGGCCCGCTCGGAGCGGGAGGCGCGCCAGGCGGGCGTGGACATCCTCGACCCGATCACCCTCGAGAAGCCGTGGACCGTGCTCGGCGCCTCCGGCGACCGCGTGAGCGCCCCGTGGATCTCGGGCCGCGCCGGCTCGGCGGTGCTCGTCGAGCTGGCCCGCCGCCTCCAGCGGTCTCCCCCGGCCGGCGCCGTGACGCTGGCCTTTGTGTCGCAGCAATATGCTGGAAACCAGGGCCTGGCGCGGCTGATGGAGCGGACGAGCGCCGACCGCGTGGTGTGGATCAAGCACGGCGGCAACCCCAAGCCCGCCGTCGCTCCCGCCGGCGATCGCCAGCCCCAGACGGCCGACGCGCTCGCCGCCCTGGCGGCTAAGAGAAAGCTCGACCTGGACCGCGACACTTCCGACCGCCTGGTCGTCCCCGCCTTCGCGAAGGAGGAAATCTTCCAGCACCCGGAGCGAGTGGCGACTCTCACGGTGGGTGTCGAACACGCCGGCACGCCGGTCGAGGTGATCTCGCTGGCGACGCTCGACAAGATCACCAGCCTGCTCGCCGAGTTCGCCGGCATCCCCGGCCCCGCCCCACCGCCTGCGGATGAGCCACCGCTCGCGGGGCCATCGCCGACCGGGACTCTGCCGGCGAGACCGCTGCCACCCGGGCCGTCGCAAACGGGGCCACCTCCAGCCGCACCTCTGCCAGCCAAGCCGCTGCCACCCGGGCCTCCTGCCGCTGAGCACCCCGGCGCCGAGCACCCTCCCGCCGAGGCGGCGCGCGCTACCACTCTGGAGGCGCTGAGCGAGATCTACGGCGTGAGTGGCCGCGAAGGCGCCGTCCGCCAGGCCATCCAGGAGTCGTTGCCGGCCTGGGCCCGCCGCGCCTCGCGCGTCGACCAGAAGGGCAACCTGATCGTCGATCTCGGCGAGAAGCCGGAGCGGCTCTTCCTCAGCCACATGGACGAGCTGGGCTTCGAGGTCGTGGAAGTCGCCGACGACGGCAAGCTGCGGGCCGAGAGCCACGGCGGGGGCAACGCCGAGTTGTACGAGTTTCATCCCGGGATGGTCCACACGGAATCGAAGTCCTTGCCGGCCATCCTGCTAGAGTCGCGCGGCGGCTTGAGCCCGCGCGTCGAGGTCGATATCGGGGCCGGCTCGGCTCAGGAAGCGGAGGCCCGGGGCGTGCACGTCGGCAGCACCGCGACCATCCGCAAGCAGCTCCGCACGCTGCTCGGCTCCCGCGCCAACTCCCGCTCCTTCGACGATCGCATCGGCTGCGCGGTGCTGGTCGACACGCTACGCTCATTGAAACGCGAGGAGATCAAGCGGCCGACCTGGTTCGTCTTCACCGTCGAGGAGGAGGTGGGCCTGCGCGGCGCCGAGGCTCTGGCCGCCGCGGTGCATCCCAAAGAGGTCTACCCGCTCGATACCTTCGTCTCCTCGGATTCACCGCTCGAAAGCCAGCGCTTCGCCGGGGCGCGGCTGGGCCAGGGATTTGTGATCCGCGCCATGGACAGCTCCGGCCTGACGCCGCGCACCGCCGCGGCCCGCGTCGCCGACCTGGCGCGCCGGCACGGCATCCCGGTGCAGTACGGCGTCACCAGCGGCGCCAACGACGGCTCCCGGTTTGTCACCGGCGGGGCCGTCAATATCCCGCTGGGCTGGCCGCTCCGCTACTCTCACTCCCCGGCCGAAGTCTCCGATCTGGCGGACGTGGACGCGCTGCGCAAGATCGTGCGGCTGCTGGCAACGGAGTAATCGGCCGAGTGAGGGCCCTCGGGCGGTGCCTCGGGCTGTGACAATCCCCAGGGACTCCAGACCGAGCGCGACGGCAAGCAACTGCTCTACTCACACGGGCACATCACCGGCGACGCTTGGCCCCCCTCAGGGCCGGGCCGACCCGTCTGGCCTGACGATGGGAAAGTGGTCAGCGCACCAGGTGAAAACGCTCTTGGCGGCTCAAGATCCAGCTTCGCGCGCCTTGCGCGTCTAGGCCGGCGTCTTCTTCGAGTGAGACCGTCACTTCCTGGTTGCCCCACTCGGGCACTCGGGTGGTGGCGTTCAACTCGATCGAGAACCAGCTATCGGGAATGATGGAGACATCGCCGCGGCCGGGCACGCCTTCCTGCCGGTCGTAGAGGCCGATCAGGGGGCCGGCGCCGTGGCCGTGATCGCCGATGGGGTGCGTGTAGATCTTGCCGTCGATCCCCTCGGCGCGCATCCGTTCCAGCATGGCGGCCAGGGCGGCGTTGCCGGTCAGGCCGGGGCGCAGACGGTCGAGGACGATGTCCTGCAGGCGGTTCGAGTTGCGCAAGGCTGTCTTCAGGCCCTCCGGCGCATCGCGCTCGCCCTCGCGCAGGACGTAGCCCATGTGCTGAGTGTCGGTGTTGAGACCCATGGCGGTGATGCCGAAATCGGTGTGGAGCACGTCGCCGCGTTCGATGACCACCTCGTCGGAGTGTCCCAGAATGCCGGCGCCCGTGGCCACGACTCCGCGGCCGCGGCGCTGCACGTCGACCGCGGGGTGAAACCAGGTGCTGAGGCCGCGCGCCCGGATCTGCTCCCGCAACCACCAGACCACGTCGGCGGTGGTCGTCTTGCCGGGTGTGATTACGGCGTTCGAAAACGCCTGGGCGATCAGGCCGTGGACGATCCGCATCATGTCCCGATAGAAGGGCAGCATTTCGGGAAGGCGGGTTTCGACATACTCGAGCGGCAGCAGCTCGGCCCGCACGAAGCGCGAGACCCACTGCGGCCCGAGCGCCGCCTCCAGCTCTTCCCGCTCTCCCGATGTCAGCCCGTCGGAGAAGGCATGGGTGCGGGAGATGTTCACCGCTATGCTGGCGGGCTGACGCTCCTCAACCAGCTTGCGCAGAGCGGCGAGCTGGGCTTGCAAGTAGAGCTCGCGGCCCGGCGTATCCGGGTCCCGGAAGGCGGTGTAGAGGCCGCCGTTGTCGCCGCCGCCCAGGGCCAGGCGCTCCACGCCGGCCGATGGGCCGCGATCGTAGAAGAGGTAAATGGTGCGCCGGCGGGCGGCGAACATGGTGGGCGAGACCAGGGCGCGGAAGACGGGGTCTTCGTGATACTCGCGCATGCTGACGATCCACATGGCCACCTTGTGCTTGCGCATCAGCGCCGGCAACACGTCGTTGAGGCGCCGCGCCAGCCACTGCTGCTCCATCCGGGCCTGCTCGCGCAGCGGCGGCAGCGCCGGCAGGGGCGATGCCGCCTGCCCTCCGGCGGCGGCCAGAAGCAACCAGAGGACCAGTTTCTTCATAGAAGGATCTCTGTCAGCGCGCCTCCACGTCGGCGCGGATCCGCCGCCACGGGGGCATGGACGCCAGGGTGCCGAACGCGTCGAGCGGCGCCTTGATTTCCCGGTATTCTCCAGCCTTGAGCGCGGCGATCTTCACGGTGAAGCGCGCCAGCGGCGGCGCATCGGCGGCGGATTGGGCCGGGCGGAGGGTCACCGTGAAGCTCGCGTTGTCCACCGGCTCCTCGCCATGATTGGTCACCAGCGCCCGGACCTGGGGCTTGTTTTGGGAGTCGTAAGACATCCGGATGCCGGCGAACTCGAGATCGCGGGCAGCGCCGACGGCGGCAGGCATGGACTCGGCCTTAGCCTCAGTCGCCTGCGGAGGCGGCAGGGCCTGTGGAGCGGCCGGCCCCTCGAGGACCACCTTGGGGCCGGCCTCTGGAGGCGGCCGGTTCGATCGGTAGCGAACGAACGTGACCAGCGCGACCACGGCCACCAGCGTGCCTGCCCCCAGCAACAGCCAAAAGCGGATGCCGCCGGCGGCGGGCGCTTCGGGCCCGGAGAGTTGCTCCACCTCGGGCCCCAAGGGCTTTGCTGCCGCGCGGCCCTGGCAGTCGGGGCACTCTTTAACGCCAAGATCCAGCTCTTTGCCGCAAGTAGGACAGACCCAAGTGAACATCTAGCCGACCGCAGTGACGCGCCCGAGGCCGAGCTCGGTCAAGTCTTTCCAGCTTCCGTCGGCGCACTGCTGCACGAAGGTCACGGCGTCGACCCGCAAGCTCGGCCTGGGGTTGAACTGTTGCCAGCGCCGCTCGGACAGATCGAGCGCCCCTTCGAAAGATTCCGGCGGCAATTCCTGGCCCAGAGTGATGTGCGGCAGGTACTGGTAGGCTTCCGCCTGCTCCAGCGCGCCGGTGTTCAATACGTCGTGCATGCTCCTGAACTCGACGCCGCCCGAGGCCAGGGACAGGTAAATCACGCGACTCCCGGGGAAGTGTCCGACCGAGCCGAGCCGGACGTCGAACGGCTCGAACTGCGCCACCAGGTGGCGTGCAAACTCGGCGGCCTCGGCCGTGGACTCGCGCAGAGGACGCGGAGGAAGAATGGTGATGTGAGCCTGGTGGGGGCACCCCGGCACCAGCTCTCTCCGTAGCCGATTGGCAAAGTCCGCGATCGAGCCGGCTACGTAAGCCACGATCGCGTAAGAATTGATGAGATCCATTGAAACTCCCCGCTAGCGTCCCGTCCTTTCCTTTCCTTTCTGTTGTACCGTGAAACCGGCCCGGGACACAACTGCCGGCGGTGGGCGATCCCTCGCGCGCCGTGGTGCGCCTTCTTGCCGTTGCCCGTCTTCTTGTGCGTCCTAGCGGCCTCCGGCGCGACGTTGCGCCCCTGTGCGTCAACGGGGCCTCCCGTTGGGCAACCGCCTTCCAGATCCGGCTACGGGCCGTCTGGCGGTCGGTGAACTTGGCCACCCGCCCTACCCCAGGCAGCCGATTCCAGACCTCCGCCAGCCGTGCCAGGGGCCAGTCGGCGGTGATTTTGCGCAGCTCCTGCCCGTTTTGGAAGGTCGCGCCATCCGGGCTACTAACTTGATCACAATCAAGCACCCGGACGTTGTTCCCGGTGTCGATTTCACGTTTTTTCATCGGTTTTTTCAAAGGGCCCTCGGGGGCGCTCAGCGGACCCATTCATCACTCCGGTTCCGCCAAGCAACCAGAATCTGCGGGAAATGTTTGAATCAAAAGGCCTTGAAGGCAGAGGCTTGTGAAGAGGCGGGGCCTGTGCCAAGATACAGGCAGGACGCCGATGAATGTTGCGATTGAGATTCCAGACGACATCGCGCGGCAGTTGCAGGCGCGGTCGGGCGGAGTGTCGCGGGCGGTGCTGGAGGCGGTAGCGATAGAGGCGTACCGCTCGGCCGGGATTACAACCGCACAGGTGCAACAGATCTTGGGGCTGGCCTCGCGCTGGGACACAGAAGCCCTGCTGCGCCGGGCCGATGCCTACCACGACTACACCGTGGAGGACCTGGAGCGAGACATCGCCGCGATGCGAGGCCTGCGCGGGCGATGATCGCGGTGGCGGGCGCGTCGCCGCTCTGCTGGTTGATCCTCATCGGTGAGACTGAGTTGCTCCCGAAACTTTTCACTCAAATCCTGACGCCGAAGACGGTCGTACACGCTTAAGGCAAAAGGGCTTGCGGCACTTCGCGGTCTGTCACCCTATTGCGCGAGGAGCAATGATCGTCGTTGAAGTGGATCGCCCAAGTCAGGCGAAGGCGGCGGGGAGGGAGCGGACCAGGGCGGCGGTTTCGACGCTGACGCGGACGACCTGACCGACGAGGCGGACGATGTACTCGGGGTCGTCGTCGCGGTTGGGGTCGGAAGGTGGATTCTCGGAGACGCGGTACTGGTCGATGACCCATTCGAGGGCGGAGCGGTTGCCGAGGCGGTATTCGTAAGTCTCGGGAGGAATGCCGGCGAGGGTGAGGGAAGAGTTGAGGGCGAGGGATGTCTTGTCCTTGCTGAGACGCATTCGTTCGACGCGGTAGCTGAGGGGTTGCTTGGGGTCCTCGATCCACTGGAGGGGCCAGGGGTCGAGGGACTCGTAGTGGACGTGGAGGCGGGCGAGGTCGCGGCCGATGGCGACGAACGCCGGGAAGTCGGGGGCGAAGGGGATGCGTGGGAGCTCGCGCTTGAGGTTGTCGGCGAAGCGCTCGCGGTAGGCGGAGTGGTGGAGAAGGGCGTAGATGTAGTGGAAGACGTCCCACTTGGTGATTTGCGGGTCGTGGTAGTGGGTGCGGAAGCGGTCGAGGGCGGGGTCGGTGATGTTTTCGCGGCGGTGGGAGCCGTCGGGATCGTAGGTGTAGAAGGGGAAGCATTGCGACCCGGAACCGGCACCGACAAGGTGCAGGTCACAGATGCGATCGGTGATGAGGGTCATGAATGGCTTTTCGGAACCCAGACTCGTGAGGGCGACGGTGAGGTTTTCCTCCTCGGCGGCAGGGGTGGGGAAGATGCGGGGGAACTGAAGCGGACGGTCGATGAGAATGGTGTCGAAGTAGAGAAGCTCCTTGGTGAATTGGCGGTAAAGAGTGCCGCGGATTTTGCCGACTTCAAACTCGGCGTATGCACCTCGCTGGAGGTGGCGTTTGAGCGTCTCGCTCCACTTGATGCGGTCATAGCGGACGAAGTCATCGACCGTGACTTTGCCACCGGAGCGACGCCACCGGTCGACCTCGGAGTTGTATTCGTCGATGAACTGTCGGACGCGAGTGATGAGGGCCTCGCGGCGGAAGTCGTAGACGACGGCGTCGCGATTGGTCTTCACTCCATTGGACATACGCTCAAAGATTTCGTTGATCGGCAGAAAGGCGGCAAACTCGGCAGCGTGACCGGGGACGAGCCAAGTGCACCGTTCATCCGGGGTTAGGGTATGCCAGTCGACTTGGCGCTTGTCGAGCCAGCCGAGCTTCTCCTCCTTGCGCCAGTGCTCGCGGACGCGGGCGTAGCGGAGGTAGCGCTCGCCTGTACAACGCACGGCGACGGTGATCCCTACGCCGACCTGGATGCCAAAGACGTTGTGGGTGGTCCCGGCGTACTTGGGGAACTTGCGGACGCTGCCCCGCAAGTCGAGGTGGTCGATCCTGGTGAAGTCCTGGAGCAGGTGCTTGCGCATCCCATCGAAAGCTATCTGGTCGACAAAGCTGTTGTTCGAGACGAAGCAGACGATCCCGTCGCGGTCGCCCAAGCGGTCGGTGGCCCACCGAAAGAACTTGACGTAGGGGTCGTAGAGCTGCGTCTTAAGAGTAGCTGAGGAGTCCCGTGCGTACGTGTCGCGGATACGGCTATCGATCACGTCGTACTTCCGGTTCTTGTTGTTGTCGTTCTCGTTGATCTGCCCGACGTTGTAGGGCGGGTTGCCGATGATGACGGTAATCGGGGCCTGGCGCTGGCGGGCAACACGCGTGGTGTTCTTCTCGGTGAACAGGGTCATCTGGCGGCCCTCGGCCATGTCGAGGGTATCGACGAAGCCGAGTCCTTCGAAGGACTCGTAGCGGCCGGTGAGGTCCAGGTAGGCATGCTCGATGTTGAGGGCGGCGATGTAGTAGGGCATCAGCATGACCTCGTTGGCGAAAAGCTGGTCGCGGTGGGGGAGGCGGGGCAGCAGGTTCGCGATGAAGTTGCCGGTGCCGGTGCAGGGGTCGAGGATGGTGACGCCCGGTGAAGAGAGAGTCAGGCCGAAGTCGGATTGGAGGGCTTCGGCGACGCTGGTCCACATGTAGTTGACAATCGCGGGGGGCGTGTAGACGATGCCGTGGGTGTCGGCCACCTTGACGGAGTAGCCGCGGAAGAAGCGCTCGTAGATGGTGTCGAGGAAGTG
>JBGOUJ010000187.1:0-11948 GCA_041477005.1 Terriglobia bacterium | reverse complement strand
TCGAGGCACGGGAGCGCGGTCGGTCCCTGGGCGCAATTCAGGCACTTAGCGAGGATGCGCGCGACCGTGGTTTTGCCGGTGCCGCGCTGGCCGGCAAAGATGTAGCCGTGGGCCACGCGGCCGCCGGAGATGGCGTTTTCCAGGGTCTGTTTGACGTGGTCCTGGTTGACTACCTGCTGGAAAGTCTGCGGCCGATATTTGCGGGCGATGACTTGGTACACAGGAAGCTTTCAGAGGTTGGCGATCAGCAAACAGCGGTCAGCCGGCGCACAGTAGCGGCCTTTCCGGTTTCCCGAGGGCTTCTGTCTTTCTATGCCAAGCTCCGGGTGATCCGCGGCACGCGGGGTGGGCCACTACCGTTGCTTCCTTCCGGACCTGGCGGGGTTCGCAGCTTCCCACTGCACGGAGCCCGGAACCTGGCAAGCACTCATCGTAGCATAGGGGGTGCGAGGCGGCGGGCTGGGCGGCGCGGCCGTAATCCGTCCGTAGGGTTCTGACTGACCCGCCAAGTAAGAGCGCGGATTCGACCCGTCAAAGTCAGGCGAAAGCCGTATTCCTCCCCGTGGCGATAGACCGAGCACTCTCGGTATTATCCCCGAGGCGACCAGCGCCGGCCTTGAAGCGTTATAAAATGACTCGCAGTGCTACCTCCACGTGACGGGGAGGCAGCGACAAGCCATGAAAACAAACGAGCCCCTGCGGCTGGTGGCCATCCTGGCATCGACCATATTCTTCGAGGAGTTGTCCGTCGCTTTTTGGCTATCGGATGTCGAGTGGCTGTCGCGCTTCCAGGGTGCGCTTCTAGATTCGGTGCTGCTGATGATCCTCACCGCTCCTTCGCTGTACTTTTTCCTGGTTCGACCGATGAGGCGGCAGATCGGGGCGCGCGAGACTGCAAAGCAGGCGCTGGAACAAGCGAAGGCCGCGCTGGAGGAACGCGTCAAAGAGCGGACGGCCGAACTGGCGGAGGCCAGCCAGAATGTAGAAAGATCGCTCCAGATCCTGGCGGATACCCATCAGGAGACCCTGCTTCTCGGCGAGCTGATCGATTTGCTCCAGGCCTGCCGCACCGAGGTGGAGTCGGAGGATATGTTGCGGCGTTTCGGACGCACTCTGTTTCCGAGTGAGATCGGCGCTGTTTACATCTACCGCTCGTCGCGCAATCTGCTCGAGCTGGCGGCTTCCTGGGGAGAGGGGCAGACCATGACGTCGACGTTCTCCTCCGAGGACTGCTGGGCGCTGCGGCGGGGCCGCCAGCACGTGACGGGGCACGGCGACCGCACGCCCTGTTGTCCGCATTTGCAGGCACAAGCGCATGGAAAGGCGGTCTGCATTCCGATGATGGCCCAAGGGGAGGCCACCGGGGTCCTGGTGCTCGTAGCGCAACAGTCGCAGCGGTTGCCGGAAGTGACGCAAAAACTGGCGGCAGGAGCCGCGGAGCAAATCGCCTTGGCGCTGGCGAATCTGCAGTTGCGGGAGAAGCTGCGGGACCAAGCCATCCGGGATCCGCTGACCGGGATCTTCAACCGGCGCTACTTCGAAGAGACGGCAGTGCGCGAGCTGCACCGGGCGGACCGGCAGGGAATATGCGCCAGCATGATCGTGCTAGACGTCGACCACTTCAAGCGATTCAACGATACCTACGGCCATGATGCCGGAGATGCGGTGTTAAAAAAGATCGGTGTCGTTCTGCAGAGCAAGATGCGCGTGGAGGACATTCCCTGCCGTTACGGCGGAGAAGAATTCGCCCTCCTGTTCCCTGACATGGGGCTCGAGGACGTGATCAACCGCGCGGAGCAACTGCGGACGGTCGTGCGGGACCTCAATATCCACCACCGCGGCCAAACACTCTCCACCATCACGATTTCCTGCGGCGTGGCGGTGTGTCCCGATCACGGCCAGACCTTTCGGGAACTCATGGAGGCGGCGGATCGCGCTCTCTACCGGGCCAAGGACGAGGGCCGGGACCGCGTGATCGTCGCCGGCGCTAAGGCAGCAACTGCGGATACGCCGGCGGCGGTCGGACAGGATCGATAGTTTCTCAGGCGCGGCTTCGGGCGATCGCTCCTACGGCCTGACACCCACTCCGATCGCCTCCAGCATGCGGCCCGCGGCTTCCTGTAGTCTTGGGCGACAACTTTCCGGAAACGCAGTTCCTGGACCGTGCGTCCGGTCTGGTGATCGAGATCCACCATGCCGCCGGCGCCGATGGGGGCGAGGATTTCGTAGGGTCCCAGACGCGTCCCGGTGCTGAGGGACATGACGGACTGATTGTAACTCGTTAAACCATTAAGGAAGACGTCCGCTTACCTTTGGGCGCGGCCACGTCAATTGCCTGGCGCTCATGAGGCCTCAGTTTGACCGGCGCCCATCCGGCCACTGTGCTCCTCAACGGGAAACCGAAAGGCAAGGCAAAAGGCAAATTGCAAAAGGCAAAAATCAAGGAAGGGGGCATTTTTTGTGCCCGGCCTCGGAGTGCGGCACCGCGCCAGCGGCGCATCCCTGATTTTTGCCTTTTGCAATTTGCCTTTTGCCTTGGTTTTTCCATTCAGGGAAACGATTCCTCCCACCGGGTATGCTCTAGTGTCCTAGCTCGTGGCAGAGGGTGCAATCGAGCGACGCGCGGCGAGCCTGGTGGCAATCGACGCAGGTTTTCATTTTGACCGGGACTTCTTCCTTTAACACGGCGCGCTTCTCGACCGGGCCGTGACAGGCAACGCAGTCAATTTTGGCGGCGAGATGGCTGGCGTGGCTGAACAATACGAAATCGCGCAGGCGGTAGACTCGGACCCAGGGGATTGGCTTGTTGTCCTTGGCGTAAGCGGCGAGTTTGCGGATGGCGGGGCTCTCCTGCTTGACGTTTTCATGGCAGAGCATGCATTGCGCCGCCGCCGGCAGGCCGGCGCGCTCGGCGGTGGCGGCCGTGGCATGGCAGACGTTGCAGGCCACCGCCCCCGCGTGCTGCTTGTGGCTGAACGGGAGAGGCTGGGTCAGGGTTACGGCAGCGAGAAAGCCACCAGCGAGTCGCGGTAGGATTTGTTGTATTTGTTGCCTCCTCCGGCGGCAATGACTACGTATTGCTTGCCGGTGGTTTTGCCCATGAAGGTCATGGGGGCCGCGTGGGCGCTGCCCGGGAGCCTGGTCACCCAGAGTTCTTTGCCCGTATCCTTATCAAACGCTCGGAAGCGGCCGTCGTTGGTGGCGCCGATGAAGAGCAGGCCGCCGGCCGTGACGATGGACCCGCCGAGGTTCGGAGCGCCGGTGGGCGGCAGGCCACGCTCGATCAGCTCATCCACCACTCCCAGTGTAACGCGCCAGCGGAACTCGCCCTTGTCGAGGTCGATGGCGGTCAGGTGTCCCCAGGGGGGTTTCTGGCAGGGGTAGAGTTTCGGATCCCAGAAGCGGGAGCTTTGCGTGCCGCGGCCTTGCGGGCGGTAGGGAATGATTGAGCCTTCGGGGCGGGGAATCATCCGATATAGCTCACCGACATCCATGGAATTGACGAACAGGAGATTGGATGACGGGTCGTAAGAGGCGCCGCCCCAGTTGGCGCCGCCGTTGTTGCCGGGGAAAATGATGGTGTAGTCCAGGGCGACAGGCCGGAACATGGGGCCGGTGACGGCGCCCTCGATCAACTTCTGGCACTCGGCACGGGACTCGGGGGTGACATCGGTCAGCTCGTCGAACGAAAACGTCTGGCGGGCGTAAGGCGGCGGCCGGACGGGAAATGGCTGCGTGGGCCAAGACTCCTCACCGGGGATCTGGCTTTTGGGAACAGGGCGCTCCTCGACGTCGAACAAGGGCTTGCCGGTGAGGCGGTCGAGCACGAAGAGGAAACCGGTCTTGGTGACCTGGGCGACGGCCGGGATTGCTTTGCCGTCCCGATGGACGGTGACGAGGTTGGGCATGGCGGGCAGGTCCCAATCCCAGAGGTCGTGGTGGACGGTTTGAAAATGCCAGAGGCGTTTGCCGGTGGCGGCGTCGAGGGCGAGGATGCAGTCGCCGAAGAGGTTCGCGCCCTTGCGGTCGCCGCCATAGAAATCGGTGGCGGGGGAGGTGAGCGGGACGAAGACGATGCCGCGCTCGACATCGACGCTCATCATCGACCACGGGTTGACGCCGGCGCGGTCTTTGAACGAGTCGCCTTTCCACGTGTCAACGCCGAATTCGCCCGAGCGCGGCACGACGTGGAACTGCCAGGCGAGCTTGCCGGTGCGGGCGTTGAAGGCGCGCACGTCGCCGGCGGGGCCTTGGGGCTCGCCGTCAGGGCTGCGGGCGCCGACGATGACGAGGTCGCGATAGACGACCACCGGGGAACTGAGGCCCCAGCGGGCGTCGGGGAACTTATCGGCGACGCCCCGGCGGAGGTTGATCCAGCCGTTGTCGCCGAACTCGGTGGCGGGCTTGCCGGTGACGGCGTCGATCGAGAACAGGCGGCCGTCGTCGGTGCCCCAGAAGATTCGCTGGCTTCGACTGTCGGACCAGTAGGCTGCGCCACGATGGACGAGCGTGCTGCCGGGGCGTCCTTTGGTCATTTTGGGATCGAAGACCCAGAGCTCGCGGCCGGTTTCCGCTTCCAGGGCAATGATGCGCGAGCGGGGCGTGGAGACGTACATCACGCCGCCGGCGACGAGGGGCGTGGCTTCGAAGGCGGTAAAGGTGGGGTAGTTTTCCTCGTCGGCGAATTCGCCGGTGTGGTAAGTCCAGGCGACCCGGAGGCGCGTGACGTTGGCGCGGTCGATCTGGGTGAGCGGGGAGAACTTGGTCCCGCCGGGGTCGCGGCCGTAGTGGGGCCATTCCTGGGGGAGCGCAGGGGTGGCTAAGAGCAAGGCGAGAGCGAGCGTTCCTGGGCCGGGTGTTCTCATTTGGGACAGCTTGCTCGTTCAGATCCCGCCGGGCCGCGGGCTGCAGAATGATTTTTCGCTTCACCTGGCCCAGACCGAATCGCTTATACGACGCACGAGCCGCGCTTTGGCGGCGTCACTTCTGCGGTGACTTGCCTGGCTTCGGTTGCCGGCCTTTCAGCTTGGCACGAAACTGCCGCCACCATTCTTTCGTCAACTGAATCCCTTCGCCCTTGAGGCCATCCAACAGGAGGCTCTCGATCTTCTCTTCCACCTGCTTCCTTTGAGCTTCGCGGATGAGGCCGCGGATGTACTCGCTTGCGGTGCTGTAACCGCCCTCGGCGATCTGGGCTTCGACGAACGTCTTCAACGATCCGGGCAAGGAGATGTTCAGGGAGGTCATGCCCATACTTCAGTGTGCGCCGGCCAGCGGGGACTGTCAAGTAATGACATGTTCTGTCAGGGCAGCGAGAAAGCCACCAGCGAATCGCTGAAGGTGTCGTTGTATTTGTTTCCTCCTCCGGCGGCGATTACCACGAATTGCTTGCCGGTCCTCTTTCCCAGGAAGGTCATGGGCGTGGCGTGCGCGCTGGCGGGGAGCCGGGTGACCCAGAGCTCCTGGCCGGTATCCTTATCAAACGCCCGGAAGCGGCTGTCGTTGGTGGCGCCGATGAAGAGCAGGCCGCCGGCGGTGACAATCGAGCCGCCCAGGTTCGAAGTTCCGGTGGGCGGCAGGCCGCGGGCGAGCAGCTCATCGACCACGCCCAGCGTCACGCGCCAGCGGAATTCGCCTTTGTCCAGATCGATGGCGGTGAGGTGGCCCCACGGCGGCTTCTGGCAAGGGTAGCGCTTGGAATCCATGAAACGGCCGGCGCGGCCGCTGATGCGATAGGGGAGCGCGGAGCCTTCCGGGCGCTTGTTGGCCCGGAAGATGGCCGCCACGTCCATCGAGTTGACGAAGAGCAGATTGGAAGCCGGGTCGTAGGAGCCGCCGCCCCAGTTGGCGCCACCGTTGGTGCCGGGGAACATGACGGTGTATTCCAAGCCGATGGGGCGGAACATCGGGCCGGTCGTGGCGCCCTCGATCAGCTTCTGGCACTCGGCCCGGGATTCGGGGGTCACGTCGGTCAGCTCGTCGAAGCTAAACGTCTGGCGGGCGTAGGGCGGGGGCTTGACCGGAAACGGCTGCGTGGGCCAGGTGTGCTCGCCGGGAACCTGGCTCTGGGGCACGGGGCGCTCCTCCACGTCGAACAACGGCTTGCCGGTAAGGCGGTCGAGGACGAAGAGGAAACCGGTCTTGGTGACCTGGGCGACGGCGGGGATCGCTTTGCCATCGCGGTGGATGGTCACGAGGACGGGCTGGGCCGGAAGGTCCCAATCCCACAGGTCGTGGTGGATGGTTTGAAAATGCCAGAGCCGCTTTCCGGTCGCGGCGTCGAGGGCCAGGATGCAATCGCCGAACAGGTTCTGGCCGGCGCGGTCGCCGCCGTAATAATCGTGGGCAGGGGAGGTGAGCGGAATGATGACGATGCCACGCTCGACGTCGACGCTGAAGATTGACCAGGGATTGGCCCCGCCGCGCTTCTGCCAGGAGTCGCCTTCCCAGGTGTCGTTGCCGAACTCGCCCTTTTGCGCCACCACATGGAAGCGCCAGACGAGCTTGCCGGTGCGGGCGTCGAGAGCGCGGACGTCGCCGCTGGGGCCCTGCGGCTCGCCATCGGCGGCCTCGGCGCCGGCTATCACCAGATCCTTATATATCGTCACCGGGGAGGTCAGGGAATAGCTGGCGCGCGGATAATCGTCGGCCACTCCTTTGCGCATGTCGATCCAGCCGTTGTCGCCGAAGCTTGCTGCGGGCTTGCCGGTGGCCGCGTCGACGGCGAAGAGGCGGCCGTCGAGGGTGCCGACGAAGAGGCGCTTTTCCTTCCCGTTCGACCAATAGGCCGCTCCGCGGTTCACGAAAAGGTTGTAATACCGGTCCCGGTCCAGGTGTGGGTCGAAAGCCCAGAGCTGCTTGCCGGTCTCGGCTTCCAGGGCGATCAGCCGGTCGAACGGCGTGGTGATGTAGAGGACGCCGTCCACGACGAGCGGCGTGCCTTCGAAGGCGGAGCGGGTCAGGTGGGTCTTGCCGTCGCTCATGTCGCCGGTGTGGTAGGTCCAGGCGACGCGAAGCTTGGTGACGTTGGAGCGGTTGATCTGGTCCAGCTTGGAATACTTGCTGCCGCCGGGGTCGCCGGCGTAGTAGCGCCAGTCTTGGGCGGTGAGCAGCGGGCCGGTGAGCAAGGGCAGGAAAAAAACGGTTACGAGAAGACGGCGCATAGCGTCTACTATATAGCACGGCGGGTCTGGTAGCCCGAAACGGGTTACAAGACTATTGTAGTGGGCGCCGCGCTGTGTTACTTTTCACTTGACATGTCTAACACGAACTCCAGACCGGTGGCTTTGAGCATCGCCGGGTTCGATCCCTCCGGCGGCGCGGGCGTGCTGGCGGATCTGAAGACTTTCGCTGCGCACGATTGTTACGGTGTGGCGGCCATTGCGGCCATGACCGCGCAGAACACGCGGGAGGTTCGCAAGGTGGCTCCGGTCGAGGCGGGCCTGCTGCGGCTGCAGATCGAGATGCTGTTCGAGGATGTGGACATCCTCGGCGTCAAGATCGGCCTGATCGGGAACCGCAAGAACCTGGAAGTAGTGGCGGAGTGCCTGGGGCCGCACAAGGGCTTGCCGATCGTGGCCGATCCGGTTTTCCGCTCCTCGAGCGGGACGGATTTCATCACCCCGCCGGAGATCGAGCTGTTCAGGCGCCTGCTGTTTCCCGTCGTCCATGTCCTGACGCCCAACGCCGAGGAAGCGGGGAGGCTGCTGGGCACCGCGGTATCGACGCTGGACGACATGAAGGGAGCGGCCAAGCTGCTGCACGAGCAGGGCGTGCGGCACGTGGTGATCACCGGCGGCCACCTGGATAAGCCGGCTGACGTTTATTTCGAAGGGCAGGAGATCGAGGTCTTCAGCGGGAACCGCATCGAATCACAGAGCACCCACGGCACCGGCTGCACGTTTTCTTCGGCGCTTCTGGCCAACCTCCTCAACGGCAAAGCAGTGAAGGAGAGCGTGGTGCTGGCCAAGGCCTATGTAACGCAGGCGATCGCTCGCGCCTACCCCATCGGCGGCGGGCACGGGCCGCTCAATCACCTGTTCCGCTTCGTCGAGCCGCTAACCGTTCGGGCCGGCGGGCCGGAAGTTCTGCACGAGGGACCGCATAGGTAGCAGCTACTCACACCGCAACGCCACTGTTGAATCCACTCGAGCTGCCCGCGTGGCTGGAACGTAAGCGGCGCTATTTTACTGCCAACACGGATTCCTTTGGGTCGAGCTGCACCTTGGTGGGGCGCTGGCTGAGCGGTACCGAGAAGGCGGTCTCGCCGCCGGCGGTCTGAACGCGGGTCACGAGGCGGTCGCTGCGGCCGGGCACTTGAATCTCGACCGGCAGCGAGACGCTGAAATCATCGGGGACGCCGGATTGCTTCACCACGCCGGCGAGCCGCAGGCGCGGGGCCTTGCCGGTCACTTTGTATTGTAACTGCATAGTAGGAATGCCCGTGGCGTAGACCCATTGGGCGAAGAAGTTCTCCAGCCTCGAGTCATTCCTTGGATCCCCTTTCTGACCGGCGGGCGCCGCGGGCAGGAAGTGGCCGGCCAGCTCGATGAACTGCTCGGTGCTGACGCCCTTGTACTGGTATTGGCGGCGCAGCTCGGCCAGCAGGGACAAAAATTTCGCATCACCCAGGAGCCGGCGCAGCATGTGCAGAACCCAGGCGCCCTTTTGATAGGTGATGGCGTAGTAGGAGGCGGGGGACTTGGAGGTGCGCAGGCGCTCGCCCAGCACAATCGCCCCGGCGCTTTCGACCGTTTCGCCGGATTCGGTTTTAGCGAGCAGGCCGCTCCGGTAGTGGGCCAGCACCGAGTCGAGCACGCGGGCGCCTTTGTGGTGTTCCAGGAAGAGCAGGGAGGAGTAATCGGCCAGCGATTCGATCAGCCACTCGTCATGGTAGCTGGCCGCGGTGACCAGGTTGCCCCACCACTGATGGGCGATCTCGTGGGCCCGCAGTTGCTCGGAATAAAACAGGCGGGCCTCCGGGGGCATCTTGTCCAGAGGCTTGTCTTCGGCCTGGTAATAGCTGAGCGTGGCGAGGTAGACCAGTCCGGGGAATCCCTGGCCGAAGCCGCCGGGGATAGGAGAAATCGTGAGTTGCCGCAGCGGCAATGCGCCGAAGCGCGCCGTGAAGAACTCGAGGGCGTCGGCGCTGTCGCGAGCCACCTCGTTCAACCGGCGAAGGGGTTCCGGAGGGGCATCTTGTCCGGACGTGAACGCCGGGGGGCGCAGCGGCAAGCGCCGGCCGGGCGGCGGTGGGATTGTCAACGCAAGTGGCTGCTGCTGCAGCGCCGCTTCGAGGCTGCGATTGGCGCACACCTCGACGGTGCAATCGCCGACCCGCAGCGAAGTCCGCTCGAAGTTGCCCAGGTTGAATCCGGCGACGCGGATCGGGCCGTCGGGCTTCCACCGCGAGGTTCGCACGTCGCCCTCCAGGCTTGACTCGAGCATCCGGCCGGTGGCCACCAGTTGCAGCCGGCGGGGGTGGTGGAACAGCAGCTCGTAGTCGGTGAAGTGGAGGCCGCGCGTGGGGTACCAACTGCCCCGCGCGCCGACGAAGTAGACGCCCTTACCGGCGTCGGTGATCACGTTGCCTTCATACTGGAACTCGATCTGGTGGCGGCTGCCGGGAGCGAGCGGCTCATCCGGCAGGACCATCAGCCAGCCGTTGCCGCGCCGGCGGGTGGCGCTCGAATCGAGCGCTTCATCCTGGAGGCACTCGACCGGGCGGCCATCGAGCCGAACCCGGCTGATTCTCATTTGCGTCGAAAGCTCGAACGGAAAGGCGCGCTCGCCCAGGCTGCCGGCGACAAGGGTAGCGCGGGCGGTGACGCGCATTTCGAGATCCGGCGCGAGAGTGGCTTCGAGGTGGTAGTGTTCGAGCGTTCCCGGGTCGGAGATGGGCTGGCGGCGTGGCTTCGAGGATCCGCTCTCGCGAAAGCTTTGCGCCGGAAAGTTGGTCCAGACTTCGTAGAACCGCTGGCCGCTCTGCCAGACCGCTTGACCTACGCTGATCTGCTCCAGGCGGCGCGGGTCGATCAGGATGTCGAAGCGTCCCACCTTGACGCCGCTGATCACGGCGGCGAAAAAGCCGCCGGCCGGGCCGAGCGGGGAGAAGGAGTCCAGCAGCATGCGGATCTCGTAGCCGGCCAGAAGGTTTCTGGCGACCGGCTGCCAGTCTTCGATCAGCTTGCGGCCGGCTTCCGGGTCGGAGCGGTTGAAGGAGTTGGCGGCCATGGCGTGGCGGAGCGCTTCGGCGGTGTCGTCGGTGAAAAACATCATCGCCGTGCGCATGCTCTCCGAGAGCACCGGCTCGCCGAGGAAGCGGGCCATCGACTGGCGTTCACTCGGGGTGGGCGGCATCAGGATGATCTCGCCCTCGCCGGTGTCGGTGGCGGCCAGGAACAGCGCGGCCAGCGACCGCCCTTCCACCGGCTCGGCGAAGAGCAAGAAGCCGTCGGAAAAGTACAGCTTGAACTCTTCCCGCTCCAGCAGCAGGTCGCGGACGCGGTAGCACTGGTCCGGCGGGAAGGTGAGCTGGCGGATCTGGCGCAGCCGGTCCAGCCCCGCGCCGGCCCACGCCGGCGGAAGCAACAGCAGCGCCACTGCCAGCCCCAATATCCGCTCCATATTTCGATGATAACAGGGAGAACTGAGAAATTGAGGAATTGAGAAATGGAGGAATGGAGGAATGAAAACACCGCGCCTGGCGCGACTTTGGTCTGGGGTGTTCACTGGCCCAGAGGGCGCCCCGGCCCGGAAAAGGGTCCCACAAGTTCGTCGCCTACCCCTACAATGTGCTCATGCCGGAATCGAAACGAATAGCCATTTTGGGAGCGGGCAACATCGGCGCGGCGCTGATCGGCGGGATCCTCAAGGGCGGGGTGGCCGACCGGGAGCACCTGATCGCCACCGTGCGGACGCCGGAGCGCGCCGAAGAGCTGGCGGCGAAGTACTCGATCACCGTGACCGCCGGGCGCAACTGCGAAGCCGCGGAATCAGCCGACCTGATCATTCTGGCGGTGAAGCCTTCCACGCAGCCGCGGGTGCTGGAGGAGATTCGCGAGGTGCTGCGCGGGGACCAGATCCTGATCTCGCTCGCTGCGGCGGTGCCGATCGCGTTGATTGAAAAGTTGATCGAGAAGCGCATGCCGATCTTCCGGGCCATGCCCAATATTCCGGTGGTGGTGGAGGAGGGCGCGACGGCAGTGGCGTCGAACGCCATCGGCACAGCGGCCCACCGCCAGTCGGTGGAAAACATCTTCCGCGCGGTGGGGGTAGTGGCGTTCGTGGAGGAGGAGATGATGCACGCCGTGACGGCGCTATCGGGCAGCGGGCCGGCCTATATATACATGGTGATTGAGGCGCTGATCGCCGGCGGCGTGAAGATGGGGCTGTCGCGGGAAATTTCGACGCGGCTGGCCGAGCAGACCGTGCTCGGGGCGGCCAAGCTGGTCCGCGAAACCGGGCTGCATCCCGCCATCTTGAAGGACCAGGTGATCACCCCGGGCGGCGTGACCATTTCCGCGATTCATGAGCTCGAAAAGCACGGCCTGCGGTCGATGCTGATCTCGGCGATCGAGACCGCCACCCACCACTCGCAGAGCCTGACGCGGTCGCTCGTGGCGAAGTTCGGGAAGGAAGGGTGAGGGTGGTGGTGGCTTGTGACCAGCGTTGCCGGAGCGTGGCCCTCCGCTCTTCTACCGGGCCGACGCTTAGGTGTAGTATTGTGTCGGTGGTAGGGGGCAGGAGGATATTCCAGTCGCCATTGGCGGTATCGTTCCCCCCAACCTCAGACACCTCCACTACATCGTTGACCTGGCGAAGGTGTCCGATGGCGGTGACGAGGATGGGAGTGGTGTCAGTGACCGCTGTGATGGTCTTCGGCCCGCCGTGTGGGGCAGCTACCGACCCGAACTGAGCGCGCTCCACGGTGATGGTGTTTGCGGTTG
>JBGOUJ010000186.1:0-11962 GCA_041477005.1 Terriglobia bacterium | reverse complement strand
GCTAACGTAGACTTCCGCTTGCGGGTGACCTTACTGTAAGAACAAGAACAAGAACAAGAACAAGAACAAGAACAAGAACAAGAACAAGAACAAGAACAAGAACAAGAACAAGAACAAGAACAAGAACAAGAGATCTCTGCGTCTTCGCGGTGATTCGGGTCTACAATCAACGGCTGAGACCCCGAGGAACTTCCTGGAATGACCGTCAATGAAATCACGGAGGCGATCATCGGCGCGGCCATCGAAGTGTACCGCGCGCTGGGGCCGGGGTTGCTGGAATCAGCCTATGCACAGTGCCTGTGCTACGAGCTTCATTTGCAGGGACTGCCCTTCGGGTTCTGGGCCTGGAGGAATAGCCATCCTGCGGGGCCACAATCACCGCGGAGACGCGGAGACGCCGAGAGGTTCCCACATCCTCGATTATCCTAATACTACTTGGTATCCTGTGTGCGACGCGCCCCCATCCGACTCTTTGACCCTGTAATACGTAAGCGTATTCACGGAAAAGGACTACTTAGCGAAGCGGAGACGAGGTCCATCGTGACCTCGCGCAAGACTCTGACCGGCGAGGTCCCGGCCGATTCGACCCAGCAGCCGGCTCTTCCGAAGGCACACCGAGCACTCCGAAGCCGAGCCTGAACTCACCGCTGCGCCATATGGCGCACCGGTTTTGAGAGCAAGAAACCGGCGGAGCCGGCTAAGTGCTTGAAATGGCGAGATCCGGGCCTTGTGGCAGTTTTCGTGCCAGGTAGTTTCTCTGAAGTTACTGGCGCTCTGAGTCGGGGGGGCCTGCTCAACTCCCTGACCTTTGGCGGTGTGTCGAAGCCCAGCGCTGAGACTCGTCTTTAGCCCAAGGCCGGCGCCTCCGGATCGGCCGGCTTCGGACGCCGACTCTTGACTCAGAGTGCTAGCCTGACTCAAGGCCCTCGAAAGGAGAATGGCAATGCCAGTGGCTCTGGAGAAGCACGCGAAGAAGGCCTCGGCGCGAGGCGTGATGAAAGCGAACGTGTTCCGCGCGCCGGGAAAGTTCGGGCTGGAGGAGAAGCCGATCCCGCGGGCCGGGGTCGGCGAGGCGGTGATCAAAGTTCGGCTGACCACCATTTGCGGGACCGACATCCACATCGTGCGCGGCGAGTACCCGGTGAAGCCCGGGCTGACCATCGGGCATGAGGCGGTGGGAGTGATTCACGAGCTCGGCGAGGGCCTGACCGGCTACAAGCTCGGCCAGCGCGTGCTGGTGGGGGCGATCACGCCGTGCGGGCAGTGCGAGCCGTGCCTGGCGGGCCACACCTCGCAGTGCGGCGGGCCGCTCGGCGGCTGGCGCTTCGGCAACACCATCGACGGCGTCCAGGCCGAGTACGCCCGAGTCCCGTTCGCCCAGGCCAATCTCACGCCCATTCCGGACACCCTGGGGGACGAGGACGTTCTGCTGCTCAGCGACATCGCGTCCACCGGCTTCTCGGCCGCCGAAAGCGGCGGCGTGCGGCTGGGCGATAACGTCGCGATCTTCGCCCAAGGTCCTATTGGCCTCTGCGCCACGCTCGGCGCCCGGCTGATGGGCGCGGCCCAGATCTTCGCCATCGATTCCGACCCGGACCGGCTGCACCTCTCCGAGCACTTCGGCGCGAGCCGGGTGTTCCTGGCCGGCACGGATCCGGTTGAGGAGATTCGCGAGGCCACGGGTGGGCGCGGAGTGGACGTCGCTATCGAGGCGCTCGGAATCCAAGCCACGTTCGAGAACGCTCTTCGCGTGCTCAAGCCCGGCGGCACGCTATCGAGTGTCGGAGTCTACTCCGGCCACCTGCGCATTCCGCTCGACGCTTTCGGCGCCGGCTTGGCCGATCACACCATCGTCACGACCCTCTGCCCCGGCGGCAAGGGGCGCATGGCCCGCCTGATGCGCCTGGTCGAATCCGAACGGATCGACCTCACGCCCCTGCTGACCCATGTCTTCTCACTCGACGGAATCGAGAAGGCCTACGACCTGTTTGGCGCACGCCGGGACAAAGTGCTGAAAGTCGCGATTCGGGTGGGCTGAAGCAGTTCGAAGAAGCTTTCCCCAACTGGTCCCGACGGCGTCCCGGCGCGGATCCCCGGCCGGGGGCGTCGGGGACTGGCCGGGAAGAAATTCGCACGGCGTCGATCTCAAAAGCGCCTCCGCTCGCTCGCAGGATCGAGCTTGGCGTGCCGGGACCTTCCCTTCTGATCCATTGAAAAGAAAGCTCTTACCTCGCGCTGTAGTACCGACGTAAGGGGCCCGAGGCGCCCCGGCGGCGCGAGTTGGATGTACCTCGGTACCGGAGCCGAAGTCCCATGCCCTGAAGCAGAATGTGACCAGGGAGCTATAGCCTCCGACCCTTCCGAAATAGTATCAACGGTACTTGGGGACGTGATGGCTCGAACCGCACGTTGCCACAGCGGCCACCAGGCCCCCAAAAAATTCGGGTCAACTGCGGATATGGGGCTGCTCCACGCCGCGGAGACCACTTGAATCCCTATGAGCTCGACCGACGCGCGCGTTCCCAATTACATGTCGGTGCCACTGATGCTGGCGACCCTGGTGGGCGTCAGCATCTTTCGCGGGTGGTGGATGGCGGCGCTGATGGCGCTCCCCATTTTCTTCCTGACCCTCCATTCGTTCGGGGTTCATGCAGCCCGCCTGCGGCGGCACGCCCGGGAGGTCGACGAGCTGCACCTGCGGACCATCGAAGCGCTGGCCATGGCCATTGACGCGAAGGACAACGGCACCCACCAGCACCTGCAGCGGGTGGTGAT
Organism: Terriglobia bacterium; assembly: GCA_041477005.1. Lineage (GTDB taxonomy): Bacteria > Acidobacteriota > Terriglobia > Bryobacterales > JACQDG01 > JBGOUJ01. The sequence continues at coordinate 9,187 of JBGOUJ010000186.1, read as the reverse complement.
CTACGCCGAGGCCATCGGCCGGGAGATGGGCCTTCCCCATGAGGATTTGAAAGGGCTGCGCGCGGCGGCCCTGCTGCACGATATCGGGAAGCTGGCCGTGCCGGAGTACATCATCTCCAAGCCCGGGCGGCTGACGTCGGAGGAATTCGAGCGGATGAAGATTCACACCGTGGTGGGGGCCGAGATCCTGGAACGCGTGAAATTCCCCTACCCGGTGGTGCCGGTTGTGCGCGCGCATCACGAGCGCTGGAACGGGTCGGGTTACCCGGGCGGGCTGAAGGGGCATGAGATTCCCATCGGGGCGCGCATTCTGGCGGTGGTCGACTCCTTTGACGCCCTCTCCTCCGACCGGCAGTACCGCCGGGCGCTCTCGCACGCCGGCGCCCTGGCGATGATCAAGAAAGACACAGGGGTCTTGTACGATCCGGAGATCGTGAAGGTTTTGGAGAAACTCCATCCCAAGCTCGAGCACCTGGTGGAAGCCCAGCCGCGGTCCGAGAAGAAGCTCTACTCGACGATCAAGGTTGAGAGGGGCAGCGCACCCGAGGCCGGGCTATTGGTGGAAAGGCCTGGCGACGCCTCGGTGGCCCCGGCGCTCAATGCCATCATCCAGGCGCGGCAGGAATTGCAGATTCTCTACGAGCTGAGCCAGGCCTTAGGGAACAGCTTGAGCCTGGACGAGACCCTGCGCTTGCTGGTGGAGCAACTGCGAAAGCTCATCGACTTCGACGCCAGCGCCATTTACCTGATCGAAGAGGGCAAGCTGGTCCCACGCTTCGTGGAAGGCGTCAATGCCGCACTGCTGGCGGGGGTGCAGGCTCCGCTGGGAGAAGGGCTGTCGGGCTGGGTTGCCGGAACGGGAAACCACAGCTTGAACGGAAATCCCGCCGTCGAGCCGGGATACATGCACGATCCAAAGCGTTTCAGCGATCTGCGTTCGGCCCTGTCGGTGCCGCTCGATTCCGCCAAGGGCATCATCGGGGCGCTTACTCTCTACAGCCTGCGCCACGAGGCCTTTACCTTGGACCACCTGCGCATCTTGAAAGCGATCGGGATGAAGGTCGGGTCTACGATCTACAACTTACTGATTCATGAGGCGATCGGGAAATCGGCCGGAACCGATCCCCTGACGGAGCTACCCAACGCGCGGGCGCTGGCGGCGCGGCTGGAGCAGGAGGCGGCCCGGGCCGCCCGCCAGCAAACGCCTTACTCCCTCTTCGTTCTGGATATGAACGGGTTGAAAAAGATCAACGATACGCTCGGGCATTCCGCCGGTGACAAGGCGCTGGTAGCCCTGGCCGGAGCCCTGCGGGGATGCCTGCGAGAGTACGATTTTGTAGCGCGCATGGGTGGCGACGAATTCGTTCTCTTGTTGCCCGGCATGGGCGTGGAAGACGCCTCAATGAAACGCCTCGACCTGGCCGTAGCCGTGAAGGCGTTGAACAAGGATCTGCCCGGCTTGGAGATTTCCGTCAGCCTGGGTTCGGCTTCCTATCCCAACGACGGGCTGACCACCGAAAAGTTGCTTGCCGTTGCCGACCACCGCATGTATTGGCACAAGCGCTACCACCACGGCTCCCGGGCCAGGAGTCAGGGTCTGCGCGACGGGACGCCCGATGCTCCGGCGGCCCCGGACAGCGCCGCCGAGAGGCTCGAAGAAGCCGGGCCGAGTACCGGACTACGCCTCTTCGCCTCAAGCCTGGTAGGCGAGACCTGAGCCACGGAGGCAAAAAAGGCGCAGAGGCAGCACCGTGGCTGATCAGTAGGGTCAGCTCCACAGCCGGTCGTTGCCACGGTCCTTGTCCCACTGCGGCGTCGGCTCGAAGTAGCCGGGCTCGAGCAGGTGCTGCTTCACTACCTCGTCGTTGAGCTCGACGCCCAAACCGGGAGTCTCGGGGACGCTGATGAAGCCCTTGTCGAAAATCGGCTTCGGCTTCGTCACCAGGTCCTCCCACCAGGGAACTTCGACCGAGTGGTTCTCCAGGGCCAGGAAGTTTTCCGTGGCCGCGGCGCAGTGCACGTTGGCCATGCAGGAAACCGGAGTGCCGGCGAAGTGCATGGCCATGGCCACGCCGCCTTCCTGGGCCAGGTCGCCGATCTTCTTGGTCTCCAGGATGCCGCCCGAAGTGGCCAGGTCCGGGTGAATGATGTCCACCGCATGGGCGTTCACCAGCGTGGCGAAGCCCTCCTTCAGGTAAATGTCCTCTCCCGTGAGGACCGGGATGTCGACCGCGTCGGTGATCTTCTTGAGCAGGTCGGTGTACTGCCACGGGATCATGTCCTCGAGCCAAGCCATGTTGTATTTTTCAAGGCCCTTGCCCAGGCGGATGCAACTGTTCACGCCGATGTGGCCGAAGTGGTCGGCCGAGAGCGGGATGTCCATGCCGATGGTCTCGCGCACGCTGGCCACGTAATCGCCCAGCATGGCGACGCCTTTCTCGGTGATCTCCATGCCGGTGAACATGTGCTGCACGTTCTGGCCGGCCGGGGGGCCGAGCGGGCGGGTGACAGTGCCGGGCGTGCGGGAAACCAGTTGGACGCCCAGATCCATCTTCAGCCAGGTGAAACCCTTCTCTCGGCGCTCCTTCAGGCGGCGGGCGAACTCCTTGGGATCGGGTGACGTGTCGGTGTCGGCATAGAGGCGGATGCGGTCGCGGAACTTGCCGCCCAGCATCTGATAGACCGGCACGCCGTAGACCTTGCCGGCCAAATCCCACAAAGCCATCTCCACCCCGCACACCCCGCCGCCCTGCCGGGCGTGACCGCCGAATTGCTTGATCTTGCGAAAAATCTTGTCGATGTTGCAGGGGTTCTCCCCCAGAATGCGGCTCTTGAGCACCAGGGCGTAATTCTTGGAGGCGCCGTCGCGCACTTCTCCCAGCCCGTAGATGCCCTGGTTGGTGTCGATGCGGATGAGGGGGCAGGTCATCGGGGCGCGGGCCACAGTGGCCACGCGCAGATCGGTGATGCGCAGCTCGCTCGGCTTCGAGTTGCGCTGCACGTTTTGCGGGTAGGCTTCCAGCGCCTCGTCGGTGATGGCCAGCGCGGCGCCGGCGGCCGCGGCCGTGCCGAAGGATCGGAGAAAATTACGGCGGTCGAAGAGTCTCTTTACAGCGGATTTCATAAGCGCTCCTTTTGCGGCCGCTTGTTCCCGGTCGCTTTTGACACTCTCATTTCTTACCAGATTGAGGCAGCGCCTGTCTGGTCAGGGCGGCGGCGGCTTCGGCCGCGCGCAGGTTGTTTTGAGCGTCGGCCAGGTCGGGAACCAGGTTGAGCACGCGCCGGTAATCCCGGATCGCGTCCTCGTAGCGGCCCATCTCGAAATACAGATTGCCGCGCGCAAAGTGAGGCTCCCAGGCGAGCGGGTTCACCCGGATGGCCTTTTGCAGATCGTTCCAGCCTTCGGCGCGGCCCACCCGGATCTCGGCGAGACCGAGGTTGGTCCAAACAGTGGACGTGCCGGCCGGCCTGATCTGCAGCGCCGCCTGATAGTAGGGAATCGCCTCGTCGTACATCTTGCGGTTGTTGAAGGTCGAGCCGAGGCTGCTGAAAATTTCGGCCTGCTCCGGCGTATTGGGCGGGACCAGCTCGGCGGCCTTCTGAAAGGCGGCGCCGGCCTCGGTAAACCTCCCGCGCTTCTGATACTCCAGACCCAGCCAGGTGTACCCACGCCACTTGCGAGGGGATTTCTCCACCGTGTCCAGCCAGAGGGCGAGCGGGTCCTGCCAGAGCCGGCATCGCGAATACGTGCCGGCGGCATAGAGGATCAACACGGCGCCGCAGGCGCGAACCAGCGACTGGCGCGCGGGCCGCCACTCCCAGGCCAGTGCCAGCACGGCCAGAAAGAAGCCGATCGACGAAAGATAGACACGCCGCTCCGCCGCATAGTCCAGCAAGGGGTAAAAGCTGGAGGTGGGAAGCAGGGCCAGGAAGAAGAACAGCACGCCGAACGAGACCAGGGCGAGGCGCCGGCGCAGGTAAACCGCCGCGCCCACCAGGAGCAGCAGGCCCGCCAGAGCCAGCCACGAGCCTTGCTCGAGCAGGCTGCGCGAAGGCTGTATGTCGTAGTCCGCATTCAGGCCCACGGGGAACAGCAGCAGCCGCAGGTATAAGAAGTACATGCGAAACTGGGTGAGGAGGTAGCTCTTCCAGGTCACGTCCTTCAGGAAGAAGCCGGCCGACGGGACGTTGATGATGTTGCGTACCACGATGAAGCCGCCGGCGGCCATCTCGACCCCGAGCACGGCGTAGGCGCGCCAGTTCTTCTTGAGCTGCCGCCAGTCGCAGTGGGCCAGAAAGAAGTAATCCACCAGCAGGATGGCGACTGGAAGCGTCACGCCGTGCTGCTTGCTCGAAACGGAGCAGCCGAACAGAACCGCCACCAGCCCGGCATTCGCCCACGGCCGCCGGTCCCGCCAGGGAGCCAGAAAGGCCCACAGCGCCAGCAGGTAAAATGCTGCCGCCAGCACCTCCGAGCGGCTGCTGATGTAGGCGACCGACTCGGTTTGAACGGGGCTCGCGAGAAACAGCAGCGGCGCCAGGTAGGCGATCGGCGCCGGCGGCGACAGCAGCCGGACGATTCGCCAGAGGATGGCCGCATTGAGAATGTGCAGGACGACGTTGACCAGGTGGAAATAGAAAGGATCGACCCCGGCGAGAGCATGATTCAGGGCGAAGGAAAGAATGGTAAGCGGACGCGGGCCGCTCAGGATAATGTACAGGTTCTTGATCCGGACGGCGCTGCGGACCTCCAGCAGATCGGCGTCGTCAAACAGAAAGGGACCGTACAGGCTGCGCCCATAGATCGCGAAACCGGCCACCGCCAGGCCCAGCAGGTAGAGCCACGGCTCCAGCCGGCGCAGGGTGGAGGGCTGCTGTGCGACCGAGGCGAAGGAGACCTTTCGCGACGGCGCCGGGCGGCCCGGTTTGTGCGGGGCCTTTGCTTTCATGCGGCGCTTTCATTCGCCCGGGGGCAATCCATATTTTCGCAGGATCTCGGCCCATTTCCCCTGCGCCCGCAGCAGAATCTCGATGACCTCGCGCACCGCCCCCGCGCCGCCCCGCGCCTCGGTCACCAGGTGAGCCAGCCGCTTCACCTCCGGCCGCGCATTGGCCGGCGCGGCAGCCAGGCCCACGCGAGCCAGAATCGGGGCGTCGGTCAAATCGTCGCCGATGTAGGCCACTTCGGAATCGGTCACCCCCGCCTCGGCCAGGATCTTTTCATAGATTGGGATCTTCTCAATGTGCCCCTGGTAGATGTATTTCATCCGGACCTGGTGGGCGCGGGTGACCAGGGCCGGAGAGTCGCGTCCGCTGATGACACCCGTTTCGATGCCCACCCAGCTTGCCCACTGCAAGCCGATGCCGTCCTGCGAATCGAAGCCCTTGGTCTCGACCATCTCTCCCTGCGGGCCGGGAACGTAGTAGAGGCGCCCGTCAGTCATGACGCCGTCCACGTCCATCAGCAGCAGCTTGATGCGGGCGGCGCGGTCGAGCACTGCGGGTGAGGCTTCTGGTTTTGGCATGGCGGTCAGCGGCGCGTCCCCGCGATCTTTGTGCGCACGACTTGGGGACCAGGCGCGCTGGGTGAAAGGGCGCTTCCCGCAGCGAGCAGGGGGAACAGCGCCAGGGTCGACAAACCGCACATCGCCGCCTCCAAACTGAATACAAAGCCGAAAGAGAGCCACTATAGCATGGCCCCGGAATTGCCCGGCTGAACGTGGGGAGGGTCGCCGTGTATCACCACGCACTGCTGTGCTGTCCTTCCGCGGACGACTCACAGGATCTTTCGGCCGTGCTCGAAAGCTTCGAGATCCGGGTCGTCTCCGCAACCAGCATGAGCGAAGCGCTCCACTTGGCCGGGAAACGCGACTTTGTCCTGATTCTGGTGGATTTGGACCGCGATGCAGGCTGGCAATCGACGCTGCAGAGACTCAAAGAGCACGCTCCCCGCGCCGGCTTGCTGGCCTATTCGCGCCTCCGGGAAGAGCGGCTGTGGCTCGACGCTTTGGATGCCGGGGCTTTTGATTTCGTGTGCAAGCCCTTTCGACGCGTGGAGCTTCACTGGGTTGTCGAGAATGCATTGAAGACCAAGCGCGCCGAGGCTGCGGCCGGGGCCGCCTAGCGCCCGAGAAGAGGACGGCCCGCAAGGAGGAGAAGGAGGAGCTGTCCGCTTGCGCCGGCCTGCTATATTGGCAGTTGTGCGACGCCAGGGCGCCAAGTACGCCAAGAAGAGCTTCTTAGTTTCCTTTGCGTTCCTTGCGCCTCGGCGCGAAATCTTTCGTTGGGTTCGATCCTCGCGTGGCTTCTGAGGGCGTGGCCGGTTCCGGCATGGACAAACTTCGCGCCTGGTGGCTGTTTCGCAAAGCGCAGAGCTATCAGACACACGGCGCCGGCCGGCGGGCGGCGGCGATTTACCGGCAAGCGCTCGATGCCGATCCAGGCGATCGCGGCGCCTGGCTATGGCGCGGCGCCGTGCTCGCCGAGTGCGGGCGATACGACGAAGCCCGCGAGCACGTCGAGCGAGCGAGGGTCCTCGATTCGAAGGCTGCCGTCAGCCGGCTGTTTCTGGCCCGCGTCCTCTATGACGCCGGGCGGGTCGAGGAAGCGCGGGATCTGGTCGCCGATTCGGCGGAGAATCAGCAGGCTCGCTGCTTGCTGGCGTTGTGCCGGTTGCGTGCCGGAGAGATCGAAGGCGCCCGGCAGATTCTCGCCCGAGATCTCCCGCCCAATGCGTGGTTACTGGCCCGGCTGCTGGTGGCGATCGAAGAGCGGGCCGGCGCCCAGCGCCACGACTGCTCGCCGCCGGCCGAGGAGCCGCCGGCTGACCGGCCCGGCGGAAGAATGAGCCAGTTACGCCGGGGTTTGGTCTACCTTCGCACCGAGAAATGGGAGAAGGCTCTGGCCGCCTTCGGCGCCGCCCCACCCGACGACCCCAGAACGGCTTATGGTCTCGGGGTGAGTCTCTATTACCTGGACCGCTTCGAGCAGTCGAGGCGGCTGCTGCGTGGGGCAGTGGAGCGTCTCGATGAACCGCTCGCCAGTGAAGCCCTGGCCACGCTGGGAAAGGCCACCCTGGAGCTGGGAGAGGCGAAGGAGGCTTTGCTGCTGCTGCGGCTGGCGCTCTCTCGCGGCGCGGCAACTCCGGAGAATTACTACTATCTGGGCCTCGCTTGTCTCCGATTGGGCCGCATCGCGCCCGCCCGCCGGGCGTTTGAGCGGTGCGCCTTTCCAGAATTTATTCTGCAGAGATTGGCTGAAATAACCTAATGCTGCTGCCCGAAGCCGGCGATTATCAAGTCGGAGCTAACCAAACGGTCCTGCAAGTCGTCTTATAAGGGTGGAGAACTCGGGAGTGGCGAATTATGCTGCCGCTCCACAAATCGCGATTTGGTTGCCAACGCCCTTTGGGGCGGGAACGAGTTTGTTTGCCCGCTCCGCCGCTTTTTTCCCTTGACTCACCCGAAGGCGCTTGCCGCCTTTAGGGGGCAGTATGTTTGAGTACATAAATCCCAAGAAGGAGTATGACAAGGAAGAGGTCCGCAGCAAGGTGCTGACCCTCATTGTCACACTCGTGTCCGCCGTCGGAGTTTTCGCGGTCCTGTACTACGCAGCCAGCGCCGGTGCGTGATCCGGTCCGTCGGAGCCGGAGGTCACGGGGCCTGAAGCGCGGCAGAGGTGTGCCGATCGCCGAGCTGATCCAATCGATAAGCGTCTCGTCGGTGGTGAGTTCTGGTGACAGGCGATAACGTCGATGCGCGCGCCCCGTGGGGAGGGGTTCTTCAAATCTAGGGAAGTCAATTGATTTTCGCGAGGAACCTGGCTTTCGAGAGCCGCTCGCCGGCCTCCTGCAGGGTTCGATCGGTCTTGCAGAAGCAGAAGCGGACCTGTTGGGCGCCGGGCCCGGAGCGTGTCCCAGAGGGGGCCGCCGAAGGCCCCGCCCGTTCCCCGTAAAAGCTGGAGCCGGGGACGGCGGCGACGCCAGCCTCGACGATCAGGCGGCGGACAAATTCGACGTCGTTCGCCGCGCCAAAGCCGGAGATGTCGGTCATGACGTAGTAGGCCCCGTCCGGTTTGTAGCAGCGGAAGCCGGCTTGATCGAGAAGCCCGACCAGCAGATCGCGGCGGTGCTGGTAGTCGGCGCGCAGGCGGGCGTAGTATTCGCGGGGCATGCTCAGGGCGGCGACGCCGGCCTGCTGCAGCGGGGCGGCGGCGCCCACCGTCAAGAAGTCGTGGACCTTGCGGATCGGCTCCGTGAGGGCCGGAGAGGCGATGACCCAGCCGACCCGCCAGCCGGTGACCGAGTAGGTCTTGCTCATGCTATTCACGAGCACCGCCCGGTCCCGCATGCCCGGCAGGGTGATCATCGGGTGGTGCGTCCCCGCATAGAGGATGTGCTCGTAGATTTCGTCGGTGAAGGCGAGCGCATTAAACTCCCGGCAGAGGCCGGCGATGAACTCCAGCTCCTGGCGGGTGAAGACCTTGCCGGTGGGGTTGTTCGGCGTGTTCAGGATGATGCCGCGGGTGCGCGGGCCAAAGGCGCGGCGCAGCTCTTCGGGATCGAAACGCCAGTCCGGAGGATAGAGCGTCACCAGCCGGCGGGTAGCGTCGGAAAGCTCGGTGTCGGGCCCGTAGTTTTCGTAGAACGGCTCGAAGATGATCACTTCGTCGCCCGGATCCACGGTAGCCAGCAGCGAGGCGATCATGCCCTCGGTCGAGCCGCAGCAGACCGTGATTTCGCGCTCCGGGTCGATCTCCAGGCCGTACCAGTCGCGGTATTTCCGGGCGATGGCGTCGCGAAAGTTTTTGGCGCCCCAGGTTATGGCGTATTGGTTGATATCGTCGCAAATGGCCTGCTGGGCGGCGGCTTTGATTTCCGCCGGGGCGGGGAAGTCCGGGAAGCCCTGGGCCAGGTTGACGGCGTCGTGCTCGAGCGCCAACCGCGTCATCTCGCGAATGACCGACTCGGTGAAGTGGGCAGTGCGGCGGGCAGCCATCAAATCACAAATGCGGCTCAGCTTCCGTACAGCTTGCGGTAGATCTCGGCGTTTCGCAGGACGGATTGTACATAGCCGCGAGTCTCGGTGAAGGGAATGTTCTCCACGAATTCCGCGGGGTCGGTCATCGCGTGCCAGGCCATCCATTTGGCGGCGCGGTGCTCGCCGGCGTTATAGCCCGCCAGGGCGGG